>NZ_JAAHGB010000021.1:0-89174 GCF_010672695.1 Okeania sp. SIO1H4
TGAATATCTACAGGAAATGATGGTTTTTTCTTGCGAGGGTAGCCTTCTTCCCTCTTCCCTCTTTCTTCTTCCTTCTTCCTTCTTCCTTACCTTTGCTATACAAGACCGATGCTACCGGACATGATATAACTTACCCTAAATTTATTTAGGATAAATATTTGAGAAAAATTTTTATCAGATCTTTTTTTCAACTCTCCAAAATAATTGAGAGAATTTAAACTCTTTCCAGAAAATCAGGACTTACCCATGAGGTAGGAAAAACTAGGATTTGAGATTGCTTCCCTGTCGGTCGATAGGGACGGAAATACGTTGTACTGCGTAAGTCCTAAAAATATAAAAACAACGAGGAACAATGGCTGATTCTAAAGCAATATTGATTGGAATTGATGGTGCTCAATTAGAGGAATATCTTTTGTTGGATTTACAGGGAGAAGCACCTAATATTAACAATCTTGATATTATTGAATCCTTCATCGGAGGCATTGTTGGCACAGCTTCTGAACAGGCTACCTCTAGTGGCCCTGGTTGGTCTACTATTTTAACAGGAGTTTGGGCAGATAAACATGGAATTCCGAGTAACAATAGCCAGCCAGTCAACGCCGAAATTGACAGTATTTTTGAATACGTTGATAATAACATTCCCGATGCAACCATCGCATCAATCGTTAACTGGTCTCCGATTAATACTGGACATTTTGCCCCGGAAATGGGATTTATTCCGGGTATTCCTGGCATAGTTGACTTTGAACAAAACGGGCTTCCTGATGATGTGGCAGCAGCAACTGTTGCTGATTTAGTGCTCGCAGAAGCACCTGATTTTACCTTTGTACAACTTGATGAAGTTGATGGAGTAGGTCATTCGTTTGGCTTCTCCGATGAGTATAACGACTCTCTGATAACGGCTGACGATCAAGTGGGTATGATCCTAGATGCAAATGTGGCGGTTGATACTAACTTTGTAATAGAGTTTAATGAGGACGTGCAGGTAGGGGCTGGTGAAATTGCGATCGCTGCTGATGATACTATCGTCGAAACAATTGATGTTACTTCTTCTCAAGTCATAGTTGAGGGAGACACTGTTACTATCAACCCTAATAACAACCTGACAGCAAATACTGATTACTTCGTACAGGTTGATGAGGGTGCATTTCGTGACACTGCAAACACCATCACTCTGTTTACCGAAGATTTTGAAGGATTAACTTTAGAACCGTTTGTTAGTCCCACAGAAGGAGGTGGAGATGGTACAGACTTTACAACTACTCCCCCGGAAGGTTGGACGCAGGACAATAGCACAACCCCTACAGGTGGGCCGATTGAATTCTTTGGTTGGACGTTCTTGGATAAAAACTCTTGGGCAGCCTCAGCGGGAGGTCAACGTCGGAATGAATTTACCAAAGGGGTTGGCACAGTGATGGTTGCAGATCCTGATGAATATGATGATGCAGACGTTGATATCAATCCCGATTTGTACAACGCTTTCATTCAAACACCAGCCATTGACTTAACAGAAATTGAAGCGAATACAGCGTTTCTCACATTTGATTCCAGTTGGCGTCCGGAAGATAATCAGAAAGCTAATCTCACCGTTTCCTTTGATGGTGGAGAACCCATTGAACTCTTGCGTTGGACTTCCGATCCTAACGACCCCAATTTCAAACCAGATGAGTCCACTAATGAGACATTATCTATTCCGTTAAATAATCCCGAAGATGCAAGTAGTGCGGTTTTGAACTTCGGCGTATTTGAAGCTGGAAACGATTGGTGGTGGGCGGTTGATAATATTTTGGTTCAGGGAAGCGGTGAGACAGTTTCAGGTAATCCGTTTGCAGGTATTACTGATGATACGACCTGGAATTTTCAGACAACAAATGACCTTGAACCGGGCGAAGAATCATTAGAAATTTTGTTAGTTAATGATGACGGGTTTGAAGCAGACGGGATTAACGTCATGTTTGAGGCGTTAACAGAAGCCGGATATAACGTCACCCTTGTCGCCCCCAAAGAACAACAGAGTGGACGGGGAACTCTGATTAACGTTGACCAGATTTTCCAACCCACAGAAGTGGTTAATTTTGAGGAAAATAAATGGTTTGTGGATGGCAGTCCGGTTGTGACAACTTGGGCGGCACTCGATTTTATTTTGGATGGAAACGAACCCGATTTAGTCATTTCTGGGATTAACGAAGGGGCAAATATTGGCAGTAATATTGTCATTTCTTCGGGAACGGTTAGTGCAGCTTCAACCGCAATTCAACGCGGAATTCCAGCGATTGCGGTCAGTGCGGGAACTGGTTCAGATGAGGAGAAGTTAGCAGAAGCCTATGACATTGGGGCAGATTTTGTTGTTGAAATGATCCAACAGTTGGAAGAAAATGACACAGAACAACTCTTACCCGATGGTGTGGGTTTAAATGTCAATATTCCCACAGAATTTGCGGAAGGCGTTGAGGAAATTCAGGGCGTTAAATTCACAGCGTTAGATGAGGTTTCAACCCTTGACCTCCGCTTTGGAGAATTACCCGAAACCTTTGGGGAAGGTGTGGGAGTTTTAATTGACTTTAATTCGCCTATTTCTCCCGATGAAGTGACGAATATTAACTCAGAAGGAGAACAGTTCCTCGCAGGTGCAATTACCGTAACTCCTATTGATGGGGACTGGAGTGGGAGTGAAGAGATTCGAGACAGTTTAAGTCAACGAATTGAAGCTGCCCCCGAAAATGTCACGGCTGAACCCCTGGATATTCTGATTACAAATGATGATGGTTTTGAAGCAGAAGGAATAAAAGTTCTCTACGAAACCTTAACCGTCGCAGGTCATAATGTTACCCTCGTTGCCCCCAAAGAACAACAGAGTGGAAAAGGAACAGTTCTGGATGTTGATGCCATTTTCCAGCCCACAGAAGTCGTGAATTTTGAGGAGAATCAATGGTTTGTTGATGGCGCACCTCGAACCACAACTTGGGCGGCTTTAGACTTTGTTTTAGACGATAAACCTGACTTAGTCATTTCGGGTATTAACGAAGGCGAAAATATCGGTCCGGGTGGTGCCGTTTCTTCTGGAACAGTTAGTGCGGCGGTTACGGCTTTATTACGAGATGTTCCGGCTATTGCGATTAGTGCAGGGATTGATTTTGAGGATGAAACTGTCGTTGATGAAGCCTACGAAATTGGGGCAGATTTTGTTACAAATTTAATTTCCCAACTGCAAGCAACTCAGGAATTAGACGAGACTATTTTACCCGAAGGAACAGGTTTAAGCATTAATATTCCGGTGCGTTTTCCAGAAGGGATTGAGGAAATTCAAGGGGTGAAATTTACTTCAACTAGCGACATTACACCGTTTGATATTGACTTCGGTGAACTTCCCAGTGGCGGTGCCGGACTGGGTTTTGCGCCAGTTGAATTACCGCCAGATGCAGACATTGAACCCAATTCAGAAGGCGGAGAATTTTTATCTGGGTTTATTACCGTTACCCCTTTGGATGGAAGTTGGAACGCCCCAGAAGCTTTGCGAGACGAGGTTCAAGACCTGATTTCACCACTTCTGACCCCAACTCCTCAACCCAACGTTCTCATCGGTTCGGCTGAAAGTGACACCTTAACAGGTCTTCTCGGTGATGATGAAATTATCGGGAACGCAGGTGATGACGTTCTGCGGGGAGAGGGAGGTCGTTCCTCTGGAGGTCAAGCTGGCGGAGATGATACGATTTCTGGTGGTGTAGGAAATGACCGCATTGGAGGTAAAGGCGGTAACGACGAACTTTACGGTGACGAAGGTGATGACCTAATTTGGGGTGATGATGGCGATGACCTAATCCGCGGTGGTTTGGGTGATGACGTTATCACTGGAGATAACTTCTCTGGTGGTCAAGGTTCTGATACCTTTATCTTAGCTGTTGGTGAAGGAACTGATACTATTGTTGACTTTGAAGTTGGAACTGACTTCATCGGTTTAGCTGAGGGTCTAACTTTTGCTGACTTGAGCTTTACTGGAAATAGTATTATCTCAGGTGAAGAAACACTCGCTATTCTCAATGGTATTAATACTACCGCTTTAACTGAGAGTGACTTTACTTCCGTATAACTTTCAAATACTGCTTCTACAATCAATTCTTAAGGGTCAGTATTTTTAGGAATAAAGTTAATATTCCTTTCAAGTTCAATGAGTAAAAATTAAGGCAATATCTCCTCAATATTTACTGATTAACTTACCGTACATTAAAGATCGGATAAATATTTTTATCCGATCTTTTTTCAGAACTTTGAAATATACGAGACACTCGCTGTCCTCAACGGGATTGATACCACTACCTTGACAGAGGCAGACTTTACATCTATTTTTTAATTGGCTTTAACCCGATTCCAAATTCCTTCCCTTTGCCAATGGGAAGGTATATTGATTTTTCTAATGATTGATTTTACTGTTGCTATTCGAGCATATAACTCAGCCAAGAATTTGCCTCAAATTTTGGGCAGACTTAAAAATCAGGTGGGAATAGAAGAAATAGACTGGGAAATTGTTATAGTTGATAACAACAGCACAGATAATACAGCCAAAATAGTTGCTAATTACCAATCTAATTGGGGAGAAAAATTTCCTCTCAAATATTTTACTGAAACTCGGCAAGGATGTGCTTTTGCCAGAAGGAAAGCAATGGAAAAAGCACAAGGTTCTTTAGTAGGTTTTATTGATGATGATAATTTACCTGCACTTGACTGGGTTGCTAAAGCTTATGCTTTTGGTAAATCACATCCTAAAGTAGGTGCTTATGGAGGACAAATTCATGGGGAATTTGAAGTTGAACCACCTCAAAATTTTCAAAAGATAGCTGTGTATTTGGCAATTATTGAAAGAGGTCAAAAAGCTTTTTGCTATAAGCGTAAGAAAAAAGTTTTGCCTCCTGGAGCTGGTACAGTTGTTTCTAAAAAAGCATGGCTAGAAAGTGTTCCTGAAAATTTATTCCTGACAGGAACTGCTGGAAAATCTTTGGCACTTAAAGGAGAAGATATGGAGGTTTTTGCTCATATACAAAATGCAGGATGGGAAATTTGGTACAATCCTGAAATGCATCTCCATCACATGATATCTTCTTCAAGATTGGAGCGAAATTATTTACTATCTCTCGCGCGTGGTTCAGGGTTACACAGAAATCATATTAGAATGATCAGACTTAAACCTTGGCAAAGACCTCTAGCATTTTTTGCTTATCTAGTTAATGATTCTCGGAAAGCTTTATCTTACTTTATCAAAAACTATAATTTGCTGAAAACAGATATAGTTGCTGCTTGTGAAATGACACTACTATTAAGCATTTTAGTTAGTCCATTTTATCTATGGAAAGTGCAATTATACCAGGAATTAAAAGTCAGGCAACAGAGCCATCAAATTTCGGCTGTCGCTGACATGAAAGGCGACGTACAGTCAGAAGGAAAATCGTTGTCGTTACCCAATTTGAGTTCTTAAGAATGTCCTAAAAATTCTGGCTACTGCTATTTTAAGAAAAATATGGGAGCATCCAGTTTTTGTAAAAGCATTACCTAAAGTAAGGACTTACCAATGTTTTTAGCACCCCTTAAAACATCTAATACCAATTTGATAAATCTTTGCTACATTTTCTTGAGTGGGGGAGTAGGGGAGCAGGGGAGTGGGGGAGAAGTCAACACAAGAATAATTAATACTAACTAGCTAATAATTGTCAAAAAGGTTAAAGAGCAAGTTTTAATTATTTAATAATTGAAGTCTCACCTAAGTATAGCATTCTCTTTTCAAATTGGTATAACGTGAAAAATTGGGATACTTCCAAAAATATACATATTGCTGTAGATAAATGAAAAAAATAAAGTAATATCATGTCCGGTTAAATAGTTATAATTAAAGCTCGTAGTAGGGCTTTAGCCCTAAGTATAGATAGGGCTAAAGCCCTACTACAAACAAAAAAGTCATTTCCCCATTTTTGGTTTAAGGCTTAAAAATACAAAATCTCTGATGAAACCGACTATTTACTTTTATATCCCTCGTAAATTATTTCCCCAAAAGTTACCTGAAAATCCCCATGAGAATTGGGCTGGATTTGGTATAGGAATTTATGCTTGGACATTGCAAACTTATCTGCGTCTAAAAGCAGATGGTTTTTCTTGTGAATTAGTAGATTATTTACCCCAGTCTGGAATTGTTATTGTTCATCGCAATTCTCTTTATATTCATAAAGGCATTAAACCAGGAAAAAATTTACTTCTAATTTGTCTTAAAGCAGAATTAAATTTTTATCCCTATGCTCAAATTCATGTGGTACAAAATCCTCAAGAAATAACACCTATAAATAATTATAACTACTATATACCTCATTGGACACAACCAGGATTAATTACTCGGAATATTGAACGGGGTAATCAGTTTAAAAATATTGTTTTTTTTGGTCATAAAAATAATTTAGCTCCGGAACTCTTAAGTTTGAATTGGACAAATGAACTCAATAAACTAGATTTAAATTGGCGTCCGATTATTAATCAAAATCACTCAACGAATTATCAAAAAATTGATAATCGTTGGAATGATTATAGTCAAGCTGATGCAGTAGTTGCTATCCGAAGTTTTGGCAAACAGAATAAATATATAAATAAACCAGCAACTAAACTTTATAATGCTTGGTTAGCAGGTGTTCCCGCTATATTAGGTTATGAATCTGCATATCGTACAGAAGGAAAACCTAACTTCAATTATTTAGAAGTTACTTCTTTGAAGGAGTTGCTTGACAGTTTAAAGAAGCTAAAATCAGATATAAACTTACGTCAGACTTTAGTAAATAATGGTCAATTACAAGTAGAAAAAATTAATCCTGCTCAAACTACTAAAAAGTGGCGTTACTTTCTCACAGAAATTGCAATTCCTGCTTTTGATGACTGGTGTTCTAAATCTAGTTTAGTTCAAAATATGATTCTCGAAACTCGTTATTTATCTTGGGCGATCGAGCGAGGAAAGTCTAAAATTATGTCTGTTGCATCAAATCTTAAACTATGAAACTATTTTACTACAAACGTCGAGATGGGTTTAGTAATTTTGGAGATGAATTAAATAATTGGTTATGGCCTCAACTCCTACCAGAATTTTTTGATGAAGATGAAACAACGACTTTTATTGGTATTGGAACTCTATTAAATCAACTCTTACCTCAACGAATTCCCCAAGCTCAACGTTTAATTATTTTTAGTACAGGTGTAGGTTATGAACAGCCATTAAAAACTTTAGATAAAAATTGGAAATTGTACTGTGTTCGAGGAAAATTATCTGCTAAAAAGTTAGGTTTATCTCCTGATTTAGCAATCACAGATGGGGCAATTTTAACGAGACGTTTATATCAACCTTCACTGCAAAAAATTTATCGTTTTACTTATATGCCACATATTCATCATGCCACTTTTGCAGAAGAAATCTGGCAGAATATATGTGAACAAATCGGATTTCATTATTTAGATCCCCGCTCCTCAGTAGATGAGATTTTATCTACTATTAGCCAAACAGAAGTTTTACTAGCTGAAGCAATGCATGGTGCAATTATCGCTGATACTTTTAGGGTGCCTTGGATTCCTATTATTACCAGTCCGAGAATTTTACTGTTTAAATGGCAAGATTGGTGTTCTTCAATTGGTGTAGAATACTATCCTTATTTTCTTTCACCTTTGGTTAAATCTTATCCCCAATATGCAGGCGGAATTCGTTCCTCTCTAAATGCTTTTAGTCATTGGAAAAATAGTTTACTCCAATTTCCTAACTTCAGACAAATTTGGCAACAACAAGAACAAGTTTCTGGTACACAATTGCTGAAAATTGCTCAAACTGGACGACAACAATTGAGTTCAGATACTCAACTTGAACATTTAACAGTTCAACTGGAAGAAAAGCTTGATATTTTAAGAAAAGACAATACCATATATTAAAACATGGTATTATATCTCCCTAAGATGAGTTGAGTAAGACCGCTTTAATTGCTTTTTGACAATCAGGTAATTAAGGTCTGCTTAATAAATAATAAGCCCACAGAAGTTAGAGGTTTGAGTGCCATATAAATTACCAAAAAAAGTGTAATAAAATGACTAAATTAATATCAAAAACTAGCCTTTTTTTATATAGAAAATGTCTATGTACCATTAACCAATATTCTATATTTTTTTGATCAAAGGGGTGATGAAACAAAGTACATTATCTACTAGCATCTAGCATAATTACTAGAGGGAAAACTAGCGATCGCCATACCCCTTTTACCTAATTAACCGCATATTCTGTAAATTGTCTCTTGCAATTTTTTCATTATTTAGTTCTGCTGCTAAAAGTTGTTCTGCTGTTCATTAACACTTTTGCCTAATAATTGTTACTAGCGAGCTAGAAGCTCGCACTGTTATTTATTATTAACTTTTCACCAATTCTAACTCATCCTTTTTCCCAAACACTAAACCACTATCTACACAATCAATTACCACAACATCCCCACCAACAAACTTATTCTCTAAAATCAAATTTGCCAGAGGATTTTCTAATTCTTTTTGAATTGCTCGTTTCAAAGGTCGCGCTCCATAAACCGGGTCATATCCCACTTCAGCAATGTGGTCTAAAGTCGCAGGAGTTAATTTCAAACTAATCTTTTGTTCCCCTAATAATCGTTCAATTCTCTTCACTTGAATCTCCACAATTTGCCGTAATTCACTCTTCCTTAAAGTATGGAACAATATAATCTCATCCACCCTGTTTAAAAACTCTGGTCGAAAATGTTTTCGCAACCCCCCCATCACCCGTTTATACATCTCCTCATACTTAGAGTCATCCCCCGCCACATCCAAAATATACTCACCACCAATATTACTCGTCATTACAATTACAGTACTACTAAAATCAACTACCCGCCCCTGAGAATCAGTAATCCTACCATCATCCAATACCTGCAACAATATATTAAATACATCCGGGTGAGCCTTCTCAACTTCATCAAACAGCAGCACAGAATAAGGATGTCTTCTTACTGCCTCCGATAACTGACCCCCTTGGTCATAACCCACATATCCAGGCGGTGCCCCTACTAACCGAGAAACAGCGTGTTTTTCCATATATTCCGACATATCAATGCGGACTAAAGCATCATCCCGGTCAAACAAAAACTGTGCCAAAGCTCGCGCCAATTCTGTTTTACCAACTCCAGTAGGACCGAGAAACATAAACGAACCAATAGGCCGCCCTGGGTCTTTCATCCCTGCTCTAGCACGTCTAATAGCTGCAGCTACAGCTTCCACCGCTTCCGACTGCCCAATTACCCGTTGATGTAAATGTTTTTCCAACTGTAGTAACTTCTGGCGTTCCGACTCCAATAAACGATTTACCGGAATACCCGTCCACTTAGCAACGATAGTGGCAATATCTGCATCCGTAACTTGTTCTCGGAGGAGAGACGAACCTTGAGCTTGAACCTTTAATAATTCTGCTTCCTTAGCTTCGCGATCGCGATGTACAGTTTCGAGTTGACCGTATTTTAATTGAGCTGCGGTATTCAGGTCATAAGCTCGTTCTGCCTGTTCTATTTGTACTTTTAATTTATCCTCTTCTGCTTTAAGGGAATTAATTGTATTTAACAATTCTTTTTCCCCAGACCATTTAGAAGAAAATTTTTCCTGCTTTTGCTTCAAGACATTAATTTCATTTGTAATGCGTTGCAATGCTGGAGAAACTTTCACAGGTGGGGTAGGTTCAGAATTTTGATCTTTTTTGCTGCTTTGCAATTCTCCCTCTATAGAAAGTTTCTCCATTTCCAACTGCATAATACGTCTATCAATAGCTTCCAGTTCTTCAGGTTTAGAAGTAATTTCCATTTTTAGTTGAGCAGCAGCTTCATCTACCAAGTCGATCGCCTTATCTGGCAAAAAGCGGTCAGAAATATAACGGTTAGAAAGAGTTGCAGCAGAAACCAAAGCAGCATCAGTAATTTTTACACCATGGTGAGTTTCGTAACGGTCTTTCAACCCCCGTAAAATAGAAATAGTATCCTCTACACTTGGTTGACCAACCTCTACCTTTTGAAACCGACGTTCCAGAGCAGCATCCTTTTCTATATGTTTACGATATTCATCAATAGTTGTAGCTCCTATACACCGAAGTTCTCCACGAGCAAGCATTGGTTTGAGGAGGTTACCTGCATCTACACCCGAACCCGTACCGCCACTGGAACCTGCTCCAACAACAGTATGTAGTTCGTCGATAAATAAAACAATTTGACCGTCAGAGTTGGTTACTTCTCGCAAAACCGATCTGAGTCTTTCTTCAAATTCCCCTCTAAATTTTGCCCCAGCGATGAGACTTCCCATGTCAAGACCAATGAGTTGTCGTTCTTTAAGAGACTCCGGTACATCACCATTAACAATGCGTTGAGCTAAACCTTCAGCGATCGCTGTTTTTCCAACTCCTGGTTCTCCAATAAGTACGGGATTATTTTTTGTCCGACGGGATAAACAACTAACCACGCGCCGAATTTCTTCATCTCTGCCAATAACAGGGTCAAGTTTACCTGCTTTAGCTAACTCTGTGAGGTCGCGCCCATATTTTGCCAAAGCATCATAACTAGCTTCTGGGTTTTGGTCTTCGACTTTGGTACTACCACGAACTGCTTTAATTGCTGCTTCTAGTTGTTCAAATTCAACTTTGGGTGAGGTTTGGGGGCGCTCAAAACCAGGGCGAGTTGGTAGTTGGGGAGTACCTCCACTGAGGAGTTTATTGCCAAGGCGTTTGTCTTGGTAAAAGGCGAGTAGGAGGTGTTCGACGGCAATAAATTTGTCTTCCCATTTTTCTCTAGCTTCATCAGCGAGGTCTAGAAAAATTTCCAGACTGCGCCCTAGATAGAGATGTTCGATACTACCCACTTTGGGTTGGCGTTTGGCAAAAGAGTCTATTTGTTGGAGGAGATTTTCTGGTTCTATGCCAACGCGGTTTAAAATTTTATTGGCTGTACCCTGTTGTTCTAAAAGAGCAATGATTAGATGTTCTACTTCTAGTTGTTGGTTTTGGTAACGTCGGGCAACGTCCTGTGATTTGACTATGGCATCCCAGGCTTGTTCTGTAAATTTACTTGGGTCGGTTGGCTGCATTTGGACTATTTTAAATTTTTTCCTATAAAACTTGATATAGCAATTCTCATACTTGTGGGTTACACAATTCTGGGTTTTAGGCAACAGCTCCGGAAGGCAACAGGCAACAGGGAAATACAAAGAAAAAAGATAACTTTACCTCGCTAACCTGAGAAACACTATATAGAAACCTTATGGTATCTTTACTGAATAATTAATAATTAAATAATTCAGCTAATTCCGCCTCCCCTTTCAAGGGGAAAAAAGCTGTCGTTAGCGGAGCTTCCCGTTAGGGTGGGATGGCGCAGGTTTTCTGCGCTGGCCGACTATCGACCAAGAGAATAAATTTTTTCCTTAAGGATCAATCCTCTAATAATTAATAATTGTTGAAAGGCGGTATGTGCTTTTGGCTGTAGTCTTCAGATAGGGAAGCCTTCAGTAGGGGGACTTACAGAAATCAGGAGATTCAATTAGAGAATAGGGGAAAAAAGTTTAAATTTGCTCCCTACTCCCCTACTCCCCTACTCCCCTACTCCCCTATGCCTTCAGCCTTCTTCAATGAGCGCTAACTGCAACTTCTTTTTCTGAATTACTGCTACGAGAGCTTAATTGAATTAGTTCTACTTTATACCCATTTGGGTCTTCAATGAAGGCAATAACTGTGGACCCATGTTTCATTTGCCCTGGTTCTCTAGTCACTTTACCTCCCTGTGCTTTTATTTGTTCGCAAGTGCCATAAATATCATCAACGCCCAAAGCGATATGGCCATAAGCATCGCCCAAGTCGTATTGGTCTTTGCCCCAGTTATATGTTAATTCGAGTACCGTGTGGTCTGACTCATCGCCATAACCAACAAAAGCTAGAGTAAATTCACCACCTGGATAGTCTTTTTGGCGCAATAGTTTCATGCCGAGGACATCGCAGTAGAATTTCAGGGATTCTTCTAGGTTGTTGACTCGCAGCATGGTGTGTAGTAGTCGCATGGTCTACTCCTTATTCCTTGACTATATGTACTTTTTATTGTGAAGCAATTTGGTCAATCTTGGGAGTCAATGTTGCCTTAATGGCAACTATTAGACATCTCCAGAAAAGAGGCAACAGGCAACAGGGAGAAATAATTGATTTGATTTTTGATTTTTACCGAATAATTAAGGTTTAAAGCCTCTCCTTTGAAGGAGAAACAAGCGGTCGTTAGCGCAGCTTCCCGTAGGGTGGGATGGCGTTAGCGAAGCGGCTCTGATAAGAGCGGGTCTCCTCGCCATATCCAATCGACCAAGAGAGAAAATATTTTCTTTTTATTAGATCCTCTTCCTTTTCCTTTTAGGGCTATGCTTTATAAACATCTTTCTTAACATAAAAATTGATAAAATAGACAAGTTATGTATAAGTCTTTCAAAGGTTTTTGTTAGAGAAAAAGTGTATTAAAAAGTACATTTTTTTCGATAACTTAAGTAGTTTTTCCTATCTACTATGATTCTTTCTCCTTTCTCCCCTGCTTCCCACAAGGTTTTCAGGAGTTCCTTATAAGGGATAGCTTTTAGGGAGAGGTAATTATCAATTATCAATTATTGAACAAATGTCTATTAGCACTCACAGAACTTACGCAGAACTACCATATCTAGTAGGATCTAACTGCCGTTAGGCTTTTAAAACGAAATGTTTTTGGAGGCTTGCTCAAATCCCCGTTACAAAAACAATTTTTGATAGAATTTAATATTTGTGTGATCGCCATCTTACTTTTAAGTCATATTACTAAAATAAATACAATTTATATCTTACTCAAATGTGACTATCGTGAGATAGTAATCAATATTAAATCGTAGTTATTTTTACTAACTATGATAAGCTAATTTTTCTAATTTAGACTTTTCTTGAATCAAAGCACTGTCTATTTTTTTTACTCCTTCTAATGATATTAATGACTTGCATTGTTTAACTAAATTTTCCCAACCATGTAATCTTTGAATTGAATTAGATTTCTGAATTTTCTCAACATAAAATTGTGCCCAAAACTTAGGAACATACTTTTGCTTTCTAGCCTTTATGCGCTTTCTCCATTTAGTGAAATCTGATTTTCTTGGTGGTTCTACCCCCAAAATAGGTGGCATATCGGCATAACTTACAAACCTACTTTTACCTTTGCCTACAACATGAATCACATATTTCCAACAGTTTATTTTGTAGATATTATCTGATTTAATTCCCAAATGAAATGCTAATGCGTCTCTAGTTACAAATCTACCCAATGGATGAGCAGAAGTAGATTGATTTTTGATGATTCTTTTCATAAAATCTACCTTAAATTTATATATATTTTTTTCTGGCCGTATTTGTTTATTTATGTGTCTGTAATTCTATATTAAATAATACTTGGCTACTTTGTCAACATATAATAATAAGCTAATTTTTTACACAAACAAATCAATGATAATTGCCCATTATTGGCATAAATTATGGACAATAATCTTTTCAATATTAGAGAATAGAAAAGCTCAAGATATAGAGTCTAATGAAGTATGTCTGGCAACCGTCAAATTCCCAAGGTACAGTAGTCAGAATTCAAGAGGAATTTTGTCAGAAAAATTGTTTTTTAACACTACTTGTTGTTATTTGTCAGTTATCTCTGTCACTATTTTTAAGAATAGACATCTCCAGAAAATAGGGAACAGCGGTGCGACCCTGAAGGACACCACAGACGCAAGCTGTCGGAACCCAAAGTTTTGCTAAGGCAAAGCTTCACTTTTTTGATACGGAATCTGGAGAGTACAAAGTTCTTCTGAAAAACAATTTACTTTCAAGACTAAAAGTATTATTGGAAAAGGCTTACAGAACCTATATTAGTGAATTGAGATTTTCTAACCTTGAAATCCCTGAAAGCCTTAGCTAGCAATAGTTATTCCCAGAACTTTGCACTGTCTAGTTCTTCAACAATAATAATTAATAATTAACAATTACCTCTCCTTGAAAAGAAGAGGATTGAGTAATAATGAAAATTTTTTCTCTCTTGGTCGATTGGCGAGGTCTCCTCGCCATTCCTCTACCGCTTGTTTCTCCTTTAAAGGAGAGAGAGGCTTTAAACCTTAATTATTCGGTCAACATATTGTGGGGCAAAACCTGTAGTCTCCCATAGGGAAAGGTTTCCTGTCCCTACTGGACTGACACAGCTAAAACTGTGCAATAAATTTTTGTATTCTATTCTATAGATGTCTTTTTCTCCCCACCCTCCCCACACTCCCCACACTCCCCGTCTAATGCACCATTTAAAGTGTGTCGGTTCACTACGGTCCTGAAGGGAGCACCATGGGAATGTCCACCAAGAGAGGAAACGCGCAGTCCTGTGAGGCAACAGTGGGAAATATTTTTCCCAGTATTTGATTCATCATCACTCTATATTCACTTCTTTTAGCCCAGGCTTTCTAGCAACATTTAGGTAAATTTTTGTCAAAAACATTCTAGTTTTTGAGTAAAATGTAAAAATAGATACAGAAAAAAATATAAAATTGTATGATTAGATGAAACTAAATAATGACTATCAGCGTAATCGACAAGAACTTCCTACTATTAATATGATGATGGGGGAAGCAGTGGAGGAATACAGGGGACAACATAGAGACCAAGGATGGACTTATCCTTACGTTAAACATATTCCCATACCTCAGCATCCTTCTAAAAAGCTGTTCTGCGCTAGAGATGATGAGTTAGCTAAGGAAAAACAAACTATTAATGTTGCTCAAATAGTAAAAGAGAAACAGGTTGAGCCAAAAAAGATAGCTCAGGTAAATAGAACAAATATATGCGATATATTACAATGGCAACGTTCAATAGCTAAGATCAAAGGAGACGAAAGGTTATTAAGTTTATTAGAGATTGAGTGGCGAGATAAATCTTGTGGATAGAGTTATGATTTTTTGATTTTGAGGATGTGCTTCTTGAAATAGATTAGGTAAATATATCGTTATCAAAATAATTGGGTCGCGTAACCCCGCCTTGACTGGCGAAATATTTTTAGAGAGTTACTCAAAATCCCCGTTACAAAAATAACTTCTAACTTCTAACTTCTAACTTCTGACTTCTGACTTCATTAAAGTGCCACTCTTAAAGAATATAGTATCCTAAGAGTGGCACAGATTTGCTAAGGAAAGGTCTGAAGACTACTGGATAGCGCCGAAATAGTAGCCCGCAACAACAAAGTTGATAGCCAATAATAATAAAGCCCAACCTGCACGAAAAGAATATTTCATCTAAATTTATTCTCCATTTTTATAGTGACGTTCTCCTACATCAAATCAAAGATGATGATGTGGGCTTCCCAACCTCATGGATAGGGCTTTCTGTTTTGCTGGCGCAACGCTGCGCGAACACAGGGAGTGCAACCACTTAACCCTCTGCAGACAGAGACGATGAGACCCACCGCATTTTTTTGGGATCAAGAAAATCCTATCATACAATTGATTCAATATCATACAAACATTTAAAGATTAGGAATTTATTTGTTTTCTTTTCCCTTCTTGACTTAAACACTTTCTCCAGCATGATAAGAACTACGCACTAGAGGGCCAGAACGCACATGAGAAAAGCCCATTTGTTGGGCGATCGCTCCAAGCTCCTCAAACTCTTCTGGTGTCCAATATTTTTGTACGGGCAAATGGGCTAGAGAAGGACGCATATATTGGCCTAAAGTAATGCGATCGCATCCTACTCTTCTCAAATCTGCCATGGCCTCAACTATTTCAGTTTTCGTTTCTCCATGTCCCAACATTAGACCTGACTTAGTAGGAATATTAGAGTTTAACTCCTTAACAATCCGTAATACATCAAGCGATCGCTCATATTTTGCCCCACGACGCACAGGGCCTTGTAATCGTCGTACTGTTTCAATATTATGGTTATAGCAAGCAGGTTCAGCATCTATAACTATCTTGATCCGTTGCTTTTGCTTTTCAGCTAAAGAAACAGATAACTTCTCAACCCCAAGTCCACCTTGACCACCCCAAAAATCAGCCGTCAAAACCTCTATTTTCGCCCCTGGGTTCCGTTGTCTAATAGCTGTCATTGTTGCGACAAACCAACTAGCACCACCATCTGGCAAATCATCCCTAGCAACAGAAGTCAATACCACATACTCCAAACCTAACAATCCTACAGCCTCAGCTACTTTTTGTGGTTCCTCCGGGTCTAAGGGCATCGGAGCATGACCCTTATCCACTTGACAAAAAGCACAAGACCGCGTACAAGTAGGACCCATCAATAAAAAAGTAGCTGTTTTCTGGGCATAACATTCGCCTCGGTTAGGACAGCGACCTTCTTCACAGATGGTATGGAGCTGACGCTGCTTTATAATTTTCTGTACAGTAGAAATATCACTAGCTTTTCCCAAAGAAGGACGCAGCCACTTTGGCATACTCTGAATTTGGCCTTTCATCCCAGCAGTGTTGACCTGAGTTGATATTGACCGACCATTTTTTGTAGCCATAAAAAATTAAAAATTTTTGTGCGCTTTTATATTAGAACAGATCAATGTAGAAGCCATGATTTAGCAATCTTGATGGCTGATTACAGGAATATAGATAAGATTAATTTGAAACACTAACTGATAACTGGAGGAGCTAGTCGTGGCAGGACACAAAATTTTAGTTATTGATGATAGTAAAGTTATTAGGGTAAGAGTCAAAGAAATGCTTCCCCAAGGAAACTTTAATGTTATAGAGGCAAAGGATGGCCAAGAGGGACTGAAATTTATTATTAAGGAACGTCCGAATTTAATTATGTTGGACTTTCTACTACCAAAAGTTACTGGTTGGGAAGTGTTCCAAAAAATTCAATCCCAATCTCAGCTAAAGAAGATTCCATTGGTATTAATGTCAGGCCGTAAAGAAGAGGTGACAGATAAAATTCCTGAACCTTTTGAGAAACATTTTTTTGCTTTTTTAGAAAAACCTTTTGAGAAAAAAGAGCTAACTGCAGCTATTAAGTCTGCCTTTGATTTGGCCAAAAAACGCCCGAGTGAGCAAATGGAAGTTGCTGCTTTGGGGGGAAGTTCTGGCGATATTCAAGCGTTGCAAGCTCAAGTTAAGAAAATGCAAGCTGAAATTGCAGCGTTGAAAAAACAAATGGCTCAACTTGTGACTATTATCAAACAAAAGTTGAAGTAGTAAAATCAGTCATTAAAAATTGGTTATTGATTATTCTGATATTTTTTTCCCCTGGAATATTGATATATTCTGGGGATAATATAAAATCCGGTTAAACAACCTCACTTCAATTTAGTAGTCAGTAGTCAGCAGAGGCAAACGGCCGTTTACTGGGGCAGAGCTTCCGCTAAGGCCAGTACAAGGATGCTAAACCCTGAAACGTTTAGTATTGCTAGAAATTTTACTATTCCCTATTCCCTATTCCATATTCCCTATTCTCTATGGGTATAAATTTGATCTATGTGCAATTAAACGGACTTGATATAATTTATTAACATTAGAGTTATAGCAATGTGCGCTGGCATATTTACAAATTACAAGAACTGTCCAATAGCTAAAAGTCTTGTATTATCGGTCTTTTATTCCCCCAGATGAGCTGTTGCCTGTTGCCTGTTGCCTGCGCACAGCGCTATATCGCTAAATAGAGGGAAAAAATCGCTCCAACCTAGACAGAGCAATAATTCTCAGCATTTTTAATTTCTAAGATCTAGAATCCTTACAGAACAAGGTTTTTGGGGATTTTTTAAGTTATAAAGCGACAAGTCTATTAGACATATCCGATAATCAAAAATAAAGTCAATTATCATTTTCTTTGTGGGTTTAATACCCCACCGTCTACAGGGTGTTCAAAATTACTTGGGGGAGCGAATCCATAAGTAATTTTCCTCCTGTCTCCTGTCTCCTGTCTCCTGTCTCCTTCTTCAATGCACAGAAATTATCAATTATTTCCCTCTACTCCCTACTCTCTCTTTTCTAGAGATATTTATTGGTCTGTACTTCAATAATTTGACTAATTTTTTCTCCCCAAATACCAGTTTGAAAAAAGAATGTTATAAATACAACACGCGCTATGCTGCTAAATTATTTTAATATATATATTGACTAAAAGAAAAGATTTGATTCCTCCTGACTACTGGCTACTGTACGTCGCCAATCCGACGGTTCCCCTAACTGACTACTAAAAACACCTTAAGTATTTGTAGCAAACATTTATAAAAATGGTATAACTCTTTGACTCAAAGAAAAACAAATTATGGTATTAGATTCAGAATTTCTTACTCAACTAAAAGCTGCTACACCTAGACTACTTGATTTACTCGCAGGTTTTTCTCAAGTTGAGGTTTTAGTGGTGGGAGATTTAACCCTGGATGAATTTATGACTGGTCAGGTAGAGCGGGTTTCTCGTGAAGCACCAGTATTAATTCTGCGTCACGAAACTACGGAGCAAGTACCTGGTGGGGGAGCTAATGCAGTTTATAATTTTGCTAAGTTGGGCGCTAAAGTTAAGGTTGTAGGTTTGTTAGGAAAAGATGAGCAAGGTAAAGCACTGCGTCATATTTTTGAAACAGCTAGAGTTGATACTACTGGAATTTTAGTCGATCCAAATCGCCCGACGGTAACTAAAACTAGAATTTCTGGTCATGCTCGTCAGTCTGTAACTCAACAAATTGTTAGGGTAGATCGAAAATCTGACGATCTGCCAGAAGTTGATTTGCAATTGCAATTGGCAGAGTATATTCAACGACAAGTTGCTACGGTAGATGCAGTAATTTGCTCAGACTATGGAGATGGTGTTTTGACGACACCAGTTATAGAGGCGGCTATATCTCATCCACAAAGAACTATAGTAGATACTCAGAAAGATTTACAGCGTTACAAGGGTGCTACTATATTTACTCCTAATCTTCCTGAAGCGGAGAAAGCAGTAGGATATGCTATTACTAATTCTGATACTCTATATCAGGCAGGATCTGACTTATTAAGGTTAACAGATGCAGAGCAAGTTTTGATTACTCGTGGCGAGGAGGGGATGAGTTTGTTTGATCGCGTAAATACTTCTAATTATCCCTCACCTTCTTTTATTCTTTCTGGTACTGGTGATACTCCGATTTATTGTTGGCATATTCCAGCTTTTAACCGGACAGATGTTTTTGATGTTACTGGTGCTGGTGATACGGTTGTTGCTGCTTTGACTTTGGCTTTGAGTATGGGTGCTTCTAGTTGGGAGGCTTCTGTTTTAGGAAATTTGGCTGCTAGTCTGGTGGTGCGTATATTTGGCACTGCAACTACGACGGTTAATGAACTCAGGGAGGCTTTACAAGCACTGGTTAGTTAGGCTCAAGTTACTCTATTGTGCGGCTTGGATGAAGGTGGCGATATAGCTGCCACACTTGCTACGCCAACGCCAAATCACCTCTATAGAGGAATGAACTAGAATTGTACTTTGTAAGTTTCCAGCTTACAATCAGTAATCATATCATGTCTGGTAGTATATTTAGTGGGACTTACAGCGGTTTTCATTCCGCTAACGCCCCTACAGGGTTTTGGTTATGACAAAGATTTAATGGTTGTGCCTGTGCGAAAGTGTGGGAATGGTCATATAACTATTGTCCCTTAATACTTTTAATTCTTATGGAATATCCTCTATGTGGCCATCACAAAACTCGGGTATCATGGAAAGACGAGCAAAGGAAGTCAACGATATTATTGTCCTGAATGCTTGCAAACTTTTCCTTCGGAATGTTGCGCAAACAGTGACACCTTCGACACTCTATACTATCGTAGACAGGTTCAGCCTGAACAAATGCGGATGGTTTTGCAAGCTCATGTCGAGGGTAGTAGTTTAAGAGGAATTAGTCGAGAGCGTGAATCTGGCCTATAATACAGTAGTCAGTGTGGTGAGAGCAGCCTCTCAAAAAGGACAGATGATTCATAATGCCAATGTAGAAAATATCCAAACCTCACAGATTAGTAGTGATGAGTTTTGGTGATTTGTTCAAAAAAAGCGAGTGCTAATTGGTGGGGTCTCCCCAGAATGTAAGACGCACTCAAGACACAAAAAAACTGTCAGATAAATGAATTGATAGAAGGTGACTGTGGGATTGGTATGACCCAAGCCTGATCAAGTGGGCTAATTCTCACAGCAAGAGTTGGTAAACATACAGACCAGTTCATAGAAGAAGTTATCGTTAACACGGAAGGTAAAACAGACTGTAAACAATGGCATAGGGATGACTGGGGAGGATATGAGCGAGTTCTCCCTCCAGAGGTAAATAATATTATAGGCAAGGAGCAAACGCAGCAGTTAGAGAGAACCAATGGAATTTTCCGCCAGCAAACAGGTCGATGGCATCGCACCCCAGAATAAATTTGGGAAAGTCTGGGAACAAACTGAGATAACGGTAAGGTTAGTGGTTAGTTATTTCAATTGGATTTTGGTTCATAGTCGCAAGGAAAAGACTGCTGCACAAGGAGCAGGGGTGGCGATCGCACCCTGGAGTGGGAATGATCTATTTATATCAAATCCGTTTAATTGGACATAAAAAAAATCTTCAATCGTCATAACTACCCTCATCTTTGTAATTCTTTCTCCTCCTGACTCCTGTCTCCTGACTCCTGAGGACTCCTAACTTAACCATTCTATGGCTGTTTAACCGGATTTGATATTACCTATCCCACACTTTGCACTCTGCACTACCAATTAATCATCATAACCCCCAGAGTTCTAATTTACTCTAGGGGTTATGGTGATGTTAAAATTTTCCCGAGTCAAAATATTACTATTGCTTGATTTATATCATGTCCGCTTAATTAGTAGAGTTGTTGGGAATTAAGCTAAAAAAATGGCTAAAACCCTTATTGGTCAAGGTTTATAGCGTTTTCAGTCCGAGAATCATGAAAAGCTTATTCTATAAGGTTTTGAGCATTGTTCAATTGTTATTTCCCAACAACTCTAGTGATAATACAGTTTTTAAGTGGTAGGTGGTAGGTGTAAATTTAAGAGGGAAGACTTGATAGGAGTGGAAATTTGGGATATTTCTTCAACATTGAGAGGAAAACATTTTTATTATACTTAATCATCTGGACATGATATTACTGCTGATCGGTCTTTATGCCATCTCTAGCTTGCATTTCCGTCATCTCATCCATAGAATAAAGTTTAACTGATAACCATGATCCCAAAAGAATATTAATCCAACTCTTCCTCCCCAATATCCCTAATTGGAGCAGGTGCAGCTAAAGGCGATCGCAACTCTTCCACCATCTCTTGTATTTCCAATGGTGGAGGAACTGTCATCCGAGACACTACAAAAGTCACAACAAAATTCAATAACATTCCTACTGTACCGATACCCTGATCGGACAACCCCAAAAACCATGTTGGCATTCCATAGAATCTTACACCAATAATATAGATACTTGTAAACACTAGACCAACTATCATACCACTTATCGCTCCTTCCCGGTTGGTGCGCTGATCAAACACTCCCAAAATAATCGCTGGAAAAAAAGTAGCAGCAGCTATACCAACTCCTAAAGTTGCTATCTCAATCACAAAACCAGGGGGGTTGATGCCGAAATAACCGGAAAAGGCGATCGCCAATACTACCATTATTCTGCCCAACATTAATCTTTGTGACTCTGATGCTTCTGGGTTAATGAGGCGGTAGTAAACATCGTGAGCAATGGCACTAGAAATCACTAATAACAAACCTGATGCAGTAGATAAAGCAGCAGCTAATCCTCCTGCTGCGACTAATGCTATTATCCAAGGTGGCAGTTTTGCGACTTCTGGAGTGGAGAGAGTAATAATATCTGGATCCAGAATAATTTCATTAGTTTCTATATCTGGGGTCAACTGTAAACGACCGTCGTTATTTTTATCAGTGAATTCTAATAAACCTGTATTTTCCCACTTTGTCGCCCAGTCTAACTGTTGCACCTCCTCCATAGTTTTGTTGTGTAAACTCTCAATTAAGTTGTATCGCGCAGAAGCAGCTAAAGCAGGAACAGTTGTAGAAAAAATGGCAATAAATAATAATGCCCAACCTACAGAATATCTGGCTGCTGTCACGTTAGGTACAGTATAGAAACGAACAATAACGTGGGGTAAACTAGCAAGACCCACCATGCCGGAAATAGTTATGAATAGAACATCTAGCATAGTTTTTTGACTGAAGGCAGCAGTATATTCTGGAAAACCTAAGTCAACCTGAACTTGATTCAGTTTTTCTACAATATCTCCAAAGGTAAAAGCGAATTGTGGAATCGGAATATTTGTCAGAGCATTACAAATAGCAATAGCTGGTATCAAATAAGCAACGATAAGTATAAAGTATTGAGCAACTTGAGTCCAAGTAATGCCTTTCATTCCCCCTAATATCGCGAAGAAGGCAACTATAACCATACCGATGACAACACCAACTTCAATAGGTACTTGCAAAAATCGACTGAAGACAATACCAACACCTCGCATTTGCCCGACAACAAAAGTTATGGATATAATGAGGGCAGCAATAACCGCAACGATACGAGCAATATTAGAATAGTAGCGATCGCCTATAAAATCTGGTAAAGTATATTTACCAAACTTTCGTAGATATGGAGCAAGCAGCAATCCCAAGAGTATATAACCTCCTGTTCCTGCCATTACATAATAAGAACCATCATAACCTAAAATTGATACTGCTCCTGCTATAGAAATAAATGAAACTGCCGACATAAAGTCCGCTGCTGTGGCAGCACCATTAGCAATTGCAGGTACACCTCTATCGGCGACAAAAAATCCTTTACTATCTTGGACTCGCGATCGCCACCCGATGTACAGGTAAAGCATCAAGGAAATTGTCACGAAGATAAATGTCCAAACTTCTGTATTCATTGAGTTTTTCATAATATATTAAGGCAGGGAACAGGGAACAGAGGGTTAAAGTCAGCATTATAGCGCTGTGCGCAGGGAACAGGGAACAGGGAACAGGGAACAGGGGGAATAAATTGCCGATCATATAAGACTTCTAGCTCTTTTGCCCCTACTACAATTTGTAAATATACCAGCGCTCATTGCTATAGAGAAAAACATCCGTACATGGTCTAATGTCATCAATACCATCACGAGTCCACGCAAAAGGTCTATTGGTATTATTCAGCGAATGCAGTCTTGAGTTTGATTATTTTATTTCTCAATCTCCTAACTTCTGACTCCTTTGCCAAAAAAAACTCACCTTTGCGGAGATACCAAATGCGTTCTATAAACAATTTTGGCGTTGGTGAATAAAGGTATGAAAATAAAAATTGAACAGTCTGAAATATTTGTTATTCAATAGTTTAGAGTTTAGGAATTACCAAAAAATACAAATCATACCCTAATTTACCAACGCCACAATTTTTAGATAATTATAGCGAATGTATCTGATAGGAAATTAGGTCTGATCCTGTTCAAGCTTTGCTGATTTTATAGTCGTACTGCTGTAACTTCAATTTCTACTAACCAACCAGGATTAGCTAACCCGGCAACCTGCATAACAGAGCGAGCTGGTAATCGAGGCTGATCCTGAGTTCCAAAAAATTGTGTGTATCCCTCCATAAACCCTTTAAAATCAAGGCGGTTATCCATTTCCGGGTCGCCAACCAAAAAGACCTGCATTTTCACCACATCCCCTAGAGTCAAGTCTAAATCCTCTAAGATACTCTGGATGCGTTTGAGAACTCCAACAGTTTGAGTTTTAGTATCTCCGAAGGCGGTTATCGTCCTTTTATCGACTGTATCGTCCACAACGGGAGGAACTTGACCACTTAGGTAAACCTGTTGAACGCTAGGAGGAATTTCTACAGCTCGGGCAATAGGAAAACTAGAACCAGGAATGGGGTGTCGAATAATTACATCATCTGCAGCTTGAGTGCTAGACAAAGTTAGTAGTGATAAAATCACACCTAAAAAAGCAATAATCATCATAGCTTTATATCTAATCAGGCTAATGGCAAAGCGATTTAGTGCTGATAAGATTCTATTTTTTTTCATTTTCACTCTTTCTCCTATAAATTAAGAATTTTGTACTCTAGTAGTAATCTCATTAACAATTTTATGAGCTGACAAAATAGCCCCTTCCTGCCATCCGGTTAAATAACTCATATGGTCTCCGGCAAAATATACATTTCCGTCAGGTTGATTTAGAACTAAATAGGCTTTTTTCCTGCTATCTTGCTCCCACCTGATCAAAGCTCCCTCGCTGTAGGGTACTTTTCCCCAAGCTACCGTGCAGCCATTTGCTACGGATACTTCCTGATTATACCCTGGGTGAATCTTTTCCCCTTCTAAAATAGCTAAGGATAGTCGCTGTTTAGATGTCATAGCTTCCCAGCGTTTTGAAATCTCATTACTCCAGATGTAAGCACCAACAATAATACCTTGAGAATTATGAAAACCTGTTGAGGGGTACCAAATTTGAGTAATGTCTCCCTCTGTCCATGAAATACCACCGTAGATATTGTAGTCTTCTTCCCAAAATCGACGCCTACTCTGAAATCCTACTTTAATAGCGTGGCTATAGGAGGATGCTCCTACTGTAATCGCAGCTTGATGTTCTACGGAAAAATCGGCCTTAATATTTTTCAGTACAGATAAGGGTATGGTACAAATTGCGAATTTACCATCAACAGACTGATATTGATTGCTTTGGCGATCGCGATATATCACCTGTACCCCATCAGAATGCTGCCGAATTTTAGTTACTTCAGCATTATAGCGAATAAGTCTACCCACCTGCTGCTCAAAAGCTTTAGCTATGGCATCCATTCCACCCACTGGTTGCAGCATCGTAGCTGCTTGCCAATAACCTTCACCGAAATGCATTTTGTATTGCCAGAACCGAGAATCTAATAATTCAGATAATGGCAAAGGCTCATGTTTTCTACCAGTGTTTATTCCAGCACCAGGGGGAGTTTCATATCCTGCTCTACTAGAACCGACATATTCCCCCTTTGAATTTAAATCACCAAATTGTTTAACAAACTCTAACAGACGCTCTTGTTCTTCTGGGGATACATCCCGATCTAATCCATTAATACCAATAGCTTTAGTTAGTAATTCAGCAATGTAGCCTCTGCTGTCACTTATGACACGTCGGCTGTTCACAGGAGAACCACCGAAAGCTTGATCATCCTGAAAGTAGGCTGCCCGATTTTCATTAACGATCACCTCTAGTGGCACTCCAAACTCTTGACAATAACTCAAAATATTTTTGTGGTGGTAAGGTATACGAGCTGGTCCTGGGTTGAAATAGAGAGAATTGTCATTGTCAAATGGGCATTTTTCTGAGCGTTGTCCTTGCTGATGAATCTCATTAATTACATCGTTATGGCGCAAAGTCCAACAGCGACCACCTGCACGATTTCGAGCTTCTAACAAAATACATTCATATCCAGCTTTTGTCAACTCGTAGGCAGCGGTCATACCTGCAATTCCCGCTCCCAAAATGATGACTTTAATTCCAGCACCTGTTTCGCCTCCAAGTCTTGGTCGATTAGTTGTTTGAGCATGGGTTAATCTCCAACCCATGGCATGGAGAGCAATCAGAACGGCAGTCGTTCCACCAGCTCGACTTAATAAATTAAATAGTGTCCGTCGTTTCATTAATTGATTCCGCTAATCGGATTTGATGTTGTAAATTATATCAAATCAGGATAATTACTATACCCAAGTCATTGCGACTTATAACTCATCCCAGGAGGTTAACGAAGTCAGAAGTCAGAAGTCAGAAGTCAGAAGTGATTTTTGTAACGGGGCTCAAATCCCCGCTCCAAAAATATTACGCCTTAAAAGGCGGGGTTTTAGACCCATATTATTTTGATAATTCAGGTAGACCGAGTCAGGAGGGAAGAAATAAGAAGAAGTTGCTGCCTTAGCACTACTACATTTTTATTTGAGATTATCTATAACTCTCAGTATTCTAGTAATATAATCAGTTCGCCATTGCTCCCGTTCCTCATTTACTTGTGCATCTGGTTGATAATTTTCAATGTCTTCAGAGAAAATAATACTTTTAGCTACTAATAACTTTTCAATGGTGTCTAAGCGTTCCCGCAATACTGATACCTCTCCTGCTAATGCCATTATTATTGCCAGTAATTTATCGTTATCTGTATTATCCAAATAAACTGGTCGCTTACCTTTTGCTTGTTTAGGAATCATCTTTTTTTATCTTTTTATCATTTACTACCAACAATAATGAATGACTGCATTCCATTACTTTGTTCCAGCAATGTGTTAATCAGACTATCTCTCGAAAAACCTGCTTCCCTTGCTACAGCTACTAAATCTAAATCCCGCATGGCACTCCAGAAAGGTTCATTATTATTAGTTGTTTCTTCATCATAGATGAACGCAGTATATAAATCTAGATGACGAAACAAACGCGCATCTTGATGTATCATTATTCCACCTGGAGCTAATAAACGATAACTTTCACGGAAAACATTCCGAATTGCTGGCACAGGTATTTCATGTAGCAAAATATGACTTACCACCAAATCAAATGATTCATCTGGAAAGTTAGTCTTCTCAGCATTCTGTTGGCTAAAATGCACCCGTTTTCCTAAAGACTCTGCTCGTGCATGACTATAGCGTAATATGGCAGGAGCTAGATCGATACCATAAACTTCAGCATTTGGATAAGCATCTACATAAGGCAAAGTATTAGCACCCACTGTACAACCCATATCTAGAATTTTCCCTGGTTGAAAATTTGGGTATTGCTGCTTCAAGAATTTATGAATAACCGTCTGACCTCTGACATCACGAAGAGACTTAGGGTTTCTCATGGCAACATAAACTCCCAAGTCATAAATAGCACCTGCCGCTACGTCATCTTGAGTGTATTCGCTATTGTATCCTCCAGGCATACAATGGATATCTACAGCAGTTTGGTAGGTGGGAATTTTTAATTCCGGGTTTAGGGTAAGTGTTCCCAGAGGTTTTTCCCTATCTTTGGCACATTCCACCAAATTTGGTAGTTGACGTTCGACAGTAGTAATTACTGATTCCCACATCATTTCTTGGGTAATACGTTTGCAGCTACTGTACCACTTATAAGATGGTTGTTGCTGCATTTCCCGCCGAATTTCATAACGATCTTTAGGGGAACGTTGATTTTCTTTTTCAAATTGTGGTTTGACAGTCTCTTGGTAAACCAACTTTAAGTCATTTCGCATTTTTCCAAACAGATAGTTTCTGAAACTTTTAACAAAGTTTTGTCGTGCTAACTCATCGTGATTTGCTTGTGGTATCATAGTATGATTCATGTCCAGTTGAATAATTAGACTTTGGTGGAAGGAAGGCAGCTATGCTGGAGGCAGGAGGCAGAAGGTTTTCTCAAGAGTGTCACCTTAATTTTATACACGCTCCAATGCTACCGGAAATGATATGAGCTAATTTTTTGTTCATAATTTTGTCTTAGTCAGCACTTACGCACGGACACTAAGTCGAGTGAGGGCGTTTTGCTCCGCAACATATAAAGCGGAGCTTTGCGTTAGCAAATTCCATTCGCCCCTACATATTTTGCCTTCCTTCTTCCCTCTTCCCTCTTCCTTCTTCTTGAAATTAATCCAACTCTTCTTCCCCAATATCCCCAATACTAACAGGAGCTGCTACAGGCGATCGCAAATCCTCTACCATCTCTTGTATTTCCAATGGTGGTGGAGGTGTCATTCGAGAGACTACCAAAGTCACAATAAAATTTAACACCATTCCTACAGTGCCAATACCTTCAGCAGATACGCCGAAAAACCATGTCGGCATTCCAGCAAATTTGACACCAATAATATAAACAGTAGTAAACAACAAACCCGATACCATACCAGCGATCGCTCCTTCCCGGTTAGTACGTTTATCAAACACACCTAAAATAATCACCGGGAAAAAACTTGCAGCAGCTAAACCGAAAGCAAAAGCTACTACCTGAGCAACAAACCCTGGTGGGTTAACTCCAAAGTAACCAGCAATAGCAATAGCAAACCCTACCATGACTCGCCCTACCATTAACCGTCGCGACTCAGACGCCCCTGGATCGATCATTCGATAGTAAACATCATGGGCAATGGAACTGGAAATCACCAATAATAAACCAGATGCAGTAGACAAAGCAGCAGCTAACCCTCCTGCTGCCACTAACGCAATTACCCAAGGAGCAAGTTTAGCTACTTCTGGAGTAGACAAAACAATGATATCTCTGTCGATCCTAATTTCATTAGTCTCTATATCTGGAGTTAGTTGGAAACTACCATCATTATTTTTATCGGTAAATTCTAATAAACCGGTATTTTTCCACTTTGTTGCCCAGTCTAACTGTTGCACTTCCTCCAAAGTTTTGTTGTGTAAACTGTCAATTAAGTTATATCGGGCGAAAGTAGCTAAAGCAGGAGCAGTTGTATACAAAATAGCAATAAACAATAATGCCCAACCAGCAGAATATCGAGCAGCTCTTACATTAGGAACTGTGTAGAAACGAACAATAACATGAGGTAAACCAGCAGTTCCCACCATCAGCGCAATAGTGATAAACAAAACATCAAGCATACTTTTGTTAGTAAAAGCAGCACTGTATTCTTGGAAACCCAAATCTACCTGAACCTGATTTAGTTTTTCGACAATATCGCTGAAAGTAAAAGCAAATTGAGGAATGGGAATACCTGTAATAACTGTCGCAATAGCAATAGCTGGAATCAGATAAGCAACAATGAGTACAGTATATTGGGCGACTTGAGTCCAAGTGATGCCTTTCATTCCACCTAAGATGGCAAAAAAGGCAACAATAATCATCCCAATGACAACACCAGTACCAATATCAACTTGCAAAAAGCGACTGAAAACAATACCGACACCGCGCATTTGCCCAGCAACATAAGTCATAGAGACAAAGATAGCAGCAATAACTGCAACGATGCGGGCAACATTTGAGTAGTAGCGATCGCCTACAAAATCGGGTACTGTATATTTACCAAACTTCCGCAGATATGGAGCAAGTAGTAGTGCTAATAGTACAAAACCTCCAGTCCATCCCATTAGATAGATGGAACCATCATAACCCAAAAAAGAAATTAACCCTGCCATTGAAATAAATGATGCAGCAGACATCCAGTCAGCGCCAGTAGCAGCACCATTAGCAATAGCAGGTACACCTTGATCGGCGACAAAAAAACCTTTACTATCTTTAACTCGCGATCGCCATCCAATGTACAGATAACCCATGAAGGAAATAATAACGAGTATAAATGTCCAGACTTCTACAGTCATTTAGTCTCTCCTGTCAGTATTAGATTGTCGATCGAGTTTGTCCATGTTGTATTTTTTATCGAGTTTATCCATTTGAATGGCGTAAGTAAAAATTAAGATGACAAAGACATAAATTGAACCTTGTTGTGCCATCCAAAAACCCAAGGGGACACCAAAGAATTGAATTGCATTTAAGGGTTGGACTAATAAAATGCTAAAAACAATTGACACTAAAGCCCAAACTATTAGCAAGTTTCTGATTAATGCTTTGTTGGCACGCCAGTATGCTTGACGTTTTTCTTCATTCATTTTTTAAGTTGTTGATTGATTATGGATATTTTGATCGAATTTTCGGGACAAAATCTGATTAATTAGCTCTAAGAGACTGTTTGTAAAAGGAATATTAAATCTAGGCATAGTGGCGTGACACAGCTAAAATGGTGCCACCGTAACCCACCTAATATTCCGAATATTAAGCCAATATGCTTTCTTAATCTTTGCTTGTACATTCACTCTCTAAACATGGCCTTTTTTCTATAAACTAGGCAAGTTAGATTAATCCCAAGTATGTTATTAAAGCATTATTTAGTACTCCTTGGAAGTGTCATATAAAAATTAACAATTAGTCCTTAGTTGGGTGCATCTCAATTTTGAATAAAGCCAAAAAATTATCGCTTTTAGGCAACAGCTTATCTGGCAACAGGCAATAGAGAATATATAGGAAAAAAGTATTTTTGCAAATAGTGAGATGCACCCCCTCAGTTTTTGTATTTTTCTGCACTTTTATAGTTACTTTATTATTCTCTAATTATTTAGACATTTTATAAACAATTGTGCTGAGAACTTATATTATGTCCGGATAATTAGCGAGCAAAAAAACTTTCTCCTTTTCCTCCTCTTATTTCTTGCTTCTTTATTCCCTCCTGACTCGGTCCTCCTGACTTCCCCTCCTGGGAGGGGGAGGGGCGAGGGGTGGGTTGACTCCTCCCTAATTTTTTTTATAAGTAATCAACCGGACATAATATTACAGCAGAAGTAATATGAAATACGAAAAATCATATTTAGTTGTTAATAAATAATTAAATAATCTACGGATGTATAGCTTTTAGGATTTTTTTATAATTAATTAAGCAGACATAATATGAAAAGGTAGTAGTAGAAATTTTTTTATCTTTGAATTTGGCAACTACACTCCATTTAGCTCTCAGCTAATATCAAGTCTCATTAGACATCTCCAGAGAATAGGGAATAGGGAATAGGGAATAGGTATGGAGGGGGAAATAATTGATAATTTCTATACGATAATTAATTTTATTTTTGATTTTTACCAGATGTCTATTTCTGAAATAATGGTTGATTTTATATCATGTTCGGACGGGTCAGTTATAAATAAAATTTCAGAACTGACAGTACCAAATAAATACTGAAATTATCTTGAAATACTGAAATTATCTTGATTTTTCTCCTTTCTTCCCTCCTGACTCCTGACTCCTGACTCCTGACTCCTCGCTAAGTTATTTATAAGTATTCAACTGAACATGATATTACACCTGATGTTACAAATAGTTTCGCTTCTTTAAATATCAAATAATTGCCTAAAGCTATTGTCTTGTCAAAGTTTTTAGCTGATCGAATCTAACTTCTGACTTCTGACTTCTGACTTCCATGAAACGGTGTCAGCCTTGAGGCCAATTAACTCTTGCAAAAATCTCTCAATAAGTATATATTTTCTAATATGTAGTAATGCATTTATTCAGAAGCAAATCTGGGCAATCATAAAAATGGTATTCTATCAGCATGATTCACTTAAGTCTGAACTAAATCAAAGAGGTTGGCGTTTGACTCCCCAAAGGGAGACTATTTTACAAATGTTTCAACACTTACCTCAAGGTAAACACTTAAATGCAGAAGAAATATATAATCTGTTGTTATATCAACAGGAAAAAATTAGCCTTTCTACTGTCTACCGAACCCTACATCTCTTGACAAAAGTAGGTATTTTGCGGGAACTAGAATTAGCTGAAGGACACAAACATTATGAGATTAACTCCCCTAACCATCGTAAACATCATCATATAGTCTGTCTTCAATGCCATAAAACTTTTGAATTTAACGATGATTCTATAACGAAAATTAGCCAGAAACAAGCTGAAAAAGAAGGGGTCGAAATGTTAGACTGCCAATTAACAGTTCATGCTGTCTGTATAGAAGCTTTACGCAAAGGTTGGCCTGCCTTAGTACCTACAAGTTGGTCTTGCCCCAGAACTAACTTAGAAATCATGTCTAACTCAGGTTCAAATCATCAAAAGGCAAAATTGGAGGAGGAGGAGGAACTACCAAATGTTCAATAACTACTCTATGACTTTCGCGGTTAGTTTGTACTTCGGCTGCGATCGCTTCAATTTTTATTTCTAAACAACCATAAGCAATATACAGTTCTGTAATTACCTCTACTTGCCCCATGCCATTAGGAATAAAGTCAGTTAACCAACGTGGTCCTGCAACTATTGTTTGAGCTTGGCGGTCGTAAACCCAAATCTTAACATAAATACCAGGCAAACCCTCCGGTAATTGTACTCTAACTTTTACATCTTTTCCAGCAATTACATCTTTAGCCAGTACTTCTAAATGAGGCACTGGCACTGGTTGATCGTCTGGTAAAACATAAGGTTGTCTAGAAATTGATTCATCTTCTGGTTGAGAAATATTTGCTAAATCATCATTCCATTGTTTTTCTTGCTGCTCTATTTGTTCATCTTCAACAACAAACTCTTGTGCTTCCCAATTAATTTCATCAGAATTGTCACTGGCAAGTTCTTCATCATCAACTATCGTATTTATAGAGTCACTATCTTGCAACTTATCTGTTCCAGTTTTATGTTTATCTTCTGATATATTCTCTAATTCTTCAGTTGGAGATAAAGAAGAAGCTTTCATCCATTGGGACAACTCAGAATCATTAACCAAAGAATTCAGCCGAGAAAAAAATCTATCCTCTAAATTCAAAGCCTTAAATGCCTCTTTTCTAGGAGCAAATTTTGTCGGAAAGGGAACAAGGTTTTGCTGATTTATAGAATAAACTTCCTCTTCCTCAGTAGTTTTCGACTCCGACTCCGACTCTGACTCTTCTATTTCTTCTGCTTGTAAACTTGTCCGCTCTGAAAGTTTATTTGAATCTTCCCAGACATCATCTAATTCATCTGAATCTTGAGGAGCATTTGACTTGGCCAGCAACTCATTAATCAGAGTCTTATCTTTGGCCATTGTTTCCGGTGGTGGGTTTCCAAAGGTTGGTAACTCTAGTGTTCCAGAATCTTCCTCTCCTTCAACAGGTTGATATATCTGTGGTGGTAAGGGTTGTTCTATATCAGATTCCTTCTGGGGTTTAACTTGATTAATTTTTTCTACTAACTCCTGAAAAGAAGGAGATTTTTGCTCTGATTTTCTTGCTGCCTGAGTTATTTTTGCAGCCATTTCCTGATAGTCATCTTCAGTAAAATTATCATCAATTGCTGTTAACCAATTCTGTAGTGGGGCTGTAATTGTAAAAGATGTATTAGCTAAAGTAGCTGTATTATTTGTGAGGATAATTTTCCCTAATATTAAACGAGTTTTAATATTTTCTGGAACATTGACTGTACAAGCAAATATAATAGGTGTAACTTGTTCTGGTAGAGCTTGTTGTATATCAATTAAAATTTCTGAAGTTTGAGGATTACGCAGACAAATTTTTAAATTACCATTAACTATTGGAGTATTATTTTCTGGAATGGAGGAATCATTTTTTGTTAAAGTATTCTGGGATATAAGGTGATTTAAACCTTCTGTAGATTGAATATTTTGAGCTTGATTATCTAAGATTATTTGACCAGATATAATTAAAGCTTCTCCTGGTTGAGCAGTATAAGATGCTTGGTTTAAGGTTAGTTGTAAAGGATAATTTATAGTAGAGTTAGTCTGATTAGTGATGTTGGTATCTGCCTGTTGATTTGCCTCTAATTCTATTGCTTGTTCTATTGCTTGTTGTTGCTCAACTTGCCCAAGTATTGATGAATTATGTCTGAGAGTTTCAGTTAGTTCTTTTAATTTTTCCTCTGTATCTTTAATGTCTGATGGATGACTTTGTTCTTCGAGTTGGTTTTGAGCTTGAATACTTGAATCTTCTTCCTCATCATCTAGTAAATTAGTGGAATTTTTCTCTTCAATCTGAGCATCCAATAATTCTATGTCATCTGATTTAGTTGTTAATTCAAAGTCTTTTTTTTCTGTATTTTCTTCTGGATGATCTATGGAGCTTATTTTACTAGAAAAAACAGATATATTTTCATTAGCAATCAACTCATTTTCCTGAGTTTCTGAATCTACTAATGGATATAGTTCCTGACTCTGAACATCTAGTGTTTGTGAGAAATCTGAATCATCATAATCAGTGGGCAATACTTCTAAATGGACAATATGTTGTTTTGCTTTGACAGATGATGTAGTTGGTTTACTTTGACAACGAAATTCCCATTTACCAGGTTTGAGGCGGGTAAAAGGGATAATAGAGATTAGACCTTGAGAGTGGGTAAGACTAGAACGTTTCTGAACTCGCCTTAAGGGTGGAACTTCTTCGAGAGAATCGTGAATAATCTGAATTTGGACTTCTGTATTGGCTATATGGGTATGAGCCACAATCCGATAACGACCTTCTAGAATCTCCACATCGGATGATTCTAGAGGTAGCCAGGTTCTATCGCCTTCTTTCTGTAGCAAAAATTCCCAGTTTGACATATATTAAGTCTACAGAGTGACTTTGCATAATATATTACTTTAGTTTATATCAAATTTTTTTTTCTGCGTAATTTTTAGACACTAATGTTTAGAGTTTTTTGAACTTGAAGAAGTAGTCAGTAGTCAGTATTCAGTAGTCAGTAGTCAATTTAAAGTAATTAAACCAATTCCCACTCATTAATACTATTTTTCGATAAAACTTCAGTTATTATGTAATTAATACAGGTATAATAATTTTTTTGCTAATTAGCAGCCCAGTTAATGTTAATGATTCTCATGTTTAATTCTCCACTACTACCCTACTCCCCACTCAAGAAAATGTAGAACAGTTTTTGAGAAATGGTATTACTACTATGGAACCCAACCCAAAATTGTCTCTACTTCAGTTGCCAGAGACATAGGATCAAAAGGCTTATTAATTACTCCATTTATTCCCAACTGCAAAAATTGATGGCGATCTTCCGAACAAACTTTCGCTGTCAGGAAAATTACTGGAATTTGCTGAGTGGCCTGATTAGCTCGTAGTTGTTTAAGAGTAGAAAATCCATCTATTTCAGGCATCATTACATCTAAGAGAATAGCATCTGGCTGTTCTACTTCTGCTTTAGCAACAGCTTCACTACCTGAGCTACCTGTAATTACTTGCCAACCACCTACTATTTCTAGGCTAAGTTGGGCTACTTCTCTAATATCTTCTTCGTCATCTATTAGTAAAATTCGTTTTTTTGCCATCGGATAAAATATATTTAATTTAACATTATTGAACTTGTAATAGTGCTTTGAAACTACATATAATTTTGAGTAGATAAAAACAGTTTGGGAAGTTGGTTATAAGTTTCAATATTTGCTCAAGGAGTAAATAATTGTTACTGCCATAATTTGTAATTTTTTCAATTTGGAATTGATACTTAAATTTCACCTTGTTTATATCCACTTTTTTTATCTTTTTATTTTGAGTTTAATACCCTGCCTTCACTCGCGGTGTTGACAATTAGTTGGGGTTTGTAGACACGAAATGGTGTGTCGAAGACTATCCCCATTCCCTTCTTCCTTCTTCCTTCTTCCTTCTTCCTTGTTCCTTCTGAATATTACCTGGTTGCACCTGGAACCAAATCATCATTCCAGGGAAGAGATGCAGGGCGTTGTTGACGGTCTAAATAAGCATTCAAAACATAAACCATATCTCCACGAGTCATCGGTTCTAAAGGATTTATGTTGTTTGTACCTGGTTCAGTATTCACAAAACCTTCATACAATGCTGTTGCTATTGATTTTTTTGCCCAACTCGGGATTTTATCTGAATCTGGGTAATTATTTAATAGCTTTTTAGTATTTTCTTCAGGAAACTGAAAAACACCATAAGCTTGAGCAAAAATCGCAAATGCTTCTGCCCGATTAATTTTATAATTTGGAAAAAACATTCCCTCACGATAGCCACTCATTACAGCATTTTTGAGGACAATTTGAATATCATTATAAGCCCAATAATCTGAAGAAACATCTTTTAATTCAACATTTTGTTTCTGGGAAGATTCACGTTTTTCTAAATCAAATGTTTTGACTAAAATTGACGCTAATTCGGCTCTACTAATAATTTCATTGCGATTAAATTTTCCGGCTGCATCTTTGGTCATTAATCCTGCAGAAACTACTCTTTCTATGGGGTCTACTATTTCTTCTTGAGCTTGAACAATTATTGGTAATTGTAATAATGCTATGAGGGAAAATAGACTAACAAATTTTTGCATAATATAATTTTAATCACATAGTTTTTGTTGATATATTCATTGTAATACTAAATCCAGCGATCGACAGAATTTTCTTAAGCGGGGAACCCACCCTTAACCCCTCCCAGGAGGGGGAGTGGTTACGGACGTTCCATGCAACGTCCGTACAGGGAGAAGCAAACATAATAATAATAATAATAATAAGAGTTACGCAATGACAATAGATATAGGGTTTTACTCAGTTACGCTACTGCTTTTTCTGATAGTCATGCTCCGCAAACATGTCGCGGAGCGTTAACGGAGTTATGCGACAGCAAAACACACCTTACTGGACTATAAATAGGATGGGATTTGAATCTCATTTCTCTGCTGAGTTCTGACTTCTGACTTGTGCGTAGGGTTATAGTATTATAGTACTGTGCGCTGGTATATTTACAAATTGCAGGAAGTGCCCAATAGCTAAAAGTCTTATATTATCATTTTCTTTGTGGGTTTAATACCCCACGGTCAACGGGGGTGTTCAAAATTACTTGGGGGAGCGAATCCCCATGTAATTTTCCTCCTGTCTCCTGTCTCCTGTCTCCTGTCTCCTTCTTCAATGGCAATTTATTCCCCCTGTTGCCTGTTGCCTGTTGCCTGTTGCCTGCGCACAGCGCTATACTACCAAGGCAATACTTCACCCTTTGCGTGCCAAAAAGTACCTGTATTTTCTAAGTTTAATTCGTCAATTCTAGCTAACAAATTTTCTGCTGCTTCTGCTGGAGATATTCCTGTAAAACTTGTCATTCTAGTGCTAATTAAACCAGGATGTAAAATTGCTACAGCAATTCCCTGTGGTTTTAGATCGACAGATAAAGATTTACCTGCCATACTAACAGCAACTTTTGACATTCGATAACCATAAGTACCACCGGAAGTATTATCATCAATTGAACCCATTCTACTCGTAATAATAGCAATTTTTGAGCCTGATTCCATCAAGGGTAATAAAGCATGAGTTAGGCGTAAAGTTCCTATAGCATTAACTTCAAATTGTTTGCGAATACTATCAAAATCTAAATCATCTAGAGAATTTCTTTCGACTATTCCAGCATTATTAATTAGTACGTCTAATTTGATCCCTTTTAGACGATTAACTAAGTTAGCAACATCTTTTTCAGAAGTAATATCTACCCCAGTTTCTAAACGCACTCCTAGATTTTCTAATTCTTGATTAGATTGACGACAAACAGCAATTACTTTGTCACCTTTACTATGAACTTGTTTACATAATTCTTGTCCAATACCACGATTAGTTCCTGTGATTAAATAAGTTGCCATAATCGACTTTTTTTCCTGAATTGCTGATAATTTTGCTGGTTGATTATATCATATAAGTAACACAATTTTTGAGGTAGCGAAACCCAACATTTTCATTCATTAGAAAGAGGAGGCAATAAAACCTCTAATTGCTCTAATAAAAGAGGAATATCTGATGCAATAACTCCCCACAAAATTTCTGATATTACCTCATCGTAGTGATGAGCAATAATATTTCTTAAACCAATAAGACTGCGCTAATTTATCTGAGGGTGTAATTGTTGAAATTCTAAAGATATTCGACGTGCAGCTTCACCCAAAATTTCAAATTGACGCTCTACTGCACTTTGTATCAAAATGCTCTCTGAATACTCACTGTAATTTATCATTTTCTTTGTGGGTTTAATACCCCACCGTCTACACGGTGTTCAAAATTACTTGGGGTTAGAATCCCCATGTAATTTTCCTCCTGTCTCCTGTCTCCTGTCTCCTGTCTCCTTCTTCAAATCAGTAGTAAATTCCTGGATTCGACGAATTGCCTGTACCATATCCCAAACTGAAGCAATATTTCTATTATTATTTTGCATAAATTACTTGATAAGTCTTTAAAATATTAGCTAAACGATAGGGATTTTTAATCATAGCTTTTTCTACTAAATCAACTATACATCCAAACTTTATTTCTAATTCCTCTTGCATATCTAATAATTTTGACAATGTTAACTAACAAGAAGAATCATAAACTACTAAAATATGAATATCACTATTAGGGTGAAAATCTTCTCGCAATACTGAACCAAATAAGGCTAATTCAATAATATTCCAGCGTTGGCAAAATTCGGCAATTTCCGAGTCTGAAATTTTCAGACGTTCTTTGAGAATAACTTTTAAATCAACCTTTTTTTGTTCTCTAAGCATTAGAATTACAGTTCCTTAATTATTGACTTTTAAAATTATGCCAGAATCTACAGAAAATTCAAAACCAAATAATACGCTAGGAGACCAACCAGAGACAAATGACTACCTTGGTTTTACTCCTTATGTCATAGCAATGACTGAATTTTTGACTCATAAAGATACTAAACCACCACTAACTATTTCTATTGAAGGTGAATGGGGTAGCGGTAAATCTTCTTTTATGAAACAACTTGAATCTGAAGTTAAAAAGAAGTCTAAAGAATTAGATCGGGAAGAGTCAAAGAAAGTTTGGCAGAAAATTAAAAAAGACCGGATTATTTTCAGCGATGTATCAGATATCTATGAACTTTTCAGATTAAAATTCAAACAAGAAACTCAAACAGTTTGGTTTAATGCTTGGCGACATGATAAATCTGAATCTCTTTGGGCAACTTTTGCTCTATCTTTTTTAGAACAATTGTCTAATAATCGTAATTTATCTGATTTTGTGATTAACAGTGGGGATGCTTTGAGGCTATTTTTTTATCGTTTGAATTTCAAAGGAAAACCGTTGAAAGCTATTCAAACTTTAATGATAGTTTTATTGATTATTGGTATTATTTTGGCTATTCCGGTTGTGTCTTGGAATGTTGGCGTTAAGAGAATTCCTCAATGGTCTGAAATTTTGGCAGGTCTTGTTAAAACAGAAGATTCCAAGAAAGAGGATGAAAATCAAATAATAGACAATCAAGAAACTAATAATGAGAAAGATAAAAATGATAATCAAGACTCAAAATTAACAGACCAGGAAAATACCCAAAATTCGTTGATAAATGATTTGTTCAAATTTGTTTTTGGCTTTAGTTTTGGCACTGGTTCCTTTGCTGCAATAAGAAAACTTATGGGAACTATAAAGGATTTAATTGGCGACCCAAAAATGGATTTGACTCAATATCTTGAGCATCCTGATTATGAGAAACAAGTAGCTTTTATTGAAAAGTTTCACGAGGATTTTTCTAAAATTGTTAATGCTTATGTAGGTGAAAATGAAAAGATTTATGTTTTTATTGATGATATTGACCGTTGTGAGTTGGATAAATCTGCCGACTTATTACAAGCTCTAAATATGATGATTTCTAACGACCCAAAGATAATTTTTATTTTGGGTATGGATCGGGAAAAGGTGGCAGCAGCTATAAGTTTTAAACAAAAAGATGTTATTCCTTTTCTAGCTTCAGCGATCGCCGAAAATGAAGCAGAAGAAAATGAAAGTCAGAAGTTGAGTAAAAAGGTTGATTATGGTTTTAGTTTTCTGGAAAAGTTTGTACAATTATCTTTTTCAGTTCCTGCACCTTCTCTAAAGACGTTGGATAGTTTTGTTGAAAAAATATTAGAAATAAAAACTTCTTCAGAAAAACAAGAAAAACGTTTTTTTTGGATTCCTCATAGTTTAATTGCCAAAGTATTTGATTTGCCTGCAAGATTTAATGATGGAAAAGAATGGATAGAAAAATTTAAAGACAGAATATTTTCATCAAAAGAAAAAGAAGGGGAAAAAACAGAGGCAGAAGATTCTTCTGTTTCAGAACAAAACTCAGAATCTAAAGAAGTTGAGACTTCATCTCCAGATTTACCTATTTTCCCAATTATTGAAAAAGATTTAGATTCGGAAAGTATTGCTCAAGTTATAGAGATGGTTGCTCCTTTTTTTGATTATAATCCCCGGCGTTTAAAACAATATATTAATGTACTGAGACTCAGGATTTATATTGCCTATTATTCTATTGGAGTTACTTTTGCTGAAAAAGAAACAATAACCACAGAACAAATAGGTAAGTTTACTGCTATTACCCTCAGATATCCACGTCTTCTTTTGGAACTCAAGAATAATTATCAACTACTTGCTGAGTTGGAAAAAGATGCTGTTGATAAATCTCTTCCATCAACTAATTCCATCATACTTAGTTCTGAATATACACCCAATAATCAGGAAACAGGGAATGCAAATTATTGGCTGAAAAATTACCCCAAAATTCAACAATTACTTTGCTCTGAAATGACATTGGATGATGAGCAAAAACCTGGCAAAAAGTATATTTTTGAAAATGGAACGATTAAAAAACTCCTGGAAGTTTCACCACAAGGAATACCTTCTAAATATTTAAAACTGCGTGAGTTCCTAGCTACTCAGAAGTGGAAAGAGGCGGATATGGAAACTTCTGGTGTTATGTTGCAAGTTGCAGGGCGAGAGAAGGAAGGTTGGCTAAGGGTGGAAGACATAGAGAAATTTCCTTGCGAAGACCTCCGCATAGTAGACCAGCTTTGGGTAACATATAGTGATGGTAAGTTTGGTTTTTCTGTGCAAAAGAAAATTTATCAGAGTTTGGGTGGTACAAGACAGTATGATCAGAAAGTATACGAACAGTTTGGTAACAAAGTCGGATGGCATCAAGAAGGGAGATTATTATTTTACTCAGACCTAGTATTCAGCTTGGATACGCATTACACTGGGCATCTCCCTTGTACATTGATGAAAGTATATTTACATGACCCTGCCCTAGCCCTGTTTTTTGGTGGATGGAACCCACAAAACCGCAGCCTCTCTTCTCTCGTACAGAGACTTGTAGAGTGTAACATATAAGCGTTTCAGTAATGATTATGTAGGTTGGGTTGACGCAGGAAACCCAACAAAAATCAACGGTGCTAATACAGCCATAATAGTAGAGCAAGTTGAGAAGTTTTCTGTTGGGTTGCGCTGCCGCTTAACCCAACCTACGGTTTATTGTTTTTATTGTGGACGAACAAAAACAGACATAATATTAAGATAAAATTTGTAGGTGCCAAAACCCAACTACAAACTGATGCAGAAAATTCTACTCCCAATATTCGCCGTATTCGCCGCCTTATTAACAGGAGCAGGTTTAATGCTCTTAGCAAAAACCAACCCCGTAACTGCCTATACCGCCCTATTCCAAGAATCTCTAACCACCTACTTTGGTTTCAGCGACACCCTCAGCAAAACCACCCCACTATTACTCGCAAGTTTAGGAATATTAATAGCATTACGAGCAGGTTTATTTAATCTCGGTGGGGAAGGGCAAATTTATATGGGTGCTTTAGGCAGTGTTGTCGTCGGACTATATTTGCCTAACTTCCCAATATGGATACATTTACCCCTAGCATTGACAGGAGGTTTTCTTCTCGGAGGAATTTGGGGAGCGATCGCTGGTTATCTCAAAGTCGCCCGTGGTTTAAATGAGGTGCTGACTACTTTACTACTAAATTACATCGCTCAAAATTTTGTCAACTACATGGTAAACGAACCACTTATCGCCCCGAACGCTCCCAGTCCGTACACTCCTCTTATTGCCGAGTCAGCGCGTTTACCGATAATTTTGCCGAAAACTCAAGCTCACGCTGGAATTTTATTGGGGTTAGCTATTGCGATGATTTTAGCCGTGGTGTTGTCGTTTACAGCTTTCGGTTATCAAGTAGATGCTGTCGGGCAAAACCCTACCGCAGCTCGTTACGCCGGAATTTCTGTTAACCAGACTATTCTCGCAGTCATGGGTTTATCAGGTGGTTTAGCAGGTTTAGCAGGAAGTGCAGAAGTATTAGGAGCAAAATATCGGTTGTTTGAAAACTTTTCTCCTGGTTATGGTTTTGACGCGATCGCCATTGCATTATTAAGTCGGGGCAACCCCCTAGCAGTAATTTTAACATCCTTATTTTTTGGCGTTCTCAGGAGTGGGGCAAATGTGATGCAGCGGAGTGCGGGGGTGTCGATAACTATTGTTTATGCTATTCAAGGTTTAACAGTGTTGTTTTTAGCAATAAGTTTGAAAAAGGAGTCAGGAGACAGGAGTCAGGAGTCAGAATGAATTAAGTAACAATTAAGTTTAAAAAAGGAGTCAGGAGACAGGAGTCAGGAGTCAGAATGAATTAAGTAACAATTTAAGCATTTTGTAGTTTGGGTTGACAAAGGAAACCCAACAAAAGGCGTTGCACAGTGACGAATGATTTTATATTTTTGATGAACAGGATTTTGGATTTGATAATTGCTAGAATGACTAATTAATAGTTTTTTTTAGTTAAAGTCTAAACTAATTTTTGGTAATATCATTCCATAATGTGCAACCCCCAACAAAAAGTTATAATTGTTTGGGTGTTGCTGTAGTGGACACAACTCAAATGGTGCGTTACGACGGGTTGTTAAATGCCACCCACAGTCTAAATTTTAGCGGTCTAACGCACCCTACTGGACTAAAATGACAAATATCAATTTTTTCTCTGATTATTTATCTGCCACAATTCGACTTTCTGTTCCTCTAGCTTTTGCTGCTTTAGGTGGAATATTTTCCGAACGTTCCGGCATTCTAAACATTGCTTTAGAAGGAATGTTATTAACAGGTGCTTTTATCAGTGCGGCTGTTTCTATTTCCACTGAAAATGTCTGGATAGGAACTTTAGTAGCAATTTTTGCAGGGGGAATTTTAGGCTTAATTCATGCCTATCTTTGTGTCAGTTTAAAAGTCAATCAATTAGTTTCAGGTTTAGCAATAAATTTAGCAGTATCGGGATTAACTGCTTATGGAGCTAGGGTATTATTTGACAGTGGCACAATTGCTCTACCAGGTATTGAAAATATCAATTTTTTGGGATTAAAACATTTGCAAATTTTGGGAATATTATTCAATCAAGACCTATTATTTTATCTACTTTTGCTATTAATTCCCGTTTCTACTTATATCATTTTTCATACCAGTTGGGGTTTAACATTAAGAGCAGTTGGTGAATATCCTCAAGCAGCAGCAACAGCAGGAATATCTGTTAGTTTAGTGCGTTATTTAAGCGTAGGTTTTAGCGGTTGTTTGGCAAGTTTAGGAGGAGTTTATTTAGCATTAGTTCATGTAAAATTTTTCACCGAAGGAATGAGTAGTGGAAAAGGTTTCATTGCCTTAGCAGCCATAATATTTGGTAGATGGCATCCAGTGAATAGCGTTTTAGCTTGTTTATTATTTGGAGCAACAGAAGCTTTGCAATTAAGAGTTCAAGCTTTTAATCTGAATATTCCGTATCAATTTTTAGAGATGTTACCTTATGTTATTGCTTTGTTAGCTTTAATTGGTTTAGCAGGAAAATCTACCCCTCCTGCTGCTTTGGGAAAGCGTCAGTAGGAGAGCGGGGGAGTGGCTCACACCGATTATGGCACGGATACACGGATACGGAAGGAAGTGGGGGAGTAGGGGGAAATGAGAAGATTCTTCAACAATTAATAACTATTAATTATTAATTATTAATTGTTGAAAACGGAATTGATTGACGAACAGAAAAATTAATTCATTGTTTCTCCTTTAAAGGAGAGGTTTTAAACCTTAATTATTCGGTAAGTAGCACGATTTTTTGTATTTCATATAAGATGCGTGAAGCAGTATTCTAAATATAGCGCTGTGCGCAGGCAACAGGCAACAGGCAACAGGCAACAGGGGGGATAAATTGCCTATAATATAAGACTTTTAGCTATTGGGCATCTCCTGCAATTTGTAAATATACCAGCGCTCATTACTATAAGTCTAGAAAATATGACTATCACTACGAAAGTATTGAAACTATAAAAACCTCAAAACTTAAACTTTTCTCACTGCATAAATTAAAATATTGATCTCTCAAAAAAATATTTACCATTAATTTTTTGTATATTTTAAATATTATTAAAAACAAAAATAACCTTCAATAACATCATTTTTATATTTTAATTTTTGCTTGAATACCTCGCCGTCTACAGGATATTTACAATTAGTTAATTAGTTGGGGTTATCAGACACGAAGTAGCAGGTAGTTGACTATCCCCATCCACTTTTTCCTTTTTATTTGTAAGCATTTCCTGCGGAATGCTGCGCAAACAGCTATTAGCATTCAGCTAGCCTCCTCCGGAGGAACTGCGTTAACAGCAACAAGACTTTCTCATATAGGACAGTGTTTAAATTCAAATAGACTTTAAGGTCAAGGGAGCCTACTTTTCTAGTAAGACAATTAATAACGCTTTGATAGTAAACTAAAAGTAGTAGCTGATCGCTGACGGCTGTTTGCGCAGCATTCCGGAGGAAATGCTTACTTTTATTTCTTCCTTCTTACTTCTTCCTTCTTCTTTCTTCCTTCTTCAATCCCAAACTTTTAACCTCCAAATAACTTTGGAATAATTTAATCTTTTTCACCTCCTAGAAACAGAAAAACTATGGTATTATACTAACCTCATTAACCAAATATAGAATACAATTACCAATGGCTAAAAACGAAACCAGGAACGAAGCAGAAGTTCGTTCACAAAGAGTTGATGAATTACGCTCCCTGGGAATAGACCCCTATCCTAGTAAAGCAGTAGAGCGATCGCACACTGCTCAACAAGTTATCGACCTATTTTCCCCACCAGCAAAAGAATTAGAACCAGGGGAAGCAGACCCTGATGAAAAATTATTAAAAGTTTGTGGTCGTATTACTACTAAGCGCGATAGTGGTAGTATTGGTTTTATTAACTTAACAGATGAAAGTGGAAAAATTCAACTTAAAATTGAGAAAAAATTAGTTAAGGGAGATCCTGGTTTAAGCTTTAAACAAATACAAAAACTTCTGGATGTGGGAGACTTTATTAGTGCGGAAGGAATAGGTTGTCGTACTAACCGAGGTGAGTTATCAATTCAGGTAAATAAACTTGAGATTATTTCCAAAGCTATTATTCCTTTTCCTGACTCTTATTATGGTGTAAATGACCCGGAAATTTGTCGTCGTCATCGAGAAATGGATTTGGCTGGAAATGCCGAATCTTTACAGCGTTTTAGAATGCGGAGTAAAATTTTACAAAGTATTCGTACATATCTTTGGGATGCTGGATTTTATGAAATAGAAACACCAGTTTTACAAGCAATTTATGGAGGTGCTGCTGCTCGACCTTTTATTACTCATCATAATGCTTTAGATGTAGATTTATATCTGCGAATTGCTACAGAATTATTTTTAAAACGGGCAATTTGTGGTGGTTTTGAACGGGTATTTGAATTAGGTAGGGTATTTAGAAATGAAGGAATAGATAGTACCCATAATCCTGAATTTACTTCCCTAGAAGTTTATCAAGCTTATGCAGATTATTTTGAAATTTTGGGTTTTGTAGAAGATGTTATTTGTTATTGTATGAACAATGTTTTAGGAGATATAAAAGAGATAGAATATCAAGGACAAATTATTAATTTAGAACGTCAATATGACCATAGTCAAAAATATCCTAATTTCACTGGCAAACATTGGCAAGTTAAAACAATGGTAGAAGCAGTTAAGGATGAAACAGGACTAGATTTTGATAACTTAGAATTGCCAGAAGCTATTAAAGCTGTAGAAAAATTAAACCTAAAATTATCCAAGTTAGAAACACAAAGTTTAGGTTATCTTTTATATGCTGTTTTCGACCAAAAAGTAGAGTCAACTTTAATTCAACCTACTTTTGTAATTGATTTTCCAGTTGAAGTCAGTCCGTTAGCAAAAAGACATCATAGCAAACCAGGTTTTGTCGAAAGATTCGAGTTATTTATTCACGGTACAGAATATTCCAATGGTTTTTCCGAGTTAAACGATCCTCAAGACCAACGCCAACGTTTTGAGGAACAAATTGCCCAGAGAGATGCAGGAGATGATGAAGCGCATCCAATGGATGAAGACTTTATTCAGGCGTTATCCTTGGGGATGCCTAGTTGTGGTGGAATGGGTATTGGAGTTGACCGTGTCGTGATGTTATTGACCAATACTCAAAGTATTCGGGATGCCATTATGTTCCCGACTATGCGATCGACTTTGAAGGATTGAAGAAGGAGTCAGGAGTCAGGAGTCAGGAGTCAGGAGGGAAGAAAGAAGAAAAAGGAAAAAGGAGAAAGGAGAAAGTTTTTTTACCACGCTCTTATCCGGACATGATATTACAGCATATTTCGGGTAAATGGTGAAAACATTGTGGTGCGGGCATCTTGCCCGCTATGGGTGTACCTCATAGAGTCGCAAAGTGCTGTAGATATCTCTGAGAAAAAATGTAGAACAGTTTCAGAACAAATTGTTTACGTTCTTCATATTCGCCATTCTGCTCGGCAATTGCTAGAACCATAATAACTCACCGATCGCTCATTCTCATCCCTAAGAGGCGATCGCCTTGACTTTAAACAGAAGAAGTAACTGCCTTAGCGCTACTAATTTCCTCTCGAATAGACTTATTAATTACATCCCACTAACAACAAGCGATCGTTAATAGATAATTCCTTAGTAAATTTCACTAATTCTTGCCAAGATAAACTCTCCAACTCCGACTCAACATTTCCCATCCCTTGAGGCAACTTTCCTTCCTCCAAAGTCTCTAGTAAATCATTACGAAGTGCCTCCAAAAAACCACAATCATTGCCAATATCTGATGCCTCATCCTCATCTATATTTTCAATTTCCTCCAAACGTTTTTGATAAGCTGCTATTTGATATTCAATTGCCTCAACAATAAATTGTGTTGCTTTATAAGATAAAATCATGTCCGGTAGCATCGGAGCGTGTATAAAATTAAGGTGACAATAGGATAAAACCTTCTGCCTCCTGCCTCCTGCCTTCCTTCCAGCAAAGTCTAATTATTCAACCGGACATGATATAATTTCATAGTTAAATTTCCTTCGTTTACTAATTGGGTAAAATGTTAGCCTACTAAAATAATCATTACTACCTTTTTATAGCTTAGGTTATCTTTTTAAAATATGTTCCTATTTCTCTAAGAACTGCTTTATATTTTTCTAATGGCATAGTATAACTTGGAGTCCATAACCAGTGATTATTGTAATCATTAATCAGCGTTAGTGCTGAAGGAATCTCGGTATCTCGTTCTAATTTCCACCAGTTTTTACCGCCTCTGGGAACTGCAAATGTGGAGATACCACCTTCAAAACTGCTATTAACCCAAATTTCTTTATCAATAACGTAAGTAGCAATATCTTTACTGCGGACGTTATCCATATAAATCAATAGGTGTTTTTGCCATTAAGCATGAATTTCTAATAATCTTTATTTAAAAATAATACTACTAACTTAATAAAGTAACAGCAATATTATTATTAATCCGTGCCCTACTTGCGTAGCGCTATATTACTTTTGAAAATTACTGAAACTCCCCTAATAACCAACCCCCTATCTGTGCTTGGTCTTCCGTGCGACTGCGACTTAAAGCAGTTTCCAATATATCAATACTTAACCCTGGTAAAACTGCCGACTCCCGAATACGCCTGCTACCATTATTACCAATAATCGCAAAAGCAATAATTTGTGCTTTTTGTACATCTACCACCCAGTATTCTGCTACTTGTATTTCCTCGTAAAGTAACCTTTTGTGACCAATATCATCAGCTAAAGTAGAGTCAGCAACTTCTATAACTAAATCTGGCGGTGGCGTAGTGTCGAGGTTAGTAATGGCTGTTCCTTTTGGAGCCAAGTCTGCTCGTTTCCCAATATAATAAGATATATCTGGTTGACACTCTCTGATACCTGTCATTCTATAGCTACAGTTATCTAAACTATTAAAAGCAAGACCTTTGATAGTGCAAAAAAGATTAATTGCAAATAGAATAATTGCATTATTTCTGGAGTGGTCAGGTCCTATTGGCATAGTTTCAATTCTGATTTGCTCGTTGTGGTAATAGCATTTAGCTTTTTTATAAGCAGGATTATTTGCCATTTCGATGAATTCATCCCAGGTAGCGATCGCCCATGTATTTGTTGGCAGATTTGTTTTGATGGTACTCATAGAAACTCCTTTTTTAACCCAAATCAAGATGTTGATTTAATTCTCCAGTACATTCTCAAATAAGATTTTATAGCGCTGCGCGCAGGCAACAGGCAACAGGCAATAGGCAACCCACCCCTAACCCCTCCCAGGAGGGGAATAAAAAGCCGTTTGCGCAAGCATTCCGTAGGAATCATATAAGACTTTTAGCTATTGGGCACCTCCTGCAATTTATAAATATACCAGCGCGCACTGCTATATAACGTCTTTCCCCTTGTTCCTTAAGACCTACGGACGTTGCATACACCATCTATCGGGCCGTTCGCCCCTACTCCCTACTCCCTACTCCCTTGAGTGTAGTGAGAGTCTTAATTAAGGAAACTCTCCAAAGTTGCAGCTACTACCCTATGATCTTCATCTTTGCTCAAATAACTTAAAGCTGCTTTTGCTTGAGGGTTTTCAAATCTCCTTAACGCCTGAACAACTCGTAACCGGGTCATCCAAGATTTGGCACTGACAAAATCTAAAAGTTTTTGTAAAGCTTCAGTTTCTTTAATTGTTCCCGCCAAAGCACCTAAAGCATGAATGGCAGCTTCCTTGACAGTCAAATCTTCACCTGCGATCGCACAAATACATGCTTCATAGAGTGCTTCAGGAAATGGCATTTCTGTAAGAGGAGCAAGAATACTCCGACGCACTAACCAATTATCGTCTTGACGGAATGTTTCCAGTAAATGAGGAATTGACTCTTCTCCAAACTTAGATAGGGAGTTTGCAGCTTCAGCTCGCACATTGTAGTCTTGGTCATTTTTCATCATTTCCAGTAAGATTTTAAATGATTCTGGACTGCGTTTATTGCCCAATCCCATTGCTACAAATGAACGTACTATAAATTCTGGGTCGCGCTGTCTAGTTATGAGCAAAGGAATTGCTATTTCGCTTTCATAATTTCTCAACTCGGTCAGTGCTTTGAGTCTCTCTTGAGAATCAGAGCTATTTAAGTATAACTGAATTTGCTTCATTTCCATGTTAAGGCTTCCTTAATTTTATTTACGTTTCTTTACAAATACTAGCAACTAATCCCTAAATCTGGGATGATAAATTTCAGAAAAATACAAAAATTGATGAGAAAGTCATTATGTCTGAAACTATAGAAGCCAATACTTCAACACCAAAAGTTCAAGAAATAGAAGAAGTAATCACAGGTTTAGAGCAATTGAAAGAGCGTATTGTCAATGACACTATAGAAACAGCGAAAAAAGTTAAGATGCCTAAAGCCAAGGTAATGGCCAAGTTGGAACAACATCCAGAATTGTCCTTTATTGATAAAACCCTGAAAGAGCTGCGTTTACAACAACCTACACCTTTAACTGAAGCTGCCAAACAATTAATTCCTAAAGCGAGAATAGTTAGTTTTAAAACTTGGGAAGAGGTTTTACCAACAGAAGTAATTCAACTATTTCAAATGGCTGATGATGAAGGTCGTTATTTAACAGATGATGATTTACAGGTACTCAAAAATTATGCAAAAATGCCAACTTTTTCTCTTGAAGCTGCTAGTTTACTTCGAGATTGTGCAGCAGAAATAGTTGATGAAGCTAGGGAAAAAGTATTAGCAAAATATCCGAATATTACAGCAGAAGGAGGCGATTTATATCCACCAGCACGAGCCGAAGCTTGTTGGCGAGACTTCTGGCATTTTTTACGTTGTATTACTTATGGAATTGCTGGCGATCGGACAGATTTTACCAGTGCTGAAGGTCTGCATTATATGAATTTACTTTATCAAGAATTGCTTGTACCACTATCAGCAATGGTGTTAGGTTTAGAAGCAATTAAAACGGCTAGCTTAAAAAGATTTTCCGAGGAAAAACAAGCAGAATTAGCTCCTTATTTTGACCATTTAGTTAGTAAATTACAGCAGTTTTCTACTTGTTGAAGAAGGAGTCAGGAGTCAGGAGTCAGGAGTCAGGAGGGAAGAAATTCCAGTAGTGGACTGACACACCTAATTTTTTGCATTAGGGAGTAGAGGAGTAGGGGAGTAGGGGAGATAAAGACACCTAGAAATAACAATCTATTGCACAGTTTTAGCTGTGTCAGTTTACTACAAGTAAAATTTACAAGTAAAATTCGATGCACTAAATAAAGCTTAAAACTCAGAGCAATATTTTTCCTTCTTGCTTCTTGCTTCTTGCTTCTTGCTTCTTACTTCTTAAGCATAAAACTCAAAAATAGGTTTTCCTATGAGTCAAAATATTATCGATTTATATGAACCAATTAATATTCCTAAAATAGTAGATGAAAATATTTGGATTGTTGATGGAGGAATTGTCACAATGGCAATGTATGGAACCAGGATTCCATTTCCTACACGCATGACAATTGTGCGACTAAAAAATGGTGAATTATGGTGTCATTCTCCCATAGAATTAACCCCAAAATTAAAAGCAGAAATTGATAAATTAGGTTTAGTGCGTCACTTAATTTCACCTAACAAAATTCATTATACTTACATTCATAATTGGGCAAAGGCTTATCCAGAAGCTACTGCATGGGCATCACCAGGAGTTTTAGAACGAGCAGCACAACAGAAAATTGAGGTGACTTTTCATACTTTTTTAGCAGATGAAGCGCCCGTTGAATGGTCAGAAGAAATTGCTCAATTAATTTTTCGAGGTAGTAGATTTATGGATGAAGTAGTTTTTTTTCATCGCCAAAGTTCTACCCTTATTCTGACAGATTTGATTGAAAATTTTGAGCTGAATAAAGTTAGTAAAAAATTTGGTTTTCTCATAAAGTTGATTGGTTGTGCAGCTCCAAATGGTAAAACACCACTGGATTTGCGAGTAACATTTTGGGGGCGAAAAAATCAAGCTCGTGACTGTTTCAAGCAGATGTTAAAATGGGAGCCTCAAAAAATTATTTTATCCCACGGAAAATGGTATGAAAAAAATGGTACTGCTGAATTAAATCGAGCTTTTGCTTGGTTAGGAAAGAGTTAACGAAGTCAGAAGTCAGAAGTCAGAAGCTATTAATGTGACTTTTCAAAAGTTTTGTATGCTTTAGCGTAAAAGGAAAATTTTTTTGATGACGAACGACTTTTTTGTCAATATCGACCTATCAAAAAAAATAGCATCATCTTACTCACTACCAAATATCCTCATCGGAGCAGCTCATCAACTTATTCAACATTTGATGATGGATAATTAAGTAGATATTATATTTCCCATTACTATCTTATAGTCCTAATATATTAATTTGAATATCGTCAAGAGAAATGTCAGAAACTAATAATAAAAAAGAAGATATTTCACTATTGCAAGCTTGGCAGAAAAAAATTGAGTTAGCTAATACTAATAATATATTTTGTCATTCCATCAGTTTTTTTGTTAGTGAAATTTGTTTGATTTTGCTTCCATCAGGTATTGTTCTGTGGTTTCTGACTTTAATCAAACCTATTTTAGGAATTGAAATATATAACAATTTACTATTAATTGATGAAAATTTTAACCAAGAATCATCAGCATTAGGAAAGTTCAATGAACGATATCTAGATTGACTTTTATATCTCGGTTGGCCGCTACGATTACCTTTACGATCGCCTGCTACAAATCTAGAAAATGTTGTTTCTACTCTTTTACAGATATCTTGCAAAACTGTTGAATAGACTTGGGAAAAATCCAGATGCTCGCCTGAGTGTTTGACTTCTACTATAGCTTTTTTCAGTTCTGGTAATTGCTTTTTTTGGTTGTAGTAATTTGGTTTGTCTTTTAACTGTGGTAAATGAGAAATTAGAGGACAAGCATTTATAGGACATATGAGCTAAAAAATATATACAATCTCTTGACTAAGAGGAAAAGGCAAAATATTAAGCAGCCTCTCACAAAGTGTTTGCCACAAAAAAAGGGTTTTGCTGCATTTGAAACAATAGCAGCAGCACATATGCTAGAACTAGAATTCACCCAAAAAATTCTGCAAGTTAAGGAACTAGCAAAGCAACAAGGAAAGTGGCCTGATTCATTTCCAAATTTAGACTCGAAATTCTGTCCTAATCGCCTATACATCTACCAAGTTTCTGAAGATGGCACAATGACAATTTCACTAAACAAACAGCCAGAATGGGTAAAAGATACAGACCTACCTTTAACCTATAGCGATCGCACCCCACTGAAGTAGAAAATAGAACTAACTCATTAAGTCACAGATAGATTAAAAGTTGAAGTGCAAAAATTTCTGCAAAATGCAGGGGCAACAACTAGCGACAATGGCAAACATGGACTACAGATAACCTCTGCTGCGGGCAAGCTAAAATCCTACATTCCCATACCTGTCTCCTTAGCAATAGAACAACCTGATGCTCAAGACATAGCTGAGTTAGTGCAACAAGCAACCAAAATGAAAAAATCTAAGCAACAACAAGCAGGAATTATTTTCTATCGCGAACCTCCAGATATTCTCTTCCGAATGCGAATGGCCTAAGTAAGATTGCGCGATCGCTTTATCCTCATTCCCATTCCTCTAACAGCAGTGGAAAAATCACTACGAGAGGAGAAAGAGTCTTCAGGACTTTTAGCTGAGTACACAGAACGCTATTTACTAGGAGCAGACATATTTGATGACCGCAATGCCATCGGTGATACTCTCACATTTTTTGGTAGAGGGGAACTACTACAACGTTTGGAAGAAAATCTACGTCGAGGTCAGGGTATTGGCATTTTTGGTTTGCGCAAGTCTGGGAAAACTTCCTTGTTGTTGCAATTGGGATTTGCAATGCGAGAAAATCCTTTAGTTCATATTGACTTGCAAACTTACGGGAGCAAACCACATTATGGTGCAGAGTTGTTTAATCAAATTTTGTCAAAACTGTTTCAACTAATTGAGTCCCGTTCCGCAAAAATGGTGAGTCACCCTAAATTATTTGAGAGCGATCGCCCTGCTGCCCATCTGACAACAGAATTTACTGAACAGTTGCAAAGTTTGACTCAACAACTCTCTCAACTCGGTTATCAACTTCCCATTCTAATTTTTCTAGATGAAATTGAGCGCATCATTCCCACAGAGACAGATGCAAAGGAGCGAGCGGAGGAGTGCAATGCTTTCTTCGGAGCTTTACGAGCAGTCAGTCAAGAAAAACGTTCTCTTTCCTTACTGGTAGCGGATGTCCATCCAGATATTAATCGCATCAATCAATGGCAGCAATCTAATGTACCTACTAATCCTGTGTTTAACTTTTTCAAGGAAATTTTTGTCGTACCATTTTCTGTGGATGAAACGACTCGAATGTTGACTGATATTGGAAACTTAATGGGAATTACTTTTGACGAAGAAACTCAGAGTGAAATTCATATTAGAAGTGGCGGACATCCCTTTGTATCTCGGCAATTAGCAAGTTTATTGTGCAAGAAAGTAGCAAAAGAGAATGAAAATAATATCCAGTTTGCTGATGCCCAACGTTATTTGAGCAAACCATTCACTTATTCAGGAGTATTAAAAAATTACTGCAAAATATTTGGAGCGACATAGAAAAACGGCAGTTTCACTCAGCAATGGCAATTATTCGGTTGCTTGCTTGCAATGAAAAGCTTGAATCAGGAATTCCATCATCTGGTATACTGAAAAAACTGCAAAATCAATTCACAGAAAGTGAGTGTTTAGATGCTTTGCTGTGATTAGAATCAGTTGGTTTAATTCTAGGGCAAGAGTCAGGAACAGAAGATGAGTATCAAATAAAATTACCGCTTCTGTCTCAATGGTTGCGAATGCAAATGAAACAAGAGGAGGTGCAAGAATGGATAATGGATAATTGATAATTGATAATGGGGAATTGATAATTAATCCCCAAAAGTTGAAATTCTCTGCTTTTAAGGAGAAAAAGAAATAAGATTACTCCTGACTGCTGACCACTTTTTTAAACAATAGGAGCTTTAAGAGTGACAACTTTGGTAAGACCAGATTTTAAACTGCCAATATCAGATACCAGTTACTTTTTTGGGCGAAATGATATTTTGGCAGCTATTGAGCGATCGCCTTTTTCGGTACGCATTTTATTAGGAGGTCATCGTTTGGGAAAAACCAGCTTGTTAAATGAGATTCAACATCGGTTTCTGACCTCTAGCAATTTCGACTATCGAGCATTTCCAGTGTTATTCAACCTCCAACAAGAGCGACCAGAAAGTTTAGACCATCTGCGCTATTTAATGATTGCCCGTCTCCAAGAAGCTTTCGCTGAATATAAAGAAGGCAGGTTATCTAACTGGCGTAAAAGTTACCGTCGTTTACGGCGACAAATTTCGGGAGGAGAGATAAAAAAAGCAGGCATTTCTCTAAAAGTGACTAACCCAGACTACGAACGTCGCTTGATAAATGAAGATTTCCGCCAAGACTTACTAAGAATACTGAAATCTTTGCAAAAGAAAAATTTTGTCGGTGTTTGCTATTTGATAGATGGTGCAGAATTTATTGTGAGTCAGGAATGGGCAAACGATGCTTGGAGTTATCTCCGAGCTTTGAAGGATACTGATACTGCCCTCAAACCATTTGTCGTTTTGATTTTTTCTGGTTATCAAGACTTAAAAGATTATCAACAAAAAGTTGGTTCTCCCCTGCTCAATATTGCTGAAGTAGAATGGTTAGAAGCTTTGAAAGAGGCAGATGTACAACAGCTAATTGCCTACCGCCGTCAAGTTTAAAATATTTTCCTGACTGATGAAGAAATTGAGCAAATAATTGAATGGTCTGGCGGTCATCCCTATTTAATTCAACAATTACTCAACACAATTTTTGATTATAAAAATTCAGATCAATCTTATATAATAGATAGTTTAATGAACAACTTAATTCGTCAATATGATGGAGATTTTTCTGCTTGGTGGGATAACAAAAAAAGAGTTATAGCTTTAGTGCAATTGAGCGATCGGTTTACTTAAAACTGATAGAACAGAGAATGGGAACAACTGAATCTCTAGCTCAATAAATTGACTTAAGTATTGGAGAAATAGCAGACGCTCTTGAGGTATTAGCTGGTACAGGAGTAATTCAAAAAATTGATGATGAGCAGTATAAAATTGGAGCAAAAATATTTGAACAGTGGGTTAAATAGGGTTTGCGTATGGAAAGTATTTTTGCTCTTTGTAGGAGACAGGAGACAGGAGAAATGGGAATAAGCGAGGAGGTAGAAGTAAGAATTATAAGAATGATTTTTCTGCCCAACTATGAGCCTAAAATACTAACTTTTTGAGCATTTTAGACTGAAACAGGCGCAGTTTTTTCGATCCTAAAAAGGTTAAAAACTTTACCTGTAAATGCTTTTATATTTAATCAGCAAGCCCTAAATAGGCTCAGTTAAATATGCCATATTAGTTGTATTGGCAGCTTCTTTAATATTGGGAGATGCTGCTAGCCATTGATTGAAAATATCGTCACAGATAAAATGTAATTTTTCTAGTTTTTTTGTATCTATAAAGTTGGGAAAAATACAAAATCCTTGATTTTTCCATTGATGTTTCGTTTCAATTAAATTAGGCATTCATATAATACTATCTTCCACAGATATGTACGATTTTTTAGACTAAAAAAGAAGACTAACAAATTAGCAACTGCAAAAATATTAATCTACAAATAATTCAGCGATCGCTAATACCAAATCTTAAAAACTTTTCTATAACCGATCGCCAGATTTCAGATTTGTAGATAATGAGAAATATTTTGCTTAATCAATAGACATAGAGGTGAAAAATAAGATAATTTTTACAGAAGTAGGGAAAAGGTAACAGAGAAGAAATTTTCTGAAAAAAAGCACGAAAAATGCTTTTTATAGCAGTCGCCATTACTGCATTTGATATATCAAAACCTTAAAACTCAGATAACCTCAGATTTTCCTTCTTTCTTCTTACTAAAGCCTAAAACTCAGACAACGCCAGATTTTTCAGCCCTTCAGTCCTTCCTTCTTCCTTCTTCCTTCTTCCTTCTTACTTCTGGAGAAATCTAATAATAAACGATCGCCTTTTATTTGCCCAGAGAAAAACTGACAAAAGTAGCGATCGCTCAGATTCAAATATTTATAATAGCTGTGGTTAAAACAAACTAGAACCTATAAGGAGAAAAGCGCCACACCTTAATCGTGTCATCAAAACTACCACTAATCAAAGTTTTGCCTCGAGGGTCAAAAGTCAAATTCACCCAAGCCGAATGTCCCTTCAGAGTTCCTACCAAACCACCTGTATCAATTTTCCAGAGTTTGATCGTACCGCCAAAATCTCCACTAGCTAGAGTCTTACCATCAGGACTAAACTCCAGAGACTGTACTTTCTCTGAATGACCCATCAAAGTACGTTGAGAGCGCCTAACAACTCGTCGGGGACGATTACTGTCCAAATCCCAAAGTTTAATCGTATTATCCCAACTACCACTAGCTAAAGTCTTACCATCTGGGCTAATAGCAACAGACCATACAGGCCCATCATGTCCTCTGAGTGTGCGTAACAATCTACCATAACGCCAATCCCATAGCTTAACAGTACCATCATTACTACCACTAGCCAGAGTCTGACCATCAGTACTGAAAGCAACAGACTGAACCTCGTCTAAATGTCCATAAAGAGTATATAAAAGTAGACCACTATTCAAATCCCACAATTTAATAGTTTTATCTTTACTCACACTGGCAATAGTATTTCCATCTGGACTAATAGCTACAGAGAACACATCCTTAAGATGACCATACAATGTATTTTTCAAAGTACCACTGTAGATATTCCAAATTTTAATCGTGCTATCACTACTAGAGCTGACTAAAGTACGACCGTCGGGACTAACAGCAACAGACCACACAGGTCCATCATGTCCTGATAATTTACCCAGCTTCTTACCACTACGCAGATGTAACAGTTGAATATTTCCATTCGTACTACCACTGGCAATAATACGACCATTAGGACTAGCTGCGATTGACCAAACTGGGCCCGAAGTGGTCGCTAAAGTTTGTAGTGGAGAAAGTCGGTCTATGATTCCCGTAGATGGAGATATGGGAGGGAGGGTACTAATACTAGAGTCAAAATCATCTACTTTTAGTTGAGGAGACCTTGGTTCTAACTTAGGAATATTAGTGGATGAAGATAATGGCTGAGTTTGGGGAGATGGTAAGCGAGAACTAATAACTAAAGATAATAGAGCGATCGCTGCTGCTCCCCAAGCAGTTACAGTCCACCGTGGTTTCTGTAGGATAACATCTACTGGTGTTGGTCCATATTTGATATCTTTAATAACTTCTGCTACAGACTGATACCGTTGACGATGGTCTCGCTGTACCATTTTGTCTAATATCCGACCGAGATGGCGACTAATGGGATGTTTTAAATAGTCTCGCCACGCCCACTTATCTGCTTTAATATCAAATAGTTCAAAGGGTGAAACCATTGTCAATAGGTAGAGACAAGTTACTCCCAAACTATAAATATCACTGTTGGGGTAGACTTTCCCTTTTGTTTGTTCTGGGGCGGCATATTCAGCAGAACCATTAATACTCCCTATTGATAATAAATCTCCAGTAGCGGAAATTGTCACACCAAAATCGACTAATACAAATTCTTGAGTATTTGTCCCTGGTTTTGTCCGACAAATAATATTTTCTGGTTTAATATCTCCATGAATCAGGTGATGGTCGTGGATAAACTCCAAGACTGGCAACAACTGATTTAATATTTGCCAAATTTTATGTTCGCTAAAGACACCATCTTCTATGAGTTCTGTGGCCAAATCACGGCCTTCGATATACTCTTGTACGAGATAACGGTGGCCATCATGTTCGACAGAGGCTAATAGTTCTGGAATCTGGGGATGTTTACCGATTTTGTCTAGTTGTACTGGGTTACAACTAAAGGTCGGAATAACTTCTTGACCCTGAAAAACTAGGTCTTTTCTGTCGTCCAGACTGACAAACTCTTTAATTATACACGGCGGTTTGGAAGGTTTGTCTTGGTCAATGGCTAGAAATGTATGGCTCCAGACGCTTTCGCCTAAGGGTTTGATGACTTGGTAGCGTTCTTTGAGTATAGGGGGGCAGTTGGATATTCCCCCTATTGTCTCATTTTTTATGACAATTTTCTTGTCAGGGTCTTCTGGATTTTGGCTGTGAGAATTGATGCGAGGATTCATAATCAGCAATCAACTAGCATATTTTTTCTTTGACACTCCACGGACTAAAAGTTGTGTGGATTCTTAAGGGTCATAAATTTGACGGACTTTACCTCACATCAAATTTTACCCTTAACGGCATAGCCAAAGATGCCTCTAGTCTGTCTGGGTTAAACCCATTCAGGTTACTTTTGACTCCAATATTTGCAGCGCCATTTACGTCAGCATTTATCAATTTTCCTTGCCTGGTTCTGTACAAACCGCGCTTTATCCGTCTACCGCTAAAACTTTGTTTAACCGGGTTATTGGCATTAAACACAGGTATTTCATCATGATCTAGAAAACTAGCTTTAGATGTATAAGACTCCTCCTGTTCTTGATAAGTCAAACCATATCTATTACACATAGATTGTAGTTTGAACCTAAAAATATTGTGTGGTATTTGTACAAACTTTTGATTAGTTTTTTTGCCTAGATTGATATTTTGTTTCATACCTGGGTTAACGCCTACAACAATATGGGATATATTGTTATCTCTGCACCAGTTAATTAAATATCTAGCTGCTTTGTTTAAGTAATCTCTAACTTTGTTGTTTCGATTAACTGTAATACTTATTTGTTTTTGGGTTAATTTTTTAATGCTTTGCTTGTCTTTTATAGATTGTCATCTAGCATTTTCTTTGTTGTACCACTGGTTGATTGATTTCAGCTTTCTACCGTCTAGAATAAACGATTACCCAGTATTTGATATACAAGTAGCTAGATTGTCTAAACCAAGGTCAATAGCTAGTGCATTATTAGATTTTACTCCTGATTTTGGGATTTATTCTGTGATAAATTCAACCTCAAAAAAACTAGCATTAAATCTTGGAATTATACGGACTTCTTTTAGATTTTTATTAACTAAAACTAATCCTTGAGGAAAGGGTATTTTTACCGCACCATATTCAGCCTTGAATTTTCTAGACATCGGGATATTAAAATACCCGTTTTTTATTATTATTCGAGGTATTATTAAAGGAAAATACCCTTCTTGATTTAGATATCTAGGTATTCGTATTTTTTCAAATCTATATAGCCCTTCTTTTGCTTTTTGTATTAACCCAAAGAAAGATTTAAAAGACCTGTCTACAACCTTTAAAGTTTGCTGTGCAATATCGGTTTGGAGTAATTGGTAATTTTCATTATTTTTGCAGTGATGGTAATTTGATTCATATCGTAAATACCCGCCTTCAGCAAAATAAAATTGTCTTACTGAATAAAGCCCTACATTGTACATATTTTTCGATAATCTGCACAATTGTTTTAAAGCTTTAAATTCCTGGCTAGACAAATTTCTGATTTTGTTTCTTTGGGTTAGGTACATAATATAGTTTTTACGCTATAACATTTATACTAGCAAAACAATATCAAACTGCCAAGGTAATTACGGGTTAAAACCTGTCGGGTAGTTTCCATCAATCTGTTAAAACTGGAACTTTTCCTGCTTACCGAAAGTTAGTGATGATAGTATTTCTTAGATTTTAGCTACAAACTTGAAGAAGGCAGGAGGGAGTAGGGGAGTAGTGGAGTAGGGGAGTGGGGGTGATTGAAGTAATTATAGAGTTATAAACATATACTATATAACCGGATTCTATATTAATTAATAAACCCGCGAAAGAAAAGATAAAGTATAAAATTATTATCATTAGACTTCTTGCAGAAGTCAGGGAATAGGGAATAGGGGGATAAAATTGTTGGTTTCATCTCTTGAATTGATTCAATTAAAAGTTTTGCAAGAGATATATTATTCTTTCTTTTAACGCCCATTATTTGGTGAATTTTTGTTCGACAAAAGTAAAAGTTACTGGTTTCAAATTCCCAGATATTTTCTACATAAACAAAACAGAAGTGCTTTAAACATTAAGCCATCAGTTATTAGCTATCAGCCATTAATTTTGGGGAAAATAAAAGCAATTGAGAAATTGAGAAAAAATAAAAGCTATTGCCAAAGTCCCCGGACTAAATTTTAGAAGTAATTATTCATTATTAATTACTTTTAACGTAGTTCCTCCACAGATTTTTAAGTCTAAAAATATAGTGTTTACTGAGTTACCAAATTATTAATTATTAAATAATTATGGTTTAAAGCCTCCCCTTTTAAGGGAAAAAAAAGAAATAATATCTCCTTATATTCAATCAAGAAAGGTTTTAACCAGAGGTAATTATCAATTATCAATTATCCATTAATGAAAGTTGTTTTTATTCTTTTCTATTCTGTACAGAGGTTGCATGCAATGTCTCTACCTATTCCCTACTCCCTAAAACAAAAGATTTTTGGTCAAACTTCTTATGGCGAAGTCTGCAAATTAAATAAACCTGCTATATATTATAAACTAGGGATGAAAAAATCATCAATCTTTAGTATTAAAGTTAAAACCTCATAATAACTAACAATTAACCATGCCTCTAATCCGAATCAAAAAGTCTTGGGAAATTCCTGAAACAAAAATAACTCCAGAAACTACTTATTTAAACCGTCGTCGGTTTATGAAAAGTCTAATCGGTGTTGGTTTAAGTGCTACTGCATTATCTACTCTTACCAGTTGTGGACGAAACTCCAAAACATCTTTAACTTCAGAAGCAGTAACATTACCAATGACTGGTAAATTCACAATTAATCCTAACTTTTCTGAAGTTGACCGACCTATAACAGACGAAGCTCTTGCCACAAAATATAATAATTTCTATGAATTTGGTGGTAATAAATCTATTTGGCAAGCTGCTCAAGCTTTACCCACTGAAAATTGGAAAGTTGAAGTTAAAGGATTAGTAAAAAATCCTCGTATTTATGACATAGATGAACTACAAAAAAAGTTTCCTCTAGAAGAAAGAATATATCGATTTCGGTGTGTTGAAGCATGGGCAATGGTAATACCTTGGTTAGGTTTTCCCATGAAATTATTAATGGCAGATGTGGAACCAACATCAAAAGCTAAATATGTTCGTTTTACCTCTTTTTACGATGCAGAAATTACTAAAGGTCCTGGTTTTTGGGCTAATGGTTATCCCTGGCCTTATACAGAAGGTTTAAGAATAGATGAAATGGCTAATGAATTAGCTTTTTTTGCAGTAGGAATGTATGGTAAATCATTACCTAAACAGAATGGAGCGCCATTAAGGCAAGTTATTCCTTGGAAGTATGGTTTTAAAGGCGCAAAATCAATTGTAAAAATTGAATTTATAGAGTCAAGACCAGCAACATTTTGGAATACTTTGGTACCAAATGAATATGCTTTTGAAGCAAATGTTAATCCTAATGTGCCTCACCCTCGATGGTCACAAGCAACTGAAAAAGTATTAAGTGAAGGTGCGAGTTGGTCTTGGGAAAAAATCCCAACTTTACCTTATAACGGTTATGGAGAATATGTTGCTAGTCTTTATAGTTAATAGCAGAATTTTTTGTAGGGGAAAAGATGAAAGTTTAGTTGAGAAAAATATAGTTTTATCCCTCATCTAAAATTTGGCATATCTATAGCAGGGAATAGGGAATAGGGAATAGAAAAGAAGAAAAAAAACTGTACCTCAGTAACTTGAGAAACGCCATAGCTGAATTTTTTGTAGGAGAAAAGATGAAAACATAGTTGATAAAAATATAATTTTATTGTTCATCTGAAATCTGGAAGCTCTATAGCAAGGAACGAGTTGGTTAGAACATAGATTGATTATGAATTTGAGAGAGAGAAAAGCTTTTCCCACTGTTCCCTGTTCCCTGTTCCCTGTTCCCTGTTCCCTACTGTAGGGGTACTTAATTCTCTATCGAAATGCTATATACTTATTAAAAATTTGTAACAACCTAACTAATTTTTAATATGGCAATACAACTAAAAGTACCATCTATTGCTTGTGGTGGATGTGCAGATACTATTACGAAAGCAATCAAAGCTCAGGAATCGGAAGCTGATGTCCAAGTGGATGTGGAGCAAAAAATTGTGACTGTGGAAACCAAAGCATCTGAGGAGTCCATTAAGCAAGCGATCGTTGATGCTGGCCATACAGTTGAATAGAATAAATTTTGCTATAACTAAGCTGGTAACCTGGGGGACTTTCTTTGGACAGACTCCCAGGATTTTTTATAGCAGAAGGAAGAACAAAGAAGGAAAAGTCTTGCGTTGTCTGAGTTTTAAGCTTTTTATTTGACAAGTGAGAGTCATCCAGAAGTAATTGCTGCTTTGCTATTTGGGTTTAAAAGTGAGTCTATTCTGTTTGATTCTCTTTGGCATAGTATTTATGTAAATGAAGAAGATGATGAATATAAAGAGTTTAGTCAAGATGACTATGAGTCTGATTTAGATGAAGATGACCAAGATGAAACTGATGAAGAAATATCCAATGATATAAACATCAAAAAAAAGCAATCATTATCTTGGTTGAATCAGCAATGTTCATCCATAAATATCCAAAAAATAGTTGCACAAATAGCACAAAAATATATTCAGACAAAAACCAGTAATTTAGAAAAAAATGACGTTATTAAATATCCTTTTTATCATGAGATATTTGAGCTACTTTCACAACTGCGTAGTCATCCAAACCAACGTTTTTATCGATTACTGGTAAAGTTGTTTATATTCTTGATACTAAATATAAGTTAGATGACAAACCATCTACAATTGATATTAATCAAGTAGTAGCTTATGCAACTTATAAAAACTGTTATTCAGCAGTCTTGGTTTATCCTCACAAATTAATTCATCCCATAAATCAATTTGTTATTAAAAGTAAAGTGTGCTTGGGTACTCTCATATTTTCTCTTGATGAAAGCTTAGAAAAAGCAGGTCATTTCAGTTATCAGTTATCATTTATCATTTATCAGTACCTCTAGTTAAAGTCAGAGACTTGAAATATTGAACTTGATTTTTTTTCATCCCCTTGAAAGGGGAGGCTATTGACCTTATTTTTTGGTCAAAAATTTTTAGATAAATTATTAGAATTTTCTGATGAATAATATCATTTCCAGTTGAATACTTATAAATAACAACGGAGTAGTCAGGAGTGAAGAGGGAAGAAGAAATAATACCATTTCTCAAAAACTTTTCTACATTTTATTGAGTAGTAGAGTAGGGGAGTAGGGAAGTGAGGGAGAAGTAAACATAAGAATAATTAACATTAACTGGACTGCTAATTAGGGTTTGCTGAAAAAGTCTTTTAGCAGGGGTAGGAGACAGGAGACAGGAGACAACCCACCCCTAACCCCTCCCAGGAGGGGAAGACAGGAGAAATGGGAAGTTAGAGAAGGTAGGAGTAAGAATTGTCTCAAGATTGTTCTGCCCAGCTCTTCCCTAAAATACTAACTTTTTGAGCATGAAGAGCTGAAACAGGCGCACTTTTTTTGACAAAAAAAAAGGCACTTGTCTTTATATGTCAATGTTTTTAGATTTAATCAGCAAGCCCTAATTAGCAATAAATGATAAAGTTAGTGTTAATAACTTAATAACTGAAGTGTTGCCTAAGTATAGCATTACTTTTAATAATTGGTATAAGAGGAGAAGAAAGTTTTTTCTGAATGCTATTAAACGGACATGATATAAAACAATGCGACAAAAAAAATTGAGGTGGATTTAAACATAAGTATTAAACCCATCTCGGCAAATTTGTCAGTCAAAATTAATACCCTAAAAAAAATAGAGTATATTAAATACTCTAATTAGTTTCCAAGGTAATTACTGTAACTTCTGGTGGGCAAAATAACCTACCTGGAAAATAAGTTCCTAAACCACGATTCACATATAAATAGTTATTTCCAATTTGATGCAACCCCTGAGACCATTCCCAATACTCAACTATTCTGTGACACTTATCCATGAATGGTACAAAAGGTCGTAAAAATTTAGGTATGAGTCTGCGAACAGGTTCTCGATATTGAGGTAGAGGTCCGATAAATGGTAACCTAATCTGACCCCCGTGAGTATGACCAGACAGTTGTAGGTCAATACGCCATTTTTGTAATACTTTAGCGGTATCGGGATTGTGGGATAAGACGATCCGAGGAACCGTTTCATCTATAGATTCGATGACTGCAGTTGGTTTGAAGTTACTAGACCAATAGTCCTCTAACCCTACTAAAGCTAAACCTGAACCCAGAGGATAGACGACTTGATTCAGCAGAATAGGAATGTCTATACGAGTAAAAGCGTCAATGACTTTATCCCTGGCACCTGGATATTCTTCATCGTGGTTACCGAGTACAGCATAGACACCAGCACGACTTTCGAGATATTTCAATCGCAACACTAAATCATATATAGGTGCAGGTTCATCTGTGATAAAGTCACCTGTAAGTAAAATTAAATCTGGTTCGACTTCATTGGTAATAGCGATCGCTTCAGAAAGCAACCGTTCGGATAGTCGCAGTCCGTCATAATGGAAGTCGGTCAAGTGTACGAGTTTTGTCCCTTGTAAATGATTAGGCAACCCAGTAATTTTCAGGGTCAAGTAATCTACCTGCAATTGGCCTGTCAATATCCTGTGCATGGTACATAAACTATTACTACACTAAGGCGCTTATAGCATAGCAAACCAGAATAAGTTAATATGCATTTAAAATGCGTATTAGCAAGTCAAAAGTTAGAAGTAATAAGAGTTTTACCTTTAACGAGGCACACAATAATAAGTCGTTTATATGCATAACAGCTGATAGAACCCCTAAGCGTATCTTTTATTGAAATACAAAGGCTTCAGGAAAGCCGTTTTAAGGAGCCTAACAACTATAAGGGTTCAGGAAACCGAAAAATTATGAAAAATGACTGCCAGAATCATAAAACCCAGATGGGTATTGAACTTGTAACTTCTTAAATAGATACCAAATGGCTTCTATAGGTTCGCAGGTTTAGGAATATGGCATTTTGACAAGATTAATTATCTAAGTCTAGGGGTAGAAAAATAGAGATTTTTTAGCAAAATTTTAGGTTTAATTAGGGTTTGCTGATTAAATCTAAAAGCATTGACATATAAAGGTTTTAGCATTTTTTAGTTGAAAAAAGTCCCAGCTTTGAGATCGCTTAGGTTCAAAAAATTAGCATTTTAGGCGCATAGTTGCGCAGAAAAATCAATGGACTATTCTTCCTCCTACCTCCTCTATAATTCCCATTTCTCCTGACTTCCCCTCCTGGAAGGGGTTAGGGGTGGGTTGTCTCCTGACTCGGTCCTCCTACCCTCACCCATAAGACTTTTTCAGCAAACCCTAATTAAATCAAATAATATAGCAGTCGAAGTAAAGTTTAGAACATATCAAAAGCTTAAAACTCAAACAACGCAATATTTTTTTTCCTTCGCTTCTTCCTTCTTTCCTAGATAACTAAAATCTCCTTCCTTCTTCTGCTATATTAGACATTTATAGCAAATGAACAAACCTTTTTTCCCTTCTAGGAACATTCTATAAAATCTCCTTACCTTCTCTTTCCTCAGATTATTTATTTCTATTTTTTTAGGAATTTCTATTGTGAATAAGTCGATCGATAGAAATTGTATTTAGACTACAACCAGCTAAAAGTATGAAAAAAACTAGGCAATAAATAAGTTGAGAAGATGCTATATCCCACTGTTGTAATAAACAAACTCCAAACATTAACGGCATCATTAATAGAAAACCTGTAATAATTGCGTTCCGTGTTTGCAGCCCAATTATCATTAGAAACCCAGAAATTAATTCTACAGGAGTAGTTAAAGCAGCAAATGGTATAATCACAAAACTTGGTGCTAGTTCTTGAAATCTATCTACCATTGATTGGATAAATCCTCCCATATTTCCAATTCGGACTAGACCATGTACAAAAAAGTTGATTCCAAATACTATTCTTAATAATGTATAGGCTAAAGTTACATCTTTGCGTTTGAGAAAAATTGGAGTTTCAATGTTATTCATTCTGTCATTCCTGTGAGATTTGTCTCTACAAATATTGGCACTAGGTTCTCAGATATAACTCTAAATTTATCATAATACTATCTCCGCTTAATTCGCGTTCTAAAAACTTTCTCTTGCTAATATCATGTCCGGTTGAATACTTAATAAATAACGATGGAGTCAGGGGTCAGGAGTCAGGAGGGAAGAAGAAGGAAGTTTTTTATCGCGCTATTAAACGGATATGATATAGAAATCCTATTTCAGTTGCGGGTAAAAATATTTTTGAATTTAGAGAACCCTTAAGAAGGAACAAGGAATAGAGGTAAAATTTTCAGAGTTTTTATATATCATTAGATTTTTTACAAATGATTTATGATTGCTATATAATCCTCATTTTTTGTTTTTTATACCCCCAATTCTCTATTTCCTATTACCCCTTAATAATTAATAATTAGGGTTTGCTGAAAAAGTCTTATTGGTGAGGGTAGGAGACAACCCACCCCTAACCCCTCCCAGGAGGGGAAGACAGGATAAATGGGTACTTAGAGGAGGTAGGAGTAAGAATTGTAAGAATGATTTTTCTGCCCAACTATGCGCCTAAAATACACTCCTTTTTGAGCGTGAAGAGCTGAAAAACAGGCACTTTTTTTGAACAAAAAAAGGCTAAAACCTTTATCTGTAAATACTTTTAGATTTAATCAGCAAGCCCTAATTACCTCATTGTTCGATCGCCTCTTTTGTATTATTCCTAACTTTGAATTTATCTTTGAAAAAAATCTCTCTCCCTTCTAATTTACTTCTCATACCAAATTCAAAAAAGGTAGTTATATCAAATCCGGTTATACAATTGTCGCACTCTATACTTCCACTCAAAGCAGACATAAAATGCCGGAATATTTCTAGATAATTCCCACTCTCTCGACTCCTTTCTCCTTTTTCCTGAGTTCTGACTTTTGACTTTTGACTCTTGACTTATGATTTCCTTACCCTTTAAAAAAAAGAACGTCGCCAATGAAATAAATTTTCTAGCCAATCTTTAACTATTTGATGACCCTCTCTTTTCTGCCTTAACCATGCTGCTGCTGTTTGAGCATTAATTTCTGATACAGTAGGCCAAATATGAGGTAAATCAGCGATCGCTTCCATTTTTATCTCTTGACGAATAGCTAATGCCATAATATGAACTATCTCACTTGCTTCAATTCCTACCACAGAAACACCTAAAATTTTGCCATTGCGATGACCAATAAATTTACAAAATCCTGTTGTTTTATCTAAAATTTGAGTCCGGTCAATACTTTTAAAATATTGCCGACAAACTAATATATTTTCTCCATAACGTCGTCTAGCTTGAGCTTCGGTTAAACCAACTCTTGCTAATTGTGGTTCTGAAAATATTGCCCAAGGAATACCATGATAATCGACCTTAAAAATCGGGAAATAAAGAATATTTTTCAAGGCAATTTTAGCCTCATAATTAGCAATGTGAGAAAATGAATAACCACCTACTAAATCTCCACAAGCATAAATCCGAGAATTAGTAGTTTGTAACTTTTGATTTAACAATAAATTATGATTATTAAACCTCACACCTACCGCTTCTAAATTCAAACTTTCAAATTCTGGTTTATTACCTGCTGCTAATATAATTTCATCTGTTTCTATACCTTCATTTCCGACTAAAATCCATTTTTTATCATCAATTTCTCTCCCTTGGGATACTTCAGTTTTAGTGATAATTCTAATACCTTCTGCTTCTAACTGAGCTTGAACTAAAAATGCTGCTTCCGAATCTTCCTTACCTAAAATATGAGAACTTTTCACTACCATAGTAACCTTAGTTCCTAACCGAGAAAAACTCTGCGCTATTTCTACTCCACTAGGGTCTCCACCAATAACTACCAAACTTTGAGGAAGTTTTGAGAGTTGTTTAATTTCTTGAGGAGTAATAAATTTGGTAGTTGTTAATCCTGGAATAGGTGGTATTATAGGCTGGGATGCTATGGCTAAAAGATATGTGCGAGAGCGCAGATGTCGTCCTTTCATCACAAAAGCTAAATTAGGGCGATCAACAAACTTACCCTCACCAAAAATTACATCTATCCCTAATGCTCCTAAAATTGCAGGTTCATATTTTGATAATTGATTAGAAACCACATAGTCAGCATACTTTTTTGCTTCTTCAAACTTAACCCAAATATCACCAGAATCATCATTACCTTGATAAATACCAAACTGTTGTTTGTGGTCTATCTGCTCAACAAAATTTCCTATTTGACCAATAATTTTGTTGTGATGAAATCCTTGGGTGCTGCTAAAATCTGAAAAAGAAGGTTGTACCAGTGCCACACGACCTTGCAGTTGTGTTGCGGTAATAGCTGCATAAATCCCTGTTATTGTCCCACCTATGATTACTACATCGTAGTCAAGCATATTTATTTTTCGGTGTTGGTGATTTGAGGTATAATATAGCGCTGTGCGCAGGCAACAGGCAACAGGCAACAGCTCATCTGGGGGAATAAAAGACCGATAATACAAGACTTTTAGCTATTGGACAGTTCTTGTAATTTGTAAATATGCCAGCGCACATTGCTATATCATTACCGGATAAGAGCGCGATAGAACTCCGTTCCGTTTTGGCGACCAAAAAACTTTCTCCTTCTACTCCTGTTTCTTCTCCTTTCTTCTCTCCTGACTCCTGACTCCTAAGGTAAGCATTCAACGTTTCAGCAGTCAGCGCTTCCCTGCGGGATGATACACAAACAGCAATTATTCATTAATGGATAATGGATAATTACCTCTCTCTAAAAGCTATCCCTGATCAGCAACTTCTGCAAACCTTGTGGGGAGAAGGTGAGTAGAGAGTAGGGGGGTAGGAAGAAAGAGTCAATTTAGCTAGGCAAAACTACTTAAGTTCTCAAAAAAATCTACTTTCCAATACATGATTTTTGAAGAAAAAGCCTCTCAAGCACTCACACATAACTTGTCTATTTTGTCACAAAATGGATAGCTCTAAAAGGGAGAGGATTTACCAATAAGGAAAAAGTTTATTTTTTCCCTGAAAAGGCAGCCTAATAAAGCTGAATTGTTTAATTATTTAATTATTTAATTATTAATTATTCGGTAATGAATAATTACTTCTAAGGTTTGGTCCTGGGACTTTGGCAGTAACTTTTTATTCTTTTTCAATTTCAAAGGTTGCTTTTACCTTCCCCAAAAATTAATAGCTAATAGCTAATAGCTGACTCCTGTTCCCCTCCTGGGAGGGGTTAGGGGTGGGTTTACTCCTAAGTAATTAAGATTAATACCACACACTAATTTACTTCAAAATTTCTGTTAAAGCATCAAGTAACATTTGATTCTCTTCTTTAGTACGGACAGCAACTCGAAAATAGCGATCACCCAATTCTGGAAAACTCAGACAATCTCTAATTAAAATTTTATGCTGTTTCAGTAATATTGTCTGTAGCCAGTCAACGGACTTTTGTGAATAAACTAATAAAAAATTGGCTGCACCGGGATATGGTTGTAACCCCGGTAACTCCGCCAACCCTTGGAATAACTGGGGACGAGCATCTGCCAACCAATCCCAAGTTAGCCGTTGAAATGCTTGGTCTTGTAAAACTGCTTGAGCCGCAGCAATAGCTAAAGTATTTACAGGCCAGGGGTCTCGCCACTGTTGCCATTTCCGAAGGCGTTCAGGATGAGAAATTGCATAACCCAAACGTAGTCCAGGTAAACTATAGAATTTAGTCAAAGAACGTAAAATGACCAAATTCTCAAATTCTGTCACCAATGGAACCAAGCTTTCTAGTTGAGGCGGTGGTAAGAAGTCCATAAATGCTTCATCTACCACTACCAAACTGAATTTTTCTAAATAAGGGACAATTGCTTCACGCTTCATCAACATTCCCGTAGGATTATGAGGATTATTTAGAAGTAGTCCTTTATTAATATCAGCTCCTATTTCCAACTGAGGTAATTGCGATCGCCCGACGATTAAGGGACATTCAACTACATTAGTCGTAAAAGTTTGCAGGGCACGTCGATAATCACCAAAAGCTGGCGTTACCAAATAAGTTTTCTCCAGCTTTGACAAATCTAGGGCAGCCCAAGTTAATAATTCGGCCGCACCATTGCCAGGTAAAACCCACTCTGGAGTCAGAGGAGGATGTACTATACTCAGCGCTCTCTTTAACTCCTGATAACTAGGGTCTGGGTAAGCTCTGAGTTTGCCAATCTGAGTTTGAATGGCATGGATAGCCGAATCTGGTGGCCCTAGAGGATTAATACTGGCAGAAAAATCAAGAATAGCAGATACTGGACAACCTGCTATTGTGGCTGCCCAAGCTAAATTTCCTCCGTGTACTGGTTTAGTCAAAGCTGGATATTGTTATTTACCGTTTTTGTCTGCAACTAACTCTTTGAAAGATTTACCCGCAGAAAAAGCAGGCACTGTAGTTTCAGGTATTTCCATTTTGTCACCTGTTTTGGGATTACGACCTTCCCTGGCTTTGCGTTCTCTTGATTCAAATGAACCAAAGCCCACGAGGGTCACTTTATCTCCACTGGCCACAGCCTCCATAATAGCTTCTAGGGCTGCACTAAGTACAGCATCTGCTTGCTTTTTAGTGACATCTGCTTTTTTTGCAATTTCGTCAACTAATTCGCCTTTGTTCATTGAGATACTCCTTTTGAATTTGGACAGAATGTTCTAGCAGGGTTTAGTTTGCAGCAATTAAATCTAAAGTTCAGGTAAGCAAAGTCTTGGGATATCTATTGATAGGTTTTCAACTATATAGGCTTTTTGTGATTAACTTCAACCTTTTCTTTTTCCTACCAAAACCTCAGACCCTTTGACTGATAATGGTTTCCCATATCCTCTTGCCTATCATAAGCGTGAGTTTTTGGGATAACATCAGGATTTTTTTGCTGAAAACCCCATACTATCTAGCTTTCACTGGTTTATTCTAATCTGTGCTTGGGTGATATGGAGTGGTGAAACCTTTAATTTATGTAGATTTCTAGACTTCTTTAGTTTTTGATTATATTTGGGGCCTAAAAAAACTATTCTAGATTGATTAAAGGACTTTTTTTCAATAGATTGTCCGATCTTTGTGGCGCGTTAAATATTATTTTGTGAAGCACCCTCTAAAGTTAAGGTTTTTTCTCTAACTATTTGCTCATCTAGGATCAAAAATTTCCATTGGTTGATTAGTGGAATCTGGTTTTGTGAGATAGTAATTAAAACTAAGACGTTTGAGTTTTTCACCGCTCTATTAAACTGACCCCAAACCACCCAAATCTAGACTTAACTGGACATAGGTAGTTTTGGCGTTAACTTCTTGTTTCAACGTGGCTTTAGTTTGGTAATTAAAGGCTTTGTCCACTCCGCAGGCAATCCCGGTAGAGCTTACCGTTTGACTTGGTAGAGTCGGATGGAAATATTCCTTCAAACCATCGTTCTATATTCTTGCTAGCGTTTAAAATTAAAGTCAGCTGCCTAGGTCTAGCCCACTTCCAAAGGTATTTCCATACCCTGTAGTTTATATAGTTAAAGGTTTCTTTACTTACTGCCCCTTGATAGTAGTTAGCAAAACCTGTTAATTTGGGATTTAACTTGGTAATGAGATTTTCTTGTGACCATGAACCACATGATTTAATTGTTCTACCAATTTGTTGACAGAATTCTAGTACCTTTTCTTTCTGGGGTTTAATCAGTAGTTTGCCGTTATATTTACCTAGATTGAACCCTAGAAAGTTAAATCCATCCCTGATGTGAACTATCCTTGTTTTCTCATCGCTGATTTGTAGCCCTCTTTCATATAGCCATTGTTTCAAAGTTTCTCGGATATTTTCCAAAGTTTCTCTGTTGTTGGCTGTCACAATCAAGTCATCTGCGTATCTGATTATGCCCAACTTACGTCTTTTGGGTAGCTTGACTGAGTTAATCAGTTGTTCTAGTCCATGTAAGCCTATACTGGCGATTAATGGACTAATTACTCCTCCTTGGGGGGTTCCTTCATGTGTTGGATTGTATGTTCCTTTATCAATGTATCCTGCCTTCAACCACTGCTTGATTGTTTTCCTAGCTGGATGTGTTCCAACTAAGTTGAGGATGGTTTCGTGGCTTACATTATCAAAGAATCCTTAGAACAGAATATATTGCTACTAATGGCCTAAGCAAATGCAGTAAAGATGATATATAATTTGAATATTAAACGAGATGGAAAATTGAGGAATGTCACAGATAAATTAAGCAATTAACAGGTATCGGCTTCTGTGAATGTCGTCTGAGAAAAATTCAAATAAATCGTATTGCTTGTGGAATGTTAGTCTGGAATTTTGTCAAAAGATTAGCAGTGAAAATAGGAAAAACTATTGCTCAAGTCAAACATGAATTACTCTCAGATTATCTGCTCCAAGACCTGAAGAAGCCTACAATAAAATTCAGGGCTATTTTTCATTTGATAGACGTTTTTTACCTTTGTTTTAACTATGGTAATTGTCTTGACGCGATCGCGCTTGATTTTTCAGTGTTAGCGGAGCTTTGCGTAAGTCCTGTAATAATTAAAGTTGTCCCGGAGCGGTTTTTTTACCTGTTGAGGCAGTTGAGAATGTAATATCAAATCCGGTTAAACAGCCATAGAATGGTTAAGTCAGGAGTCCTCAGTCCTCAGTCCTCAGTCCTCAGTCCTCAGGAGGAGAAAGAATTACAAAGATAAACGTAGTTATGGCGATTGAAGATTTTTTTTATGTCCAATTAAACGGATTTGATATAATACATCTCTAATCTTCTCCATTACCCCTGATTCTCGCCACTGAATGTAGCTGCCAAAATACTATGGAATAAGGAGGTAAATACTGTGGTAAATCAGACCAATTACAACCATTCTTCAGTTGATAGAGTACACCGTCCAATATTTGTCTTTTGCTCCCCGATCGTAGGACAAGTTTTCTTTTTTTTTTGGCAACAATGGTTCAATCAGAACCCATTCTTTGTCTGTTAAACTACTTGAAGACTGGCATTTACCTAGCTATTGGTTATGAGCATTGGCGATCGCTACTTAACTAGCTACTTAAATTTATGGGGTTGCACATTCTGGAATGATATTGCCAAAAATTAGTTTAGACTTTGACTAAAAATAACCATTAATTAATCATTCTAGCAATTGATTAATCCACAATCCAATTCAATCAAAAATCTCAAATCATTCGTCGCTGTGCAACGCCAAATTTATGCCTTTTCCTCAAAAGACACCAAATGGGTTCTATAGACCGAGTCTGTTTTCCAAAGTTTAAAAAACCTTTCTTGGTGCGCTTTACCTCTCTTGGTCGCCATTCCCATGGCGAGTAGACCTCTCTGGGTTCCGACCGCTTGCGACTACCGTCGTCGCGGGGTCGCACCGCTTTCTTATCTTTAACCTTTTTTTTACAGTTATCGTAAAATCTAGATATCGCAGACCATGCCCTTTCCGCCGCCGACTGTCTGGCCATTGAATTGAGTTCAGAAGCAAATTTAAACTCTTTAGCTAATACTTTGCAATATTTATGAAGATCGTACTTACCTATTTGATCATTATCCATCCAATATCTTAAGCACTTATTTTGAATGAATTGAGATGTACGAATGCATCATTTATTGCTTTGTATTGTGCTGGTTTAGCTTTAACTTTGAACTCATAGATTATCATTTAGATCGACCTACTTTAATTAACTTTATACTTATAAGTGTAGTATAAAAATATTTAATTGTGTATGTTTTGAGTTAAATTAATTGTTAAAATAGATAAGATAGTTTGCGATTTGCGTTTACGGAGCATTCCGAAAGAAAGCTCCTCTGGAAGAGTCAGCATTCGTTAGGAAATCACCTATTTTTACCTTGGGGAGTCCATCTATTTCCGCTCTAAAGAGATGGGGTTTTATAGTGGACAAAACCCTACGTTTCGATAAAATGGTAATGATCGCCTACTTGTGAAAAATAAACATCAAAACTATTATGTGAATAAAGTTGCCTTAATAAATAATCTTTCAAAAGCGATCGCTATGCTAAAAACACAAGCAATTCTGTGGCCGAGTTTAATAACAGTTGTCTCTTTATTCATGTATTTTATTGTGACTATTAATGTTGGTAGAGCTAGAGCAAAATACAACATTATGCCTCCTCAAATGACTGGAGAGCAAAATTTTGAACGGGTATTAAGAGTACAACAAAATACTGTAGAACAAATAATTTTATTTTTACCGTCTTTGTGGCTATTTTCTATATTTATTAGCCCACTATGGGGTGCTGGTATTGGTACAGTTTGGGTAGTGGGGCGAATTTTATTTGCTTGGGGTTATTATCAGGCTGCAGAGAAGCGAACTTTAGGGTTTGGTATTAGTTCTTTAGCTATTATAACTTTATTGATAGGTGCTTTAGTAGGAATTTTACTACCCCTATGGAAAATTATTTCATAGCTATAATAAGTAGATAGAGGTTAACATAGTCTCTATCTATTTTGATTTTTTGCATAGATATATGAGGTAAAAATAATGTCTAAAAAACAAGTATTTAATATTAATCAAAAACTTTTCAACCAACTAAATGATTGGCAAGAAAAAATGGAAGAGAAACAAAATACAAAAGCAGAAATCGAGGCCAAAATTAGTCAAATCACAAAAAGCAAAAAATCAATGATGCGCATAAGGAAAAACAGTAAGGAGTATTAGAGCAATTCCTAAAAATAATGATATATTTTTTGAACACTTCAGTTATTCATAAATAAGTCAGGAATAGTAATGTTTTTAGCAATTATTAGCAATGAAATAAAGATAGATTATTCCTTATATTCCTACTCTTTGCTACCAACTACCTGCTCTCAATAAGATGTAGCAAAAATTTTGATATTTGATATTTGATACTAATCATAATTTAGAGCTGATTTGTAAACTTAGCTAAAACCCTGATTTCATCTAACTCTCAGGGATTTAGGCATTATTGGACTATAACTCCCAAAACCCTTGTATTGCCAGAAATTCAGCCTCTTAGTATTTACTTTATAAGTCAGCTCTTAGGGTGACAAACTAATTGAAAAATTTTATCCTAATATTATGTCTGCTTAAATTAGTAACAAAAAACTCTACTGTCTCTTATTTTACTTTTTTTCTCCTCCTTAATTATACCAAATCCGGTTCTCAAAAATACTTTATAGAATGTAAGATTAAATCCTCTCCTAATTTTTCCTACATCCTATATCCCCATCTACATAAAAGGATATTCTATAAACCGGGTTTAGTATTATAGGAAGTCGAAGCAAAGGTTAGGAAATATCAAAAGCTTAAAATTCAGACAACGCAAGATTTTTCAAACTTCCTTCTTCCTTGTGCTATACCTATTAACTCAGCTTCAACATCATTAATTTTCCCATGTTTACGATTCAACTTGATATACAAATATACAAAAGATTCCACCTTTGTGAGGTACACCCATAGCGGGCAAGATTCCCGTACTACAAACATTTAATTGTTAATATCTGTACTTCATATACTTGGAATTTGCTGTAACTAAGCAGACATAATACTACAGCAAATTTCAGGATAGTAAGGTAAACTTTAAGAATAATCTACAATTTTTATTCATTCCCTGTTCCCAGATCCGATGTTCCCTCTCTTGGTGCGCTACCAGATGCGTCTGTCACCGACGCGGGGTCGCACCGCTCTTCCCTAAAAGTATAAAACTTCGTACCTTATCAACTCGAAAACTTTTGTATATATATTGATGAATCAAAAAGCAGAATTAGTAAATTTAAAACAGTTGATTTTATACCAAGCGAAAAAAAAGAATGCTGAACTTAAGTGACACTTCAACTATTAAGTAATTAACACCCTAAGTAAATAAGTTTTTTGATAATTAGTACGCCAGTTATTGTTAATTATTCTGATGTTTACTTCTCTGTAGGACATTGTATGTAACGTCCCTACCCGCTGCCATACTCCCTCGCTCAATAATGGGATGTTGTCCATAAAAAGGTAATGCTGTAGACCAATGCGATCGCTTTCCTTTTTGCCATTCTAAATGAGCTAATTCTAATAGACTTAAAACAGATTCTCCTAAACCATTTTCAACCTTAATTAATTCATAGGAGTTTTGCCAATTTTTCAAAGTTTCTTCCCATGCTTCTGGAGTCATTAGTGTTTCTTCTAAAAGAGGATTGATACCCATTTCTTCAAGTTGATAAATAGCTGTGAATAACTGATTTCTTTGAGCTGGCATTTGTAGAGATAAATCCCGGTCTTGATTTTTATATGACCAAGCTACTGCTGCTAAGGTTGAAATTGCAAATAGCGGAATATTTAACTGTTGAGCTAAAGTTCTAGCAGTTACTATACCTATACGAGTACCAGTAAAACTTCCTGGGCCTTTAGCAACAGCAATGAAGCTTAAATCCTGCCAAGTTTGAGGTAATAAAAACTCCTGCAATTTCTGATGTAAATGAGTAGATAAATCTCGCCCTAAATTCCAAGTTTGCCAGCGAATATCTTCAGCAAAATCAGTAATAGCTAAACCTAATTCTGGACTACTTGTATGAATTCCTAAACCGTATTTTTTCTCTGTATTTGTCATTGTTATTGAAGGAAGAAGGAAGAAAGAAGAAGGGAGAAGCAAGAAGGGAGAAGCAAGAAGGAAGATTAATTTTATTTTTGGCTAAAATCAACTTTTATATCAGACGTGATAAATATTTTCTACAAATACTTCTGGTGTCGGTAGGAGTCAGGTAGGAGAGTCGTTGGTAGGGCGACGTATCAAAATAACTTCTGACTTTTGACTTCGCAAAATTAGCTCGGTTTCCTATTCCCTGCATCTACAATAAATAACTATATGGATATATCGATAAAACTACTAAATAATTAGGGTTTGCTGATTAATCCTCAAAGGCTTTATCTATAAAAGCTTTAGCCTTTTTGGAGGGAAAAAAGTGCAACTTTTTGGTCAAAAAAGCTCAAAAATTTAGCATTTTGGGCAAGAGTTGGGCATAAAAATCACTCTTACAAATATATCCGACTACCTCCTCTATAATTCCCATTTCTCCTGACTCCTGACTCCTACTTTTACTCATAAGACTTTTTCAGCAAACCCTAATTATATTTCCTCTCTAGCATAAAATATTGGTAAAGCCACAAATAAGCAACCTAAAAGCAACCCAAAAATATCAGAAATCCATAATTTACCCCCTAACAAACCCAAGATTAAAAATACTGTTGCCACAGTAGTAAATAAATTATTAGTTGCCAATTTATTCTGTTTTATAACCAGATGTTTAACTGTAATAAAAACTGATGCAATTATAACAGCCATTATCGGATGCCAAATAATTATCCGATAGCCAAAAATAAACCAAGCAAAAGCAAACATCAAAGCATCTAACCAAAATTCTTTTTCCTTAAATCTAGCCCACCAAAAATTCTGAGTTCCTAACTGCAAAATCTTCATAAAATGCTCATTTTTTTGTAATCTCAAAATTTGATTTTTCCACCTAGCTTTACGATCCATTCTCAATACTTGTTGCCACTCCGGCACAGTTTTACCCTGAAGCTTACCTAGTAATTTAACTTTATCTATATTTTGCAATCTTAGATCGGTTAACTTCCCAGAAATAGTCCTTAAAATTTGAGCATAATTAGCCTTTTTTCCTGAATTTCTACTAATCACAACAGTCAAAGTTTTTTTAACACGACTCACCTGAACTTTAACCGACTCAGTAGCCAAAACTTCCTGTAACTCCCGTCTAATTTCTGCTTGCTCAGTTAACCTTTTCGGCACTGCTGAAGAAGGAGAAAAATAAACATTTTCCATATAATTAGACCGAGGTTTAAGATGTCTAATAATAGCAGTGGCAGAATGATAACGCCGATTTGTTGCACCTTCCAACATCTTGTCTAAAATTAGACCTAATTCTTTACTAACAGGCATTTTTAAATAATCTCGCCATACCCACTTACTATTTCTACTATCAAACAAATCAAAAGGTGAAACTTGAGTCAAAAGATGAATACAAGTAACACCCAAACTATAAAGATCGCTAGCAAAAATAGCCTTACCCATCAATTGTTCGGGAGCGGTATAAGCAGCACTACCAATAATAGTTCCAGTTTGAGGTAAACCTTTTTTCTCCACTAACTTAGCAGCACCAAAATCTACTAAAACCAGTTGACCAGTAGTGCGACGAATAATATTTTCTGGCTTAATATCTCGATGAATAACTTTCGATTTATGCACAAACTGTAATACTGGCAATAAATTATTTAAAAATTCCCGAATTTTAGCTTCAGTAAAGATACCTTTTTCTGCCAATTCTTGGGCGAGATTTTTGCCTTCAATATATTCTTGAACTAGATATTGTTGTCCATCCTTTTGAAAATAAGTTAGTAGTTTGGGTATCTGAGAATGAATACCTAGAGTTTTTAACTGTTGTGCTTCTTGCTGAAATAATTCTGAAGCTTTTTTAGTTTTTGTCTTTACTTGAAGAGACTCACTACCAGAAATTGTTTCTGAAGATTGAAGAGAATTTTGGTCATAATGGTAATAATTTGTATTCTGAGGAAAAAACTGTTTAATTACACAAACTTGTCGAATAGAATCTTTTTCATCTACTGCTAAAAAAGTTCTACCAAAACCACCTTGCCCAATTAATTTAAGAATACGGTAGCGAGACTGGTTAGCTATTTTGAGATTATTATCTGGCGAAGAAATAATTTTCTTTGTTTCTATTTTTTCATTTTCATCACTTAGTGGAGGAATTAGTAATAATGGAGAGTTGCAACTCTGACAAAATTCAGCCTTAGTAGGATTTTGTGGATTTTTGCAGGTGGGAAAGTAGCAATAACTCATGAGAATAGAAAAGATAAATAAAGATTTTTATTATTGATTTGATGATATTTTAATTCCCAAGAAGCATGAGGTACAAAATTCGTAATTTTTAGGGAGTAGCTAGGGACTTTGCATGCAACGTCCCTACAGAGTAGTAATTCGGTAAACAGGGAATAAACGCTATATTTTTCTTTCAGTTATAAAATAGAACAAATTAATAACTCTTCTTTTTCCTAAAGAAGTGGGAGATAAAGTTATAGCAGGGTGTGCTGGTATATTTACAATGGATAATTGATAATTGATAATTGATAATTGATAATTGATAATTAATCCATTCAGCTTTATTTCCTCTCCTTTTAAGGAGAAAAAAGCGGTCGTTTGCGAAGCAGTCCGTAGGATAGGATGGCGAGGTCTCGGAGCCATATCCAATGGACCAAGAGAATAAATCTGATTTCTTTATATTCAATTCCGTAACGGTTTTAACCAGAGGTAATTATCCATTATCAATTGATGAAAAATTCCAGGAACTACCCAATAGCTAAAAGTCTAATATTATTAGGTTTTTATTCCCCAAATGAGTTGTGATCTAGCCGTTTCGCTATATTCATAAATAGTAGATAATTTGAGCTAACATAAAATCTCCTTTTCTGTACTATTTCCTACTCCCACTCTATCTATAAAAAGAAGGGGAAATCAAGAATTAGAATTACTTTAAGTAGGGATAAGTTCACCTGGTCTTAATTTTGCCCATTTGCCCATTTCTTCTTTAAAACTTTCACAACCAACAACATCCCACTCCATTTCAATTTCATTATTTTGAGGGCGAATATTAACATTGATTGTAGGTTCAACCGGGTCAAAGTCGGGATTTTCTGTTAAATGAAGTTGTTCGTGCTGAGTTTCTACAGCATGATAGGTGACACACCGATCTACATAGTGGCAGTTAACACAAATACACATTTGTCAGTACCTCTTTGATGCTTAACTCTAATATTAATTGATGCAATAATTGCCTATTTTAATGATTTGATGAGTTTATATTCTAGCCCAAATTAATTTTATAGCAGTCGAAGCAAAGCTTAGGACATTCCTAAATGCTCAAACCCAGTCATATAGAATCAGGGTAATTAGTTATCGTATCGCTCTCGGAGTCAGGAGTCATGAGGACCGAGTCAGGAGTCAGGAGAAAGGAAGGATGAGAGTGGGAATTATCTGGAGATATTCGGTGCATTTTATATCTGCATTGAATGGAAGTAGAAAGTGCGATAACTGTATCACCGGATTTCAGATCAGAGATTACTTATGACTTATGACTTATGACTTATGACTTGCGCGTAGCGCTGATTTCCTACTTAGAAAGTTTAATTACAGAGAAGTTAACTTGATTTTTTTACCAATGTTGATAAATTCCCTGTCTGCTTTATCTCCCAATAATTGGCCATTTGACCGAGAAATGTTGCCCCAACCTGTTTATTTGGTCGGTGGATCTGTGCGAGATGCTTTGCTGAAGCGCAAAAGTGATTATCTGGATTTAGATTTTATTATCCTCGACCAAGCAGTTAACATTGCCAAAAGTATTGCGAAGCAGTATCAAGCGGGGTTTGTGGTATTGGATGCCGAACGAAAAATTGCTAGGGTGGTATTTCAAGGGACTACAGTTGATTTTGCTGAAATAGAAGGTAATAGTCTGGAGGAAGACTTATGGCGACGAGATTTTACAATAAATGCGATCGCTTATAATCCTTTTAATGATGAGGTGATAGATTTATTTAATGCTCTGAAGGATTTGCAAGATGGTATTATCAGAATGGTAAAATCTGCTAATCTCAGAGATGATCCTCTCCGACTATTACGCGCATATCGTCAAGCAGCACAGCTAGGTTTTGTTATTTCACCAGAAACTCAAACAGCTATTCGAGAATTTGCACCTTTGCTGACTAATGTTGCAGCAGAAAGAGTGCAGACAGAATTAGGTTATTTATTGAGCCATCCCCAAGGTATGTTTTGGATAGAAAAAGCTTGGAAAGATTGTTTACTTTCTAGTTATTTTTCTACTGCGGGAGAAAATTGGGAAATAGCAAAACAAATAGACATAGTAGCAGAGGAGTTAGGAAAAAATTGGTCTCAGTTAAAAGATGAGTTAGCAAGAGGGGTACGCGATACAGTAAAAACCTCTTTGTTGGCGATCGCTAAGTTAGCAATATTAGTTAATTCCGATCCAGAAAAAGCAGAAGTTGAATTGATGGGGTTGAAGTATAGCAATGCAGAAATTAGGAGTACAATTGCAGTTATTAAAGGTTTAGCTAAACTGTCAGAAATAGAAATTTCTCAGATGTCTGTGAGGCAACAATTTTTCTTATTTCAAGAAATAGGAAAAAATTTTCCTGCTTTAGCAGTTGTAGGAGTAGGAAAAGGAATATCCATAACAGAAATTGATTGTTTAGTTAAACGTTATATTAATCCAGAAGACCAAGTTGCTCACCCCACTCCTTTATTGAACGGAAATGATTTAATTACAGTCTTAAAATTACCCAAAAGTCCGATAATTGGTCAACTATTAACAGAAATTAAAATAGCACGAGCTGAGGGAAAAATTTCCACTAAAGTTGAAGCAATTAAATTAGCAGAAAAATTAATTCAAATTAAGAAAGAAGAAGGAAGAGGGATTGAAGAAGGAGACAGGAGACAGGAGACAGGAGACAGGAGGAAAATTACATGGGGATTCGCTCCCCCAAGTAATTTTGAACACCCCCGTTGACGGTGGGGTATTAAACCCACAAAGAAAATGATAAATATTGAAAAAAAAACAAATGATCTCAAATCCGTTTGATTGGACATCAAAAAAATCAGGACTTATATCATGTTCGGATAATCAGTTATAATAAACCTTCTGCCTTCTAAACTTGCTCTTTCCCTTCTGCCTTCTGCCTTTAGTCCACAGATATTATAAGTATTCAACCGAACATGATATTACGCAGTACCGCTATATACAGTGATAATTCCAGATATATCCACTATAATTAGTGCTGTTGCGTAAGTCCTGAAAATGCTCAAATCGTCATAACTACTAAATCTTTGTGATTCTCTCGCCTCCTGATATCAAATTTGCTTAATTCGGTATAAAAAAATATTCCATCTGAGCACCATTGCCAAATCTTTCTTGATCTCCCGACCCTCCCCACACTATGAATCTAATTACACCAATGCTACCAGATTTTATATAACTCCTGACTCCTGACTCCTACTTCAAAAGATTTTATACCGATCACGACAGTAGTCATATCATGTCCGGTAGCAATTCATGTCCGGTCGCAATGACTTCTTACCCCCTCGCCGTCTCAAATGCTGATTTTTGATATTTTTTATCCCTTCTTCTCCTAACTTATTATATTTCTTCAGGATTTCTTTGGCATAATCATAATTGATTCCTACAGCGATTTGCTCGGCAACGCGAACGCGAACGCACTATTTTTTAGAGTCTACCCTAAGGAGAGTTCCCAAAGTAATACCAAATTCAAAAAAGGTCGTTACAGTATTAATCTCTAAATTCCGACCAGCAGAGAAAACCACTGTAGCAATATTTTATGAAATTGGTATAAGTGCCATCTTCTGGATTCTACAGAATCTTGACTTTTAAGGTACTTTTGTCTGAGTTCAAATGAACTCAAATGCGGAGCTAGATAAGCTTTCTTGGCCATTCAATTTATCCAGGTTATCTTCCTTGATGATAAAATGGTTTTGACAACCGGATTTAGTATTACTCTTCAAAGTTTTGAACTAGGAATAAAGCTGTTTTATGGTGGATTTCATCTATGAGATTTAAAATTAGAAATCTCATTCGATTAACTGCTTTTTTCATGGGTTGCTTGGTTTTAGATTTAGCCTTCGTTAATAAGCGAGATTAAATCATCTACAGTGATAGCAAAGTCTTTGAATTTTACCAATGTCACCGGAACCTATCCATCCTCCATTTATCTTGTCATCTCCCTTGCCACCAATAATGACATCATCACCAAGACCGCCATCTATTGTGTCATTACCGCTAGCTGCTTTTTTCATGGGTTGCTTGGTTTTAGATTTAGCCTTCGTTAATAAGCGAGATTAAATCATCTACAGTGATAGCAAAGTCTTTGAATTTTACCAATATCACCGGAACCTATCCATCCTCCATTTATCTTGTCATCTCCCTTGCTACCAATAATGACATCATCACCAAGACCGCCATCTATTGTGTCATTACCGCCACCACCTTCAAGAGTTTCTTTTTCATCTGAACCATTTATTTCATCATTTTTGAATAATATAGATGTTTTTTATTTGATCAGGATTGTAAAGCCTATTTAGAAGAAAATTAAAGAGTCAAGCAGAAAATTTATCAAATCTTTACTTTGTAAATATATATTAATATCTGGGATAATTAAGCTCTAATACAAGATCAGATTTTTCAACCCACATATAATCAAAAAGAACTTTCCTCTGTAACTTTTGTGGAAAGAAAGTATGTAAGATTTTTGTTAAAGATTTTTTTAGAGGCAAAAAGGGGAAATCGTTTTCTAGACAAAAATTATAGGATGCAGGAATTGTTGATTTATCCTCTATTTAACAAAAGAAGGATTAATACCGAATCCGAGAAGAAGTTAAAGTTCCACTTATAAGTGACTAAGGGGAGAAAGAAGTTCAACAATTAATAATTAATAATCACCTCTTCTGAAAACGGGTAGGATTGGCGAACATAATTTTTTTGATTTATTTATGCTAAAAAATAACAGGATTTAAGCCTTAATTATTCGATCGAGAAGTATCAGAAAGTATAGGACAGGATAAAATTTTTGATCGCTAACTAAGCGGATATGATATTACTATCAAAATCAAATTAAGAGCTAATAATAATTATTAATGATTGCGTAAGTAACTCAATCTATTCTGCTAATAGTAGATAATCCTTCTACAATTACATGGGGAGTATAACAAGAACCGTTCCATTCGCCGTCATTTCCCAATGTGACTAATTGCTTTAATGCTGTATAGACATTACCAGCAACCATTGTATTTTTAACTCTACCAACTACTTCACCTTTTCTCACACGATAGCCAAGTTCAACATTAATCGAAAAGTCACCAGAAATACCAGCACCACCACCCAGAATTTGGTCTACTATAATTGCATCATCCAACATAGTAGTTGATTCCTTTAGCGATCGCTCTCCTGGCTTAACTATAAAATTAAATAATTCTGGTGTAGGGTAGCTACCTAAATCTGGTCGGAACCCATTACCAGTAGTCCCACTCCCCAATAATCTGCCAGTAGTTCGGTCTGTATAAAACAATTGTAAAATGCCGTTTTGAATAAATACTATAGAACGAGCAGGAGTACCCTCATCATCAAAAGGACAACTAAACGGTCCTTCATCTGGTTCTTGAGAAATAGTAATATGTTTGTTAGTCACAACTTCCCCTAAGCGATCGCTCCAAGGAGAAGCACCTTCCAAAACTTGTTTGCCATTCAAAGCAGCAGAGAAAGTACCCCATAATAAATCTGCAGCTTTAGCCGTAAATAGAATAGGTACTCTACCTCTAGGAGGTATAACATTTTTTTGTGCCCAATCTAATCGTTGCAAGATTCTATTTGCTACTTTCCTGGGGTCAAGACCATTACGCTGAATTTGGCCATCAGATATATTTAATAAGTCGTCACCTCTGACCCAATCAGTTTCTACATAACCACTAAGGGTGGTATCTATATGATGACAATCTAGTCCTAGGGAATTAACTAAACGAGTAGATTCAATTTCGCAGTCCCATTCTCCATGACAAATCACATCTGGATAAACTTCTCGAATTAATGTGATCGCTTCTTTTCCCCAAGTTACAAGTTGTTCAACTGATATAGATATTCCTTGGTTAGGATAATATCGATTTTTCGCTTTCGAGGATAGTTCAATATATTCTGGTTGATTAAGACTACTTATAGACAGGGCAAGTTCTACTAAAGCTTTAGGTTCCACTGGCCCATGAGCTACAGCTATTCCTGGACATCCATTTCGCCAAAGTCGGAGCGCTATACCCTCTGACTGAGTGCTTTCTAGTTGTTTGAGTCGATTGCTTTCAAAAAATACGGGCCGGGAGTGTGATCGGGCTTGAAATACCTCTGCTGCCTCAGCTCCTGCTTTGGCAGCTACTTCTAGCAGTTGTTCTGCTAATTGGGTCATAAAATTCTGTTTGGGATTTATGATTTTGGACAATAGAGTTGTTAGTAGGATTTTACCAACGTCCAGTACCCAAAACTTAACTAGATATTAATTTCTTGCAGCAACCAAAAACCAGCAAACGATTCAGATTCTGGATTTGACTGTACAGCCAGAAAATGAACTTGTTTGACTTTCGACTTTGCTTCGGAAAATCTTTTAGCTTCCTCAATAGTTGATGAATTAGCTAGATTAGCTAAAATCCAACAATCATTACCTCCAGTTTCTAGAAGCAATCTAGCTGGGGGACCTGAATTAAATTTGACAAAAGCTAATTCTAATCCTGACATCCAAGCGGCTAAAGGTTTTGCCCTAGATGAATAAATAATTAAACCTGGAATCTGTAAATTGGGTGCAAGACCCATCATGCTCAGGGGAAAAGCTTCTTCAAAATCAATGTCCCACTCTGACATTTCTGCAAAAGCCTCAGCTTCTAAACTAACAAATGCCCATTTTTCTCCAATTAAGGCATCTGGTAGAGGTTGTGGTGCGGGACTCATGTATTGAATTGAAGGATTTGTTCCTGCTTGATAACTAGAATAAGTGGGATAAACTTCTTCCATTCGTTGTTGTAGCCACTGGTTGAGTGTGTAGGTGCGACGACTTAGAACCGCAGGTATGGCCATTTCTGCACAAGCTTTGGTAATCATGTTGTTCATTTGACGGCGGAAGAAGCGAATTTTTTGAGGTGCTTCTGGAGCATCAGCGATCGCTTTTTCAATGGCGCTCCGTAGCCAAATTGAGTTTACCTCTTGGTTACTTGTAAACTCAGAGTAACGATACAAAGAGTCTGTAGGATGATTAATATCTAGGGGACTTTCGCATATTAAGAGTTCCCAGAGTTTTTTTTGTCTTTCATCAAGTATTGGACGACTGTAAAAGTCTAGTTCCCAAATAGTTCCCATGCCTTACTCTTAAATTGATAGTACAGTTATTCTAAGCTATGGCAGGAAGGTATTATATCAGGCATGATAAATGTTTGTTACAAATACTTAGGGGACCTCTATCAGTCAGTAGTCAGCATTCAGCAGTCAGGAGAATATGTTCTTATATTATCTCCGGTTGAATAGTTGTAAATCACGAGGGAGTCATCAGGTAGGGTTGCCGTCGGTCAGGCAAAGTAAAGTCAAGAGTAAACAGAAGAAGAGGAGAAAGTTTGTCGTTCATCGCGTCAGCGGAACGGAGTTCTATCGGGACTTTAGCAAAAAAATAATTAAAAATAGCCTTAAACCCTTGCTGTGTAATGCTTTAACGTCAAAATAGCCTATTTCTTGATATATCTAGAGTTTGAGCCATTTTTAGCCCCTTGCTAGGGTTGAGTTTTAAGCCATTTTCACTGTCAAAAATATCAAAGTCCCGCTATCCAAATTGATATTACTTTAATTTGATTATTGGCGTTGCATCATCATGGGATGATTTTGATATGTGTCAAAAAATTTGTTTTAATCTATCAACATTTTCAGATGGGTGCAAATGTGATTATCATCCCGCAATTATACAACGCCTGATTATTTGTAATATGAAACATCAAAAATAATTCTACAGTTATTTCACAAAAGCTGAAATAAAAGTTGAGCAAGACGAGATAGTTAAACAACAATTTTACATGAAATACAAGTAATTATGCAATTTTCCAGTCTCCCAATCTCCCAATCTCCCAATCTCCCTAATCAATCATCTGTAGGAAGTATTAATCTATATTCATATAATATTCTTTTTAAAAATTAAAATATCAATTTTCAATTTTCGTACTAAAAAAAATAAGAAGCCTCAAAAAGACTCCTTTCCTTAATAGTATTTACAAACAAAAAAGGTTTTTCAGCGGATGGAAATAATCTATGCTGGGACATTTATTAATACTCTAGAGTTTTGTTTACGAGAACTTAACCAGTCTCCACGAGTCTGAAATACTTGAGAACGAGTTAATAGCATTAATTCTAAGTCAGGCATTTCTTCTCGACATCGTGGACAATACCAGTAAATAGTATTATGACGTGCATGGCGTAGTAATGTTGTAGAGCAACAAGGACAAGTGTGCATAATATACCTCAAATTTATTTGAAAAATATGACAAGATTTAACAACAAACCCCTAACAAATAACTGATGATTTTATCAGGGTAATTAAATATGAATAAATTATTGAAGCCTTGTATCTATATAGATAGGTTCAGCTACAAAAATCATAAAAATTGTGTTAAAAAACTTGAAATAAGCTTCTTTTAATTAACTTATATCTTCGCTATCTAGTGAGTAAACTTTGTAAAAACAAAATAAACTAAGCACTATTAAAAGCTGAAAAATCAATGGATATGTCTTCAGAGGTGTGCTTATAAATTAATGCAGAACTCGCAGAAAGAGTTAATAGAATGATATAAACTGATTGCACTTCTCTTATCTCCAAATGCCAATTTGATATTTATATCTCAGCTTTTAGGTCAAGTTGCTAACCTTGCCAATTAAGGTAATCTATAAATATGAAGAACTTGTGAAGATAGAGAAAAATGTCACAAAAGTTGACACTATAATAGCAATCCTAAATCGTTTGTAAAAAATCAAAAATATATCGAAAGTCTGAAACTCTTATCCCTAGTTCCCTATGCCTTTTTCTCTAGTCCCTGCCTATTCCCTTTTTGCCAGATATTTTTACACAACCGTACCAAGGAATGCTAAATCTAGATTTATATCTATGGAATAAAAGGAACACCTTAATTGATAGTAGGAAAGAAGGATGTATAGCAAATATTATTAGACTATTGGACATCTGACAGTAGTTTGCGACTTAATACAGGTATTTTTCCGAAATATAGCAGTCTCAGGAAAGCTTAGGACATATCAAAAGCTTAAAGCTCAGACAACGAAAATTTTTCCTTCTTTTCTCTCCTAGATAACTAAAGCCTTCCTTATTTCTTCTTCCTTCTGCTATATCTACTCTTTGAAACCATGGATTAGCTTCTATTCTGATTAAAGATTTCAAGCAGCAAAATATACTATTTTTTACTTTAAGACAGCAGGAAAAAATTATAATTTTCTTTCATAAGTAGGAATTGGTATTAGTTCAATACCGGGACTTTAGCAAAAAATGGTTTAAAAATAGTTTTAAACCCTTGCTGTATAATGCTTTAACGTCAAAATAGCCTCTTCCTTGATATATCTAGGGTTTGCGCTCAAAAGTCTTATGGGTGAGGGTAGGAGACAGGAGACAGGAGACAGGAGAAAAGGGTCGGGAGCGAGGAAGTAGGAGTAAGAATTTTCCCTTGATTTTTCTGCCCAACTCTGGCCGAAAATGCTAATTTTTTGAACCATTACGACCTAAAAGCTTGGAATTTTTCTAACTAAAAAATGCTAAAACCTTTATCTGTCAATGCTTTTAGATTTAATCAGTAAGCCCTATCTAGTTTTGAGCCATTTTTAGCTAGAGCAACGTATTTTCCTTGCTACCGTTGAGTTTGAAGCTATTTTTAACCTAAAAAATATCAAAGTCCCGATACTAGCATGAGTAACTAGAAAATCAGAAAAATCTTAACTGGGTATTTTAGTGTAGTATCTGAGTAAATTCTCTAGGATAGATATAATTTTTGAATACACATAAAAATCATTAAAGTTCAGTAATACTTCTGTTGAAGCATAGGTTTTTACTATTTATGATGATATTAGAACATCTACAATACCTGAATAGGTCATTATTTATAGATGTAACTTTTAGATTTATTCAAAAACATCGCAATATGAACTAACCTATCAACTATGAAAGATAAATTGACTCAAACTAATGTAGCTAGACTTCTAGGAGTATCTTTTCAGAGGATTCATACTCTGAGAATTAGGAATAAAATAAAGTTTTTTTGGGATGCAAACTTAAAGGCTTGGGTCACATCAGAGGAGCATCTTCAAAAATATCTAACTGAGAGAGGAAAAAGAGTAAATTTATCATCTCTTGAAGAAGGAGACAGGAGACAGGAGACAGGAGACAGGAGGAAAATTACATGGGGATAGTCAACGACCTGCCGCTCCGCGTCTACGCTCCCCCAAGTAATGCGTGAACACCCCCGTTGACGGTGGGGTATTAAACCCACAAAGAAAATGATAAATAATCAAATCGGAAATACAGGTCAAGTGACATACTCCCACACTAACCTTGCGGTATAGTGTGGGCTTCTCGTTTCGCAGTCCCGGTACCCCGTCGGACTCCACGAGCTTTAAGGACGGAATGCCCTACCGCCCTATTTTTGATATTTATTGC
>NZ_JAAHGB010000022.1:0-87867 GCF_010672695.1 Okeania sp. SIO1H4
TAGGATCGACACTTTTTGCCCTAACAAATCCTAAAAGTATAATCGTAGCGAGTATCCTAATAACTGAGTCAGAAATTTTTAATATGATTGACTATAATGAAGTTTTTTTATTAACTGTAATCCTATCCAGTATTTTCATTGGTTCAGCCCTTTGGTGGTTAATCTTAGTGACTTTCCTCAGTTTTCTGAAAAAAGTCTTAAACCAAATGTATTTGGTTGTTTTGAACCGTATTGCTGCAGCCTTAGTAATCTTTTTTGGTCTATTTTTTTCGGTGTTGGGATTCGCAAAGATCTGGCTTTTTCCTCACAGCACCTTACAATTTATGGGCTAGAATTTGTAAGTAGCTCGATGCCGAATAGGTGTTTGTTGGGTTTATCCTACGGATGAGCTGCGCTAACGGGTTTCCTCAACCCAACCTACGCCTTCTACGCCTTTTTCGCTTTTGACTTTTGACTTTTGAATTTTGAATTAAACATTATGGATATTACGACAAATTATTTAGGATTACAATTACGTTCCCCATTAGTTGTAGGAGCTGCTGCACCTTTAACCGAAGACTTAGATAATCTCAAACGGATGGAAGATGCTGGTGCTGCTGCAGTAGTTTTACATTCTTTATTTGAAGAACAACTTCGTGAAGAACGTTTGGAATTACAACATCATTTAGAATACGGCACAGAAAGTTTTCCAGAAGCTCTAACTTATTTTCCCGAACCAGAAGTATTTCATGTCGGTGTTTCGGAATATTTAAAGCATATTAGTCAGGCAAAAAAAATGGTAAATATGCCAATTATTGCCAGTTTAAATGGTTCAACCATTGGTGGCTGGACTCATTATGCTAAAGAATTAGAGGCTGCTGGTGCAGATGCTTTAGAGTTAAATATCTACAATATTCCTACTAATATGGATATGACTGGGGAACAAGTAGAACAGAATTATATTAGTATTCTGCAAGCTGTTAAATCTGAGGTAAATATTCCGGTTTCTATTAAACTTAGCCCCTTTTTTAGTAACATGGCAAATATGTCGAAAAAGTTGGTAGAAGCAGGGGTAAATGGATTAGTTTTATTTAACCGTTTCTATCAGCCAGATATTAATATTGAAGAGCTAGAAGTTGTAACTAATGTGTTATTAAGTACGCCACAAGCAATGCGTTTACCTATGCGTTGGATAGCTATTTTGTACGGTAGATTAGAAGTTGATTTTGCAGCAACTAGCGGCGTACAAAAAGGGCAAGATGTGATTAAAATGGTGATGGCAGGTGCGAATGTAACTCAGCTAGTAGGTACTTTATTACGTCATGGAATTAATCATATTCAAGTTATCGAAAATGAAATGATTCATTGGATGGAAGAACATGAATATGAATCAATAGCACAGATGCGCGGTAGTATGAGTCAAATTAATTGTCCTGATGAGAGTAAATTTGAAAGGGCGCAATATATGAAAGCCATTCAAAGTTATAAACCAGCTCAGAGTTTGGTTTAATTAGCAGTAGTAGGGTTTCAATAATGGATAATGGATAATGGATAATTGATAATTAGGGAGAGGTAATTAGGGTTTGCTGAAAAAGTCTAATGGTGATGATAGGCAACAGGGAACAGGCAACAGCGGTGCGACCCCGCGACGACGTTAGCGCAGCTCCTCCTCCGGAGGCTAGTTGCACCTGGTAGCGCACTCCTGTGAGGCAACAGTTTAGACTATCTACTACGGCCAAATTTTCTGATAGTCAGGGGAAAAGTACTAGCATTTTGAGGCGACAACAGCCAAAAACCTTGCACTTTTTCAAAATAAAAAACCCTAGAAACCTTTTCCGAAAAATTGTGGTTTAAAGCCTCCCCTTTTAAGGGGATAATAAAAAAAATTTTTCATTATTAGTCAATCCTCTCCTTGAAAAGAAGAGGTAATTATTCATTATTAATTGTTGAAAGACATTGATTACAATTTTATTCAGCAAGCCCTAATTATCAATTATCAATTATTGAAAATACCGATGCTGCTGGACATGATATGACTTAAGATATAGCTACAACTGTTCTGGATCAACACCAAGGGAACGCAACATTTGTTCAAGTCGTTCAGCTCTTTGTCGTTCCTGAAGTGCTTCCTCTTCTGGGGTCATAAACCTGTTCCCTTCAGAGTCATACCAATACAACCACTCTTGTTCGGAACGGTAATGATTACCAACTTCAGTTCCTATCCCCAGACCAATTTCTGGCATCCACACGGGATTTCCTTTTAAACGTTGGTATGCTCCATCTACCAAGTAATACACTTCAAATTGTTCGTGTTTGTCTCGCTTGGTATAATCTGGGTTATAGATGACATAATACAATACTCCCAACCGAGCGTAATCAATCATTTTTTCATTGTATTCACCCCCATAAGTTTTAGAAACAATCTCCAATACCAGTATCGGAACAACATAATTTTCCTCCCAAAGAACATAGGAGGATCGCAATTTATTATTTTTGAGTCGTGGAACTCCCAGACTGAGCAAAGCATCAGGAACTATAGCCACTCTAGGACTTGACCCGGTGGTGTGGAAAATTCCCATATTTACGCCAAAAAACCAATCAGAGTGATCGCCCCATAACTGATTTAAAATTAACATTAGCAGGTTAGGAATTAGAATTTGTATTTCGCGATCAACGGGTTTGTCGTCTGAATCAGGTAATTCGTCACTTGATGGTAGGTTGAGTAGTGGATTGTAGTTTACCATAATAATTTGATTGTGACATTTGAATTGTTTAATTTTAGTAAATAATTTGATGATTATAGAAAAATTTGTAGGGTGTGTATTTACGGATCAAATTTAGACTGTGGAAAGCATTTAACAATTCGTCATCATGCACCATTTTGGATGCGTCTGTCTATATCAATTCTTTTTTTCTGTCCATCATAAATTTGCGATAAACTCATCCGGGGTAATTTTAGCTTGTTTGAGAACGCCACTAAGAGTACCAATTTTTAATTCGTTATGCAGTGGCACGACACAAACAATTTTTCCATCTGGTAAGGGTTTTTTGAAGCGTGACTACCTGTTTGTCTGACTTGCTGGAAACCCAGACGCTCTAGGGTGCGAATTGCTTCTTTGCTGGAAATTCTTGGCAGTCTAGGCATAACTAACCTCAATATTGGTAACAAATCTTGGGGTTGTCTCGTCCGATGGCGGACACTCTTCGAGATATAGTCTTGTTGCTTCTTTAAGATTTGCTAGTGCTTCTTCAATTGTGGAACCTTGGTCAACTGTACCAATTTCAGGACATTCAGCTATATACATATCCTCTTCTCGGTAAACTATGGCAGTAAAGCTTTTTGTTTTCATGGGAATTTTTTGGGGAAGTGGTTTTGTCTATAGTAGGATACTTAAAAGGAGCAGTTTTGGCAAGAGAGGAAATGAGGAGCGATAGAACTCCGTTCCGCTGACGCGATCGCTCTTCTGTGCAGAGGATTCTTTTTTGCAGAATAAGATTTTACCATCAATATTGGGAAAAGCAGTCCAGTAGGGTGCGTTTCACTGCGTGACATGAAAATGAAATGTAACGCACCGCCCAAAATATTTCGGTGCGTTACGCTTCGCTAACACACCCTACTAGACTTGTGAATTTCCTCCCGCAACTCCTGACATTCTTTCAATTCTGGCACTCCTAATTCTGTGAAAATAGCGATCGCCTCATCGCAATACTGTCGTGCTGCATCTAAATTTCCTAAGTGTTGATGGGTTTCTGCTATATTCTTGAGAACTTTTGCTTGGTAATGACGCTCTCCTATCTGCTTCAATATCTCTAATGCTGCTTGTGAATATTCCAGAGATTCAGTATACTTTTCTAACTTGAGCAGAGATTCTCCCCAGTCTCCCAAAGCATGACCCTCACCAGAACGAGTGCCTATTTCCCTGGCTATTTGTAAATCCTGCTGATAATACTCGATAGCTTTATGATATTTTCCTAGGGAATAGTAAGCATTACCCAAATTCCCCAAAGCAATACCCTCCCCAGAACGGTCGCCTATTTCCCTCGCTATTTGTAAACTCTGCTGATAATACTCCATGGCTTTGTCATATTCTCCTAGCAAATAGTAAACATTACCCAAGCTCCCCAAAGCACTACCCTCCCCAGAACGGTTGCCTATTTCCCTGGCTATTTGTAAAGACTGCTGATGATACTCAATGGCTTTGTCATATTCTCCTAGCAAATAGTAAGCAAGACCCAAATTCCCCGAAGCAGCACCCTCCCCAGAACGGTTGCCTATTTCCCTAGCTATTTGTAAAAGCTGCTGATAATACTCAATGGCTTTGTCATATTCTCCTAGCAAATAGTAAACATTACCCAAATTCCCCAAAGCACTACCCTCCCCAGAACGGTCGCCTATTTCCCTAGCTATTTGTAAAAGCTGCTGATAATACTCAATGGCTTTGTCATATTCTCCTAGCAAATAGTAAACATTACCCAAATTCCCCAAAGCACTACCCTCCCCAGAACGGTCGCCTATTTCCCTGGCTATTTGTAAACTCTGCTGATGATACTCTATAGCTTTGTGATATTCTCCTAGGGAATCGTAAACATTACCCAAATTCCCCAAAGCCTTACCTTCGGTTAAAAGATCGCCTATTTCCCTGGCTATTTGTAAACTCTGCTGAAAATACTCGATAGCTTTGTGATATTCTCCTAGGAAATAGTAAGCAATACCCAAACCATTTAAACAAATACTCTCCCAATATTGATCTAATTTACCTAATAGTCTTCTGTAGATGTGAATACATTCCTCATAGTAATCCCAACTCCTTAGTTGAGAGTCTAAATATTCATCAACTGGCGGTACTTTAATATTAAGAATTTGCTTTGCTCGTTCCCAGTCTTCCACTTCACAAAGATGATAAAATGCTTCCAGATAGCCTTTCACCACCTCTAATTTCTCATTTACTTCTGGCGGACATTTGTAGTTAGTCACCCAATTAATAACTGCCCGATATTGGTGACGCTTAGAAGGTGGCTCAATTAACTTCAAAGCATCTGCGTCAAGCTTCAATAATTCCAAGACATAATCAGCAGGAGGCAAACTAACTCTTCCTACCCGATCGCTTTCAACTTTCGACCCCGACTTAGATAAATCAACCATTTTCCCCATCCAACCTCTTTAAATTTTCCAACGACACACTACGAATTAAATTATGTTGTCTCAGCAGAAACTGACCACTTTCATCAACTCCCACTTCCTCAACCAAAAAGCGATCGCGCAAAGTCAGCAACGCCACCTCCTGCTCATCCTTACTACAACTCCAGTCTTCCAAATGATTCAACCAAAAACTCTCTGGCACCTCGCATCTATATATTCCAGTAGCACAAATCAACCGATAAGCATTAAGCGCATCTTTCTGCAACCGGAAAAAAGTCTTATCCAGTCGCAACTTGACTTTTTTCCGCAAGTCACGAGTATATCTGTTTAACCGAAACCTATCATCAGCACCAATTATCCCCTTACTTTTAGCCTCCTCAATACCCTTTTCCACCTCCTCAATTTCATTACCATACCTTTTCCAATAAGCTACCACATTACCATTAAAAGGTTTGCTGCCAATTTCTCCGGCAATCACCCGCAACGCCAAAGGATGACCCTCGTAAGCATTACCAATACGTTGTAAATAAGGTAGGTTAGGAGAATTTTCCTCAACCTCCAACCCAGTTTTCTCGAACAACTGCAACTGCTCCGACTTGCTCAAACCAGTCAAAGGTTGAGACACCCAGAAATTCTGATAACGTTCGGGAATTTGCCCAGGGAAATCTTGGGAAGTCAAGATAATGCGACTTTGACATTCTGGAGCAGCCAAAAATTGCTCAAAAAATCTCACCCACAACTCATCCTGAAAATCACTCCATCCCTCTTCCTCATTTCCCACCAAAATATTTTCCAGAGAATCAATAATTATCAGATACCGATGTTGCCGCAAACGATTAACTAATTTAGAGAGTAACCTTTCCACATATTGATAATCATCTTCACTGAGAGACACTCCCCACTTTTTCAACCACCGGAGAGCAACACTCCGAAAATCTTTAGTTTCTTGCTCATTATCAAAATTTTCCTGGCGAAACTTGCTCCAGTCTCCCTGCAAAAATTCTTGGTGTAGCTCCACCGCCAACTTTTCTGCCAAAGCAGTCTTACCAATACCACTAATACCAACCAGAATAACTAAGCGACAAGACTCTTTAACTTTTGTAGTTAATTCAGCTATCAGGTTTTCTCTACCCACCCAAACATCATCATAAGAAAAAAATTCAACAGTGGAATTTTGAGGTGAGGGAGGAGCGTTGTCCATAACTTCTTCCCAGTTAATCCCTACATTCTCACAAATACCAATAAAAGTATCTCGCTCAATGGGAAGACTGCGCCAAAAACGTTTTAAAGTTGCTTGTGAAGTTAGCGCTAGTCCGCACCAAGCACCCTCTGTTTTTGTCCAACCTTTCTTTTTTCTAGCTATATCAACCTTTTGTAGCCCCTCTTTAGAAGCTCTGAGAGTAACAGCCATATTTATATTTTTATATCTTCAAAGTAAATTTTATATCTTCTAAAGTAAATTTTTTATTCAGCTAAGTTTCAGTTTTAGCTCACTTTTTTTTCAAGGCAAAAGTAGTGAACTAAAACTTTTTTCTAAGGTGAGTCAAAACTTTGCTTAAAGTACAAAAATTTCATGTTCAGATAGAAATGTAACTAATAGGAGAAACCAAAATGTTTCCTAAAGAAGATATAGTTTGCACCAGTCAACCTAGCACAAATATTTTACCCATAGATCTAAATCCGTTATTAGAGCATGGAAATAGTCCAACCGCTATTATTATAGCAGTTGCTTTTCTACTCTGGGTGTTACGCCCTGTTTTGCTAGTTACTCTAAAAAGTCGAAAGAAGAAATAATATCAAGTCTGATAGAAATGTAATAATGTAGGGGCAAACTGCCCTTTACCCCTTAAAGATATAACGACCAAAGGAGAAAAATTAATGCCATCTCCATTTCCTGGTATGGACCCATATTTAGAACATCCCGATTTATGGTCGGGATTACATCTCTTTTTAATTAGCAATCTTGCTCAATTATTATCTCCCCAACTACGTCCAAAATATTTTGTTTCTGTAGAAGTCAGAATGTATGAAGACAACGATACAGAATCTTTACTTGTAGGTCTTCCTGATGTTTCAGTCCTGTCAAAAAAAAACCAAACTAACGAATCAAATTATACAGAATCTCAGGTTACAGCAACAGCAACTTCCACAAAACCTATAACAGTAACTCTGCCAATACCAATAACTATTCGCCAAGGATATTTGGAAATTCAAGAAGTAGCAACCAAGGAAGTTGTAACCACCATAGAAATATTATCTCCTTCTAATAAAAGAGGTGGAAAAGGCAGAAAAATATATCAAAAAAAACGAGAAAAAATTTTAGATAGTTTGACTAATTTTATCGAAATATATTTACTGCGTCGCGGTCAACGAATGCCTATTTTAGATCATAAAAGTAAAAGTCATTATCAGATTTTAGTGAGTCGCGGAAAGCAACGACCAAGAGCCGATCTATATGCTTTTAATATCCAAAATAAAATCCCTGAATTTCCATTACCATTACGCCCAGAAGATACTGAACCAATTATAGATTTACAAGCTTTATTAAATAATATTTATGATGTTGGCAGTTACGATTTAAAAATAGATTACACTCAAAAACCAGTACCATAATTATCAGAAAATGATGCAGCTTGGGCAGATACTTGGTTCCAACAACAAGGATTAAGATAATAATACAAAGGATAAAAGAAATGTCATTCCTGTTCCCTGTTATAGACTAATTTTTTGGCAAATTAATTAGTCTTCCGACTACAATTATTAATGCACAAACTAATACTATCGGCACCACGGGCAAAAATCCTAAAGTAAAACTTTGAGGAATCATACCTATCTGAAAACCAATAACTGCTATCTCTCCAAAAATAATCGAAATTATACAGCTAATAGGTGAAATATTTTTTCCATATAAAGCAGCAATAACTGTGGGAAATAATACTGCTAAACCTGTAAAAGATTGAGTGGCGATCGCTGCAATTGTAGCTGGGGGGTTTGCTGCAAGAGTTAAACCTATTATTGCTAAAATAACAATTAATATTTTCCCGACAAAAGTTTGTTCTGCAAGAGTAGCTTGGGGACGAATATAAATAATATAAATATCTCTAGTAATCATGGAGCTTAATGCTAAAAGTTGTGAATCAAGTGTTGACATAAATGCTGCTAAGGCACCTACCATTACTAATGAAGCAATGCCAGTAGATGTATATTCTCCTAACATCATGGGAAAAATTTTATCTGCTTCTTTTCCTACTAGGTCGGGAAAGTTAATATGACCCCACATTCCGATTAAAACAGGACAAATAAATATTAAGGCAGTAATTAAGGGATATAAACTAGCAGAAATTTTGAGGGAATTAGCAGTTTTAGGAGTATAAAATCGCATAAACATTTGGGGAAACATCGGTACACTTAAACCCCAAATAAACATATAACTAAACCATTTATGGGGAGTGAAAAAATTATTCATTCCAGAGCGAGAGAAAAGTTCTGGTTTTAGTTGATAGACAGTGCGATTAGCTTCAGAAAAACCTCCGAGACTTTGAGCGATCGCTACTACTGCTACTATCATTAAAACTAACATTAAAATTCCTTGCAAAACATCGGTTAAAGCTACACTTCTCATGCCTCCTAAAAACACATACAATACAATAATAAAGGTTAAAAAAGCTGCTCCCCAAAAATAAGGAATTTGCCCGTTAGTTAAATTTTCAATAATATAACCTCCACCGATTGGTTGTAGGGTTAAGTAAGGTATAGTAAAAATTATCATTACTGCTAAAAATAATAATTTTAGTGGTTGACTAGGGAGGCGACTTTCAATTAATTCTGATGGGGTAATGAAGCCTTTTTCTTTTCCTAAAAGCCAAACTTTATAACCGATCAAATAAAATGTAATTCCTACTAGGGCAGTACCAAATCCCATCATGGGATAATAGCTGATACCAATACGATAACCAGCACCAGAAAATCCTAAGAAGGTAAAAGCACTAAAATTTGTGGCAATGAGAGTGAAAAATAAAACTATGGAATTAATTTTTCTATCTGCGAGGAAGTAATCTTCTGGAGTATTTTCTTGGCTGCGATAACTTATAATTCCGATGGCTAGAGTTGAGAGTAAATAGATACTGATGATTAAGTAGGGAATTAGGTTTTCTCTCACGATTTATTCTCCTTTTTAGATTCAGTTTTCCAGAATGTTTGAGAGAAAATAAAAATAGCACAAGCGAGAATAATTTGTAAAGCAATAAAATAGAAAACCCATGTTGGTAGATGGAGAATTGAAAAGGAAATTGTTTGCTTCCATGACCAAAAATCTAGGGAGAGGAAGAAAATTACGGTAAAGCAGAAATACCAGAAATAGGCAGAGTTGAAAATGTTTAGGTTTTTCATATAGTAATCTTAATTTGAGTTGTTGGATATTGTATTCTTTTAGAGAATACCGAAGCAATAAATATTAGTTGGGTATCGAAAAAGAGTGGATTGATAATATCGCGTTTCTCAGCGTTAAAAAAGAATGTTACGAATAATAAGTGCGATTAAAACACAAATTCAGGAAATGTCCCTTTGACAAAAAAGAAAATTTCCTACCTCAAAACTGGTATTGAAACTATTCATTCTGACTCCTAATATCATGTCCGGTTGAACAGTTATAAATAAATAATGACGGAGCAGTCAGGAGTCAGGAGTCAGGAGTCAGGAAGGAAGAAAGAAGAAGGAAGAAGAAGAACAGGAGAAGGAGAAAGTTTTTTTATCACTAATTATCCGGACATGATATAACTCATAAAAAATAGCCTAGCTATTTGTAGCAAACATTTATTAAATTGGTATTATACCAGTTTTAAAAAAGAATACAGAAAATTTCAGGATCGTTAGGTACAGTTTAAGACTAATCTAGGGTTTGCTGAATAATATCATGTCCGCTGGTATCGTTTGTGTAAAATCAAGGGTGAATATCTACAGGAAATTTGGGGTTGCACATTATGGAATGATATTGCCAAAAATTAGTTTAGATTGTGACTAAAAAAAACCATTAATTAATCATTCTAGCAATTCTCAAATCCAAAATTTAATTCAATAAAAATCTCAAATCATTCGTCACTGTGCAATGCCGGAAATTTGGGGTTGCACATTATGGAATGATATTGCCAAAAATTGGTTGAGATTTTGACTAAAAAAAAACCATTAATTAATCATTCTAGCAATTCTCAAATCCACAATCCAATTCAATCAAAAATCTCAAATCATTCGTCACTGTGCAACGCCATAATTTTTATTCATTTGTTTGTTGTTCCCTGTTCCCTGTTCCCTGTTCCCTGCTATATTACAGCACTTTTGAGCATAGTAAGGTACAGCTATAAGACTATTTATTCCTATATTCCCTGTTGCCTGTTCCCTGTTGCCTGTTCCCTAGAGCAATAAAACTTTGTACCTCATCAACTAGAAAACTGCTGTAATTTTTAACCATTACAATAACGATTCCCAACCTAAGTTTTGAATTTGTTTTAGTGTCTCTCTAACGTCAATTTCTTCTACAATTTTTCGGTTATATATACAGATAGTAACTTCTCTGACTGTTTGATTTTCATCAGATAAATTTTTGATTATTTGTGACAAGATAATTTGCCAAGCTTTTTGAGCAGATAAAACACCTACTCCACTGCCAAATAAAGGAAAAGCAATTGTTTTAAAACTGAGTTTATGAGCGATTTTCATGCAAGTATAAAGTAGTTCTTGAATTACCTCTTCATGTGAACTTATTAATAATCCATAAAGTATTTTTTTCGCTTGGAGTTTGCCAGCGTTTGTTATGACTACATCTCTGAAAGATGACAAAGTGGAATTCCTCATTTCTATTCTCAATTTCATCATGTCTTTCCAAATATCTTCCCCAGTAATTTGTCGAATTCGGTCATACACTAGACCACCTATACTACTAGCAATAATATCTACTTCTAAATTAGTAATATCACCTTGATAAATTTTTACTACTTTGTCATGTACTAAAAATTCACCTAAAAATCCTTCTTCATCAGATTGATAAATTTTTACTAATTTGTCAGACTGACAGATATCTAATTTCATTGCTATAGCAGAAATAATATCCCACAAAATAGTTTCCTCGCTGAAAATATTAGATTTTCCTAGATAAAAACTAAACCATAACCAATTCAATATTCCTCCAGGGAGATGACCATTGGGGGCATTTATATCGAAATTCAATTCCTCATAAGTTAAAAGTTTATCTCCTATTTTCCAGCCTAATTTTTCACTGAAATTATTATAAATTTCCAGATCGTTAATTTGATAACTACTATCTTGAGTTGCACCACAATTTTGCCAAACTTCTTTCTGAATACTCAAGCCAAATTTACCATTACTATATATCACCCACAGGTTATCTATTGTAAATAAGTCATAACAGGGAAATTTGATAATATCTTCCCCTCTTAACCAACCTTTTGATTCTCTACCAGCTATTTTCAGCATAATAGCAGTAGTTTCTAAATCTGCTTCTCGCCATTTTCCTGCGGATAATAAATCCCGTAACCGAATATAGTTAATTTCATAATTAGAATGAAGACTAACACTAACAGGAATATCTGCGGGTGAGCTATCTATTCCTAGAGAAACAACATTACTTACATCGACATTTTCAACCACACTATTTTGATTCTCAGATACCTCCAACTTTTCCAATTCTTCAGGATGAGTAACAAAATAATCCTGTAACCACTCATAACCCCGCACCAAAAGTTCATCCAAACCTTCAACTCGCCATAGACAAACCATACTATTTTTCCCACCAGCAACCAAATATTTACCATCATTGCTAAAACTAATACTTGTTAATTCCATTTCTGGAGTATCCCACTGTGCTAATTTGCGCCCAGAAAAATCCCACAATATAACAGTATAGTCACTTCCCACCGTTGCCACTCGTTGCCAATCCAAACTAAAACACACATCCACCAATTTTCCCTGATGCACGCTCCACTCAGTCAAAAGTTGCCCAGATATATTCCAAACTTTCACCTTCTCCCTACCCGCAGAAGTAACTTGCTCCCCATCAGCACTAAAACTCACACTCCTGACCTTATCCCGATGAGCATCCCAATGTGCTAAAAGTTGCCCAGACAGATTCCAGATACAGACCTTTCCATCCCACCCACCTGTAACAATACGATCGCCTTCTGAGTTAAAACTAACACTGGCAATAATTCTCCGATTACTGCGCTTTAATACTGCCAGTTGTTTTCCTTCCAAGTTGCGTAATATAGCTGTGCCATTTGCTCCCACTGCTACTAGGGATTTGCCATTGGGACTGAATTTTACTTCTAATATGAGGTCTTGATGGGGGTTACATTGACTGATAAGTTGCCCTTCTTCACTCCAAATTGAAATATTATTACGCCCTGCTGTGGCTAGGTATTTGCCATCTGGACTGAAACTGATGCTAGTAAGTCTACCTCGACTACTTTTCCACTGATGTAATATTTGACCAGACAAATTCCAAATTTTGACGCTGCCATCTTCTCCTCCCGTAGCTATTTTTCCCGTGAGGTTGAAACTAACAGACCAAACTGTGCCTTGTTGAGTTTTCCATTGAGTCTGTTGTTTTGGAAATATATTCCAGGTGCGAATTGTGCCATCAGCACCCACCGTGGCAATTTGTTTTCCGTCAGAAGTAAAACTGAGAGCTGTAACTGAGTTACGGTCAGCATGAAACTGAGTTAATAAATTTCCAGATAATTCCCAAATTTTGGTGATTCCATCTGCTCCTGCTGTAGCAATATAGCGGTCGCTGGGACTAAAACAAATATTGTTAATCTCTGTTTGCTCGGTTTCCCAATCAAAAAACCGCCGTTTGGGAAAATCCCAGAGTCGCAAAATTCCTTTTTTACCAATACAAAGCAGATATTCTCCGCTCCAACTCATTTTTACATTTGTCAGACCAAACTCTTCAATGTAATTTGCTTTCAATTCTGTAGGTTGTCGTTTTAATCCCTTCCACAGTCTGACTGTATTTTCTCTGACTGAAACTGCAATACATTCACCATCGCGGGTAAAACTTACAGTAGTTTTCCAACTTGAATGAATATTTCGTTGCTTGAGGGATGATGTTCCGGATCGCGAATGCGTTTGCCGTGAAATATTCCAGAGTTGTACTCCATTTTCTGCTACTGTTGCGAAATATTTTCCATCTAGACTAAATCTAATTTCATTAACTGCACCTTGATTACCATTAAACTGATTTATCTGTTGACCTTGTAAATTCCAAACTCGAATTATGCCTTCTTCTCCTGCTGTTGCTAAGTGTTTACCATTGGGGCTGAATTTCACACACAAAACTTCATTTTCGTCACCTTTTAGTTGTATTGAGTGGGGATTTAATAATTGCTGTAATAAAATTGTGCCATTGATTTCTGCAATAGCTAAATATTCTCCATCTGGGCTAAAGTTGATATCTTTAACTCCAATTTGATGACTAATAAATTGATTTTTTTGACTAATCTGAGCAAGAGTTTTTTGTAAAGTATATATTGGGGCGATAGTCGGATATTCTTTTAAAGACAAATTATGCAAAACTAATTTTTTTAACTTCTGTCCTGCCTGTATTGCTAGAATTAATGCCTCTATTTGATTAAATTCAAACTCTGATAAAGCATCATTCGTAATTTTATCAATCTCTTTAATTTCAGTCTCTGAATATACTGCCTCTACTTTTTCTTCTAAAACTAAACCTGCTTCGCGTAATTTATTTTCCACCCAATTCAGATTAAAAACCTCTGCATAAATTTTGTTATAAACCCTTAACTTTCCTTTCTGTTTTACTACCACCCCAGTCAGTCGTAATTCTCTATGAAACTGTTGATGATTCGCCTTAATATTTCCCTGCTGTAATATCTGTCGATATAATAATAGTAACTTACCCTGACTATGACTGCCGTAAAGTAAGCGATCGCGTATAGTCTTTAAATGTTCAGGTTCATCCTTTGCTTCCCAATTTTCAATAATTTGTGACCGAACAATTTCTGCCACTAACCCTACCTCATTTTCTCTAGAAATATTAAACTTAACCTCTCTACAATAAGATAAAATTACTTGACAAACTTTTTGAGTTAAAAATGGTTGCCCACCAGTCCAATTTAATACCTCTTTCAACACTGCCATACCATCATTAAAAATACCAGAAAAACCCGCAACTAAAGGTTTAGCCTCATCAAAATTAAACCCCTCTAACTCAATAGCTTTACCAATATTAAAAGGCGTACTAATATGCCGATTTTTAATCAAATCAGACGGTGTTGCCACTCCCAATAAAGCAAAAGATAAACGTTGATAATCAGAATTTTCAGCCCGTTGATTATAACAAAAACGAATCAAAGCAAAAAAATCATCAACATTAAAATTCAAACTGAGAATACTATCAATTTCATCAATAAAAATTACAATACTTTCCCGAATTTCCCTCAGTAAAACTTGCTCAATAAAATGACTTAAACGTTGTAAAGCAGAAAGAAAAGAGCGATCGCTCCACCAACTCAAAATATCAAACCGATCCAATAAGTCTACACTACTGGCCAAACTATAGACTATTCCCGCATACCACTGTTCCGAAGTAATATCCTGACTACCGATGGCCGTTAAATCTATAGCGGCACAAACAACCCCAGATGCGTGTAAACGTCGCATAGTTTGGACTCGCAGACTAGACTTACCCATTTGGCGGGAGTTTAAGACATAACAAAACTCTCCCATCATTAGGCCATCAAAAAGTTGCTCGTCTGCCTGTCGTTGGACATAAGTGGGAGCATCCACAGGTAGACTACCGCCGACTTGATAAGAGTATATTGAATTTGGGTCTAAGTTCATAGGGTCAGAAGCTAGTTCGAGAAATTATCTCCAAAATACATTATCTATTTTGGCAGATCTCAAACAGCGATCGCAAAGCACAACATTATCGCCCCTAAAAACCTCAAAATTATCCCTTTTTAATTTTAGTAAGTCTTTTACTTTGTCGGAACGCTGAATTGCTTTGGGTTTTGTTGTCTTCCTAAGCTAGGATATAGAGTATCCACTGATATCAAATCCGGTAGCATTGGTATAATTCAACATTTAGTAATAAAAGTCAATATTATAGAAGCAAACGGCTGTTTGCCCTTACTGACGCTAGAAATTATCATTTTCTTTGTGGGTTTAATACCCCACCGTCAACGGGGGTGTTCAAAATTACTTGGGGGAGCGAATCCCCATGTAATTTTCCTCCTGTCTCCTGTCTCCTGTCTCCTGTCTCCTGTCTCCTTCTTCAAATTACTCCGAAGTCAGGGGATTTGATATGACACACCATAGTTGGCAGAAGCTTCTTCAATTAGTGCGCGACGCTCCCGCGAACGCTCTGGCAAGAGTTCCATTCCAGCCTAGAGCGTAGTTTAATGAGTGCTTCGGGAGGGTATTTGCTTGCGACTCACGTCTTTCCTTTGACCTGCGCAATGTAGTGGTAAAGCCTGGGCTTGTTTTTGATTATGTGATTCATCCATTTGAAAAGCGCTGTAAAATTTACTTTATAAATCAGCTCTTAATAAATATCTAAATCCTCAAATTTAACTTGATGAAATTATCTGCTAAATTTAGCCACGGGTTGTTCCTTCTTTATAGGGAACAGGAGGGTCTTCATCAGAAGAACTCACAAAGTGATGAAAAATTTCTTCACCTAATTCATCAGAATATCGTTCTACCAAATTATTGTTAATTTCTATAGTAGGCAATCCCATTGTTACTACTACAATTAATGTCAATATAGATAGTATTAAATCATTTTTATTGTACATAACAATCACCTCTCAATCACAAAAATGAAACTTTAAATTCAGGTGTAGTAGAAGCAAAAAATTATCAAGAGGTATATTTATAATTCATTGCAAATAGATGTCTATGACAAAAATAATCAGAATAATTTTTTATTTAATTATTAATGTCGTTGTATAAATTATTCTTCAGTTAAGAAATACGGTTTTACGCAATATATAGTATTTTTTCCTTTACGGAATGAGAAATATTCAAGCTGTATGTAATTCTTATATAGAAGTTGTCGAATTGGTGAGAGATAAAATTCTAGGGAGTAGGCAACAGTTAAAAAAACTGTACCTAAGGCTTCTTCAGAAACGCTATATAGTAATTATCAAATTGGTGAGATACAAAATTCTAGAAAGTAATAAGTAGAAAAAAATACTGTATATCATTAATATGATAAAAGTTATAGCAATTAGCATATCGTGTATCAGTACATCACTTTTTTGGAGTTGTTAATATTATGGTAGGCTTTTTTTTATAGTCTCTAGATAGTTGGCAAAACTGAAAAAAAATATTCCCCCTGATTGATACAGAGGGAATATTGCATGATGACTGAGTAGACAAAAAACTTGTTTGTACAGCAAAGAACTAGTTGTTTAGGACATTAGGGTATAGAGTGATGATCAATCAAATAGGGGGAAATGTTTTTCCTGCTGTTCCCTCACAAAAGTCCGCTACCAGATGCGTCTGTCGCTGACACTGGGTCGCACCGCTATTCCCTGCTTTACTTCAGTAAAATAACTATTTATGCTACTAATCTTCTAATCCAACCATTAACTGTAAACCGACTATGTTCAAATGCTTTTGATGGACAAACTACAGGCATTACCTCATGTCTGCAACGACTGTTAAAAAAGATGATGGAATTATTAGCAGGGGTAATAGTTTGAAAATTCTCATGAGTTATTGCTCCACCAGCTTTTAATTCAGTATCATAAATTCTTAGCTCACCTCCAGAAAAAGCTTTGGGTTCTTGATAAAAATAATATACATAAGTAATTTCTCTACTTGCTGTTTTTTCGCTACCCGCATCATTATGAATTTTGTAATAACATCCATCATTATGTGCTGTTAGTTGCGCTTCAATTTCTGATATCTCGAAAGGACGAAAATTTAGTTGAGCTAATACTTCTGGCAAGGTTTGTAAAATTTTGCTCTGAATAAGTTCTGCTAATTCGGGAAAGTATTGTGAAAATAGTACATAAGACTGCCGATATCGATCTGCTTTAGTGGTAGTGGTTGATTCAATATATTGGTCGCGTTTTTGAATGGCAATTTCTATAGCTTTTTGATTTTCTTCGGGAGATAAAAAGTTTTGAAGTTCTACATGAACAGCAGGTAAAAATGTAGATTTTACTTGTGCTATTTTAGGTGTATAAGCAGAAATATTTCTTGTTAAATTATCTGTATTTAATTGGTTTATTTGTTGTTGAGCATCAGATATTAATGTACTTGGTGATCGAGGGTTGGTTTGAGACAAAATACCTGTCATTTCTAGAATTTTCAGGGCTACTGTTGCTCGTTCTTGTGCCGGAAGTTGTTGATTTTTGAGAATTTCTTCTAAAGTATCAATTGACTGAAACAGTAATTTATTTACTCTTTCTACTGGCACAATATTGTTGTTAATATTATTATTCCTTGCTGATGATTCTGTGTACATAATTCAACTCAATTATTTACTAAAGGTTTGATGACGTTTTCTGTTAATAGTTGATCTCATTGGTTTAGATAAAATCTCAATGAACATTCCTAAACTTATCTGAATATCACATATAATTCTAATTGAAATCTAATCTTTAATGTTGATGTCCAAAAAACTTGTACTGATGGATCATGATGGTGCTGTAGATGATTTTCTCTCCACTGTTTTACTAATGACCATGGAAAATGTTCAATCTTTAGGAGTAATTGTCACCCCTGCTGATTGTTATATTAAACCTGCAATTAATGCTACTCGAAAAATTTTAGATTTAATGGGATGTTCTGATGTTCCAGTGGCAGAAAGCACAGTGCGTGGTGTTAATCCTTTTCCAGTTTTATTTAGAAGAGATTCTTTTGCTGTAGACCATTTTCCGATTTTAAATGAGAAGGAAACTATTGATACTATTTTAGTTTCAGAACCTGGTCAAAATTTTATGGTACGAGTTTTAAAATCAGCACCAGCACCTGTAACATTAATGGTAACTGGTCCTTTAACAACTGTTGCTGTAGCTTTAGATATTGCTCCAGAAATTGAGTCAAAAATTCAAGAAATTGTTTGGATGGGTGGTGCTTTAAATGTACCGGGAAATGTGAGTAAAGATATGGAACCAGGTCAAGATATGTCCGCAGAATGGAATGCTTATTGGGACCCATTTGCTATTGAAAGGGTTTGGCAAACTCAAATTCCAATAGTACTTTGTTCGTTAGATATTACTAATAATGTACCCCTAACTTCTGAGTTTTCTCGTAAATTAGGCAAGCAAAGAAAATATCCGATCTCTGATTTTGCCGGACAATGTTATGCTTTGGCAATTTCTCAGGATTATTATTTTTGGGATATTTTAGCAACTGTTTATTTAGCACATCCAGAATTTTATCAACTAAAAGAATGGGAAACTACAGTTATTACAAAAGGAGTGAGTCAAGGTCGCATAAAAGTAGAAACTGGTGGGCGGAAAATTATGGCAATGGAACGAGTGGATACAGAGAGTTTTTATCGTTATATTCTCCAACAATGGGCGCGGTAAAAATTTAAATTTGAAACAGGAAAGATCGAAGTTGGAAACAGAAAAAAAGTGAATGGCAATACTAATATAAGCCACTCCACATCTACAAACCTCAACCAATTTTAGATACCGGATAAACTAGAGGATATTAAATCTATAAAGAATAAAGGGCATTGGTGAAGCGCGTGTATGATATTAATTTTAATTATTTAGGAGTAAACCCACTCCCAGGATGGGAGTCAGTCCTCAGGAGTCAGGAGGAAAGAAATAAGAAAGAGTAGTAGAGGGAGAAAGTTTTTTATTTTCGCTCTTATCCCGACAAGATATCATGCCTCAAATCACCAACACCGAATAAAGATAAATTAATTTATGAATTAATTATATTTTCTATAGTATTAAATTAATTTGATCGGTTCTTTATTTGAAAACAAAAAATTGCTCACTTCTCTACTACCGAGCGCAAATGGTCAAATTTTAACTTTAGCTGGTGAATTAATTTAACTTGTTTGATAACTCCATCAAAAAACCGCTAGTCCTACTCCGGTAATGGTAGATGAGGATAAACAACGGTGCTTCATGGGAGTAATATCATGTCCGTTGGTATCGTTTGTGTAAAAGTTAGCGTGGATATCTACAGGAAATTTAAGTTTTTTTCTTGCTCAATTGCCTTCCTGTTTGTTGCCTGTTGCCTACCTTTGCTATACAATACCGATGCTACCGGACATGATATAAGATACAAGCAAGGGAGCAAGATGCTCCCACTGCTTTTGTCCTTGAAAAAATAATTACAATAGACCACCATTACAATGCACCACCACCAAAAAACCTTTTATCATCCAACTGAAAAATCCTATAAATATAAATACTGACAATTGACTGGTAAAATCCGATAGACAGCTTCAACTTCAGAGTAGAAACTGTTACAAATTTATGTTCTTTATTGTAGAGAAAATCATAATTATGGTAGAACACAAACGTATTGGCATCCTTACCAGTGGAGGAGATTGTGCAGGCTTAAATCCAGCAATTCGGGCGGTAGTATATCGCGCAATTGGAACTTATAATTGGGAAGTTTTTGGCATTCAGCAAGCTACCCTGGGATTGATGGAACGTCCACCAAAAGCAATCAAACTTGAAATTGAAAAAATCGACCCCTTACTCACAGCAGGTGGTACAATTTTAGGAACTACTAATAAGGGCGATCCATTTGGATTTCCGATGCCAGATGGAACTGTGCGCGATCGCTCTGAGGAAATTATTGAAGGGTATCGTTTATTAGAGCTTGATGCTTTAATTGGTATCGGGGGTGATGGTAGTCTAACTATTCTCCGTAAACTTGCTCAACAGGGAAATTTGAATCTAGTGGGTATTCCCAAAACTATTGATAATGATGTCAACTGTACTGAATTGTCTATCGGTTTTAATACTGCTGTCAAAATTGCCACAGAAGCACTAGACCGCTTACATTTTACTGCTGCTAGTCATAGTCGAGTTATGATTCTGGAAGTAATGGGGCGAGATGCGGGACATATTGCTCTCAATGCTGGTATTGCAGGTGGTGCAGATGTAATATTGATTCCCGAAATTCCTTACCAAATAGAGCGAATATGTGACTACATCCGCAAACGCCAAGATTTAGGCAAAAATTACTCTTTGGTAATTGTCGCAGAAGCAGTGCGTACTGAAACAGGAGAAGCAGTCACAACTAATGATTCTTTGGGTCAATCTAGATTTGGTGGTATTGGGCAATATCTAGCTGATAAACTTGCTGCTTGTAGTAGTGCAGAAACTCGCGTCACCGTCTTAGGTCATATTCAACGTGGTGGCATACCTTCCCCGACAGACCGATTAATTGCTTCAGCTTTTGGGGTAGCAGCAGTTGACCTCATTGCTGAAGAAAAATATGACCATGTAGTAACTTGGCAAAATCGACAGGCGATCGCTGTGCCAATTGCAGATGCGATTTCTAAGTACAGAGCGGTAGATCCTAATGATACTTTAGTTAAAACTGCTCGGAGTATAGGTATTTGTTTGGGAGATTAATGTTAAAAGTTGGGTGGGAAAGTCTTTTCCTACCCGATGGATATTAATTTCAGGCGTTGGTGAATCAAGCTATGAATTAAGATATTATTAAAGGTAAATCAAGAGAGAGCTTGACACACTCATGACAATGACTCTAGTTTTACGCCTAATTCCGAGCGCGTACAATAAACCCATTTTGGCACAGTCTCGTCTTTTATCTCTTGTCACTATCCACTAGCTTGTTCATATCGAGCAGAAGAGTATCTTCATTTCCACTCATCACCAAAGGAAGCTTACCATCCCATGATTCTAGGAACAGTTTTTGAATGACTAATTCAGAACCCTGTGCTTTCAAGCTTTCCGCTTCTAGACGATTGGCCTCAGCTTTTCCCTTAGCACGATTAATCATTGCTTGCGCTTCTTGCTCGGCCTCTTGAGCAATATATTTGGCTTTTTGAGCTTTCTGTTCCGCGATTTGTTTTTCCTCAACTGACTTAGAAAACTCTGGAGAAAAATCCACATCAACTAAGGCAGTGGCAACTACCCTAATACCAAATTTCTGGAGACGCTCAATTATGGAACCATTAAAAGTCTCCATCAACTCTTCTCGTTTAGTCACAGATTCCTCAGCTTTCAATTTAGCTGAAGCAATTTTAAAGGCTTCCTGCGCTTGAGGTTCAACGTACTTCTCTTTAACATTATCAAGGGTTCCTACATCACGCAGGATATTTACTAGCTCACTGGGTTGTACTTGATAATTTACCACAACCTCGGCGGTGATATCTTGTAAATCCTTAGAGGCTGCAGTCAAGCCATTAATCTGGTGTTTTTGCACCCGAATGTCGTACTTGTTAACCTTAGAGACAAAAGGAAGTATGATATGAAGTCCTTCACGCATAGGCTCTCCCTCACGGACAGAACCGAGTACCTGCAAAACTCCGGCTTCACCAGGTTGAAGAATTAAGAACGTACTGCGGAGCATCACTATACCAAATAATCCCAGTAAAGCAGCGATACCAATTTTTATCGGATTTTCAACGTTGAGCATAGACTTAGAAGTATTTAATGTTCTAGGAGGAGGAAATTTTTGTCTTGGTGGTTTATTCATAAAGTAAAATATTTTCAGTGATTACATTTTGAAGAAATTTCATTCGACTGTTTTTGGACTTTTCAATCTCCATTAAATTATTCTCCATTATTAGTAATACAAATTCCGCACGTCGATTTATCGTATAAAGAATGGTGATTTGCAAAGTATTTTAACCTCATCCATTTTTCAACCTGGAGTTTGGGACTAAACTCTAGTATTATAGTTTCAATTGATAAGTTCTATATAACTCTATTTCCAGTTTTAAGGAGGATATGCAGTTATATTAGGCGTAAAACTAGAGTAATTGTTATGAGTGTGCCAAGCTCTCTGCAATCACAAACTAGATAACGAATTTACACCATTTCAGCTTTCACTATTTATTAAAAATAGTTGATCAAAGGTATAGCATAATTTTCTAGGCAAGGACTTAGAAGTCTTACCATAAAAGGATTATAAAATTAGTTGACAGGCTCATTAGCATATTCTCCCAGGATTTTAGTAATAATTTGATGATAATTATTTATGGTATCCATGAACAAATAACCTCCTGTTTAGCATCAAAAGTTATTAAACTCAGTCGTTGATTTTTAAATAATATTTGACCGATAGGTAAAACCTCAAATTCAGATATAATAATAGTATCAAATAATTGTCAAGTATTAATATATAATTATGCCAGCTCAAGATATATTCCATGATGCTGTCAAAAACGCCTTAATTAAAGAAGGCTGGACTATTACCGACGACCCTCTATACATAGAATTTGCTGGAGTTGATATGTATGTCGATCTGGGTTCTGAAAAGCTTTTTGGTGCTGAATCTGAACTACAAAAACTCTTTATTACTCAAGCTAAAAAACAGAAAATAGAGAATGGTTTTCAGAAGTGTCTGTAGTGCCATTACAACAATCATTAAATGACTTAAACCAGGCTTACCAAAACTTTTTTAATTGAACTAAGGGTAAAAGAAAAGGTAAAGCAATTAAACTTCCCAGATTCAAAAAACGCAGGTCAAAACAAACTGCCAGGTTTACCTTAAGAGGATTTCAACTACATGAAGACAAAGTATACTTAGCCAAAATAGGTTGTTTCAAAGTAGTGTGGTCAAGACCCTTACCAGGAGAACCATCATCAGTAACAGTAATCAAAGATTCAGCCCATAGATACTTTCTGAGTTTTGTAGTAGAAATTCAACCACAAAAACTACCAGAATCCAGCAAATCAGTAGGCATAGATTTAGGCATTTCTACATTATTCAGCAATGGTAAAAAAGTAGATGCACCAAAACCATTAAAAAAACGAATTAAAAAGTATAGAAAATTAAGTAAATCATTATCAAAAAAAAGTAATGGTTCTAAACAATATGAAAAAGCCAGACTCAGGGTAGCTAAATTTTCCTTCGGAATGCTGCGCAAACATAGTAAATTAAAAGATACTAGAACAGATTTCCTGCATAAATTATCCACAGAAATAATTCGTGAAAACCAAACAATTATTCTGGAAGATTTAAACGTTTCAGGTATGATGAAAAATCGGAAATTGTCCAGAGCTATTAGTGATTTAGGCTGGAGACAATTTCGTACATTATTAGTAGGACATACCTCTATTCCCTGTTCTCTCACAGGAGTGCGCATTCTCTCTGTTACTTGGCATTCTCATGGGGAGGAAACTATTCCCTACGGGACGCTTGCGCGTTTTCCTACCGAGTACTGCGCAAACATCTTGCGGAGCAAAACGCCGGGTTCCGAGCACTTGTGTCTGTCGCCGACGTGGGGTCGCACCGCTGTTCCATTATAGAACCCATTTGGGTTCTATTTAAAAATATAGGGGGAGTGTGGGTAGATGGTGAATCTGGAGGCAAATTTACACCTTTTCCCCTTATTCTATTTCTCGAACTCCTGAGTTCTGACTCCTGACTCCTGTGCCAAAAACCCGTACCGCTTGCAAAGATATCAAATGGCTTCTATATGAAATTGGGGCGTTGGTGATTTGAGGTATGATATCATGTCCGGATGAGAGGGCGTTCAAAAAACTTTCTCCTTATACTGCTGTTTCTTCTTCTTTCTTCCCTCCTGACTCAGTTCTCATGAGTACCCCTCCTGGGAGGGGGAGGGGCGAGGGGTGGGTTGACTCCTAAGTAATTAAGATTAATATCATACACGCTATTCAGCAACGCCGAAAATTGGTATTAAGCCATCACCATTCCCCCATCCACATTAAATACTTGACCTGTAATATAATTAGCAGCACTATCAGCAGCTAAAAATTTAATCATACCCGCTACTTCTTCTGGTGTACCATAACGACCGAGAGGAATAAATTTGATAATTTCCTCAGAATTTTTCAAGTCCTTAGTCATATCAGTCGTTATAAACCCAGGGGCAACAGCGTTTGCTGTAATGCCACGATTAGCAAGTTCTTTTGCTACACTTTTAGTAAAGCCAATAACCCCTGCTTTAGCTGCACTATAATTAGCTTGACCAGGATTACCCATTTGCCCAGTTACAGAAGCAATATTAATAATACGACCACTCTTTTGTTTGAGCATAATTTTGCTAACGGCGCGGGTACAGAGAAAAACCCCCGTCAAATTTAGGTCTATTACTGACTGCCAGTCATTGGGTTTCATCCGCAAAAGCAAAGTATCGCGAGTAATACCAGCATTATTTACCAAAATATCAATGCGACTCCATTTTTCCATCACTTCTTTGACGAGGGTATCAACCTCTTCAGCTTTAGAAACATCTGCTTGAAGTGCCATCCCATTGCCACCCGCAGCAACTATTTCTGCCACTACTTCCACAGCCGCTCCACTAGAGTTAGCATAGTTAACAACTACATTTGCCCCTTCCATTGCTAATGCTAAAGCTGCTGCTCGACCAATTCCTCTAGATGCACCTGTGATTATTGCTACTTGTCCCTTCAAACGCTGTAATGTTTCGGGTAATGCCTCCATAATGAAATCCTTTGCTATATGATTTAAACTAATTTATCAAAATAATTGGGTTTAAAACCCCGCCTTGATTGGCGAAATGTTTTTGGAGGGTTGCTCAAATCCCCGTTACAAAAACAACTTCTGACTTCTGACTTCTGACTTCTGACTTCTAACTTCATTGACTTAGGGGATTATGGCTTGTTGAGTTAAGCTAATAGATAGAATAGATAAGTATATATATTTTCTCAAGATGGCAGTTAAAAAGCAGTTTGATAGTTTTGATGAATTACTTGCTAGTTCAAAAATACCTGTTCTAGTGGATTTTTATGCAACTTGGTGTGGCCCTTGTCAAATGATGGCCCCTATTCTGGAACAGGTCAATCAAAAGATGAAAGATCGACTGCGGATAGTTAAAATTGATACAGATAAATATCCTCAGTTGGCATCAAAGTATGGCATTCAAGCTTTGCCGACTTTGGTTTTGTTTAAAAATGGTCAGCCAGTAGAACAGATAGAAGGGGTTATACAAGCACAACAGTTAGTTGAACGCTTAGAGAATATTGTCTAAATTTAATTAGGGCTAGCTGATTAATTATCAAAGTATTGATACATAAAGGTTTGAGTATTTTTAGGCTCGAATTGCAGTAGGCCTGTTTCAGTTGAAAACGCTCAAAAAGCTAGTATTTTGGGCTGACTATGGCAGAAAAATCCCAAATTGACAATTCTTACTCCTACCTCCTCGCTCATTCCCCGTTCCTCCTGTCTCCTGTCTCCTGTCTCCTGTCTCCTACCCCTACTAAAAGACTTTTGAGCGCAAATCCTAACTAAATATTTTTGAAGAAATAGACATAATTATGATTTGGCTGAATATCATATTTATGCTCACATTAAAAGCAAAAATATGCTAATATACCAGCTAAGTTGATAATAGTAAAAAGATATTATTTTTAAGTGGAAATTGCTTGTTATCAAATATACAAATGTTCATTACTCGCTCTTTAAACTACTAACTTGAGATTATCAGTTCTAAATGTAATAAATAGTGGCGAGCTGATTGAACTTATCAGAAAATAATCAATATGGCTATTTACTCCTGGAAGCAATTTAAACTCTCTGTTCTGAGTGCTAATGAGTGGTTCCGAGAAACTCCTGAAAGAGCTTTGGATATGGCTTATGATGCCGCCCTCAATATTAAGGCGATTGAAGATCAACATTTTGAAGGTCAAAATATTTCTTTAACATCAGCTAGTTATGGTGATAGTGTTAAGTCTTATTTTAATTCTGCATTGAAGCGATATTTAAAAGTTATTGAAACTAGATTAGCTGAGTTTAATGCAAGTATTTCAGTTGTAGGTATTTTTGAGAAAAATCAGTTTGGCGATAGCGAGGATAAACTCAATAAATATTATCGGCAAGAATTTCAGGATCGACCATCAATTATTTTGGAAAAATTAGAGTTTATTGATGAAGTAGCTAGTCGATATCGTAAACAAACAAAATCTCCAATTCAAAAATCTAATTCAATTGTAGAAGTGCCTGATACTTCATCTTCTTTAGCTATAATATCTAGTCAAAATAATATTAATAATTCTACTAATAATATATCATCTAATTCTGCTATAAATACTACAGAAACACTAAAAAGAGATCAACCTGAAACTAGCTTTTTACCCCGTTCATTATTAAGTACTTTCAAAAGAATCAAGAAAGAGTTAGACCCAGAAGCTGAAGAAGATGTAATTAAGAAATTTAGAAAATCTAAAGTTAAGACTATTACTTCGGTTAGATTTATTTTACTATTGATTTTAGTGCCTCTACTAATTCACCAGTTATCAAAAATAACTTTTGTGGGTTACTTAGTCGATAATTTTATGCCAATCTCTAGTCAACAAGAAGAGATTTTTATTAACCGCGACTTGGAAGAAGAAGCTTTGATGGAATTGCGCAAATATGAGGAAGAACTTCATTTTCAAATTTATTTAGGCCATACTCCTGAATTATTTCCAGAATTATATGAAGCTGGAAAAGAAGTTTCAGAAATACCTAAGCTTCAAAGAGAAGAATTGATTGAGCATAAAGTAGAAGAAAAAGCTCAAGAAATAGCTTCGGAATATAAAAATAGAAGTAATAATGCTATTAAAAATATTTTTTGTGACCTGATATCTTTGATTTCTTTTGTTGGCATTATTTCTGCTAATAGAAGAGATGTTGAGATTTTAAAGTCTTTTATGGATGATGTAATATATGGTCTTAGTGATAGTGCTAAGGCATTTATTCTGATTTTGTTAACAGATATGTTTGTAGGGTTTCACTCCCCTCATGGTTGGGAAGTGATTTTGGAAAATGTTGCTAGACATTTTGGAGTAGCAGAAAGTAGAGATTTTAATTTCTTGTTTATTGCAACTTTTCCGGTGATTTTAGATGCTGTTTTTAAGTATTGGATATTCCGTTACTTGAACCGTAGTTCGCCTTCTGCAGTGGCAACTTACAAGAATATGAATGAGTAATATCAATTATCAAAAAATTCCTGAATTGTTAATATTAATATAGTTTTAATCTTAGCTAAGTTTATATAGATTAAGCACTTCCTGAGGAGCATTTTTAATCCAATCAACCATTTGTTTAACTCCCTCTTCAATATTTACTTGATGTTCATATTGTATTATTTCCTTGGCTCGCTCATAAATACCCCAGCTTTTAGTCAGTTCACCAGGCCTTAATGGGAGTATTTTGGTTTGAGGTATAATTCCAGTTACATTTTCAATAATACTTAGCAACTCAGCAAAATTTGTTCCCTTGCCACTACCAATATTATAAAAGAATGCTCCTTGTTTTTCAGATTGCGCAGCTAATACATAAGCCCTTGCAATGTCACTTACACTAACATAATCTCTGACTTGATTTGAAGGTTCACCAAAAATAGAAATTTCTTGATTTTTTAACACATAAAGTGTATATAGAAGAACCTCATCAAGTGTTACCGGACTTTCCCAGGGACCATAAATGTTGAACATCCTCAAACAATGTGCTGTATATCCATAGGTTCTTGCACCTGCCAATACCTCTATTTCCCCTTGAAACTTAGTTTTTGCATAGGGAGATGCTGGTTCTGGGTATATATTTTCTGTTATTGGCAGTTTGTCTTCTGTTACTGCACCATAAACTGCTGCTGAGGAAGCATAAAGTATTTTAGGAACACTAGCTGCTACACAAGCATTAACAATATTTTTTGTACCTAGCGCATTGAGACTAAAATCATCATTCATGTACTTGACACTCCAGGGAGTATCAATATTTGCTGCTAGATGAATCACTAAATCAGCGCCTCTAAAAGCTCTTGGCCAATCTCCTCCCAAGTCCCGAATATCATTTTCGATTAGTTCAACTAATTCTAATTCTTTTTTGTTTCTGAGTCCGGTACGCATATTGTCAATCACAACAATATTATCGGCTATGGGCTGAAACTGAACAATTATTTCTCTACCAACAAAACCAGCTCCCCCCACAATAACTACTTTTGAAAATCTTTTATTGAATTCTACCACTATAATACTCCTCAGATCGGTTATTTTCTGAACGAAAAACAATATAACATTAAAACATAATATTCTCTATTGAGTCAATTTTTACTTGATTTATATCCTTATTAATTATATTAATAATTTAATGTCTTATACCAATTCACTTTCAGGATGTCACAAATAGTTTCGCTCCTTAATAAATGTCAAATAATTGCCTGAAATTATTGTACAGTCAAAGTTTTTAGTCTATCAAATCTAACTTTCTGACTTCTGAGTTCTGACTTCGGTGAAACGGTATTACATCTTAATCTGTCTTGGGTAACGAGGTTGACAAGGAGTTCCTAAACAAACCTGACCTGATGGCATATCTTTAAACACACTACTCCTAGCACCAATAACAGCATTAGCACCAATATTAACCCCTGGAGCAATAAAACAATCTGTAGCAACCCATGCACCATTACCAATAGTAATACTTGCTGTTTGTAAACCAAATGTGGGGTCTTCCATATCATGACTACCCGTACAGAGGTAACTTTTCTGAGAGATAACGCAATGTTGACCTATTTTTATATGGTCAAGACTGTATAAAACTACGTCGTCTCCAATCCAACTATAATCGCCGATCGCTATTTTCCAAGGGTAGGTAAATCTGGCAGTGGGGCGAATTAAAACTCCTTGACCAATTTTGGCTCCAAAGAGATTTAATATTAGTCGTCTCAGACCATATAGAGGTTGGGGAGTTAGTGGGAAAGTAATTGCTTGTATGAACCACCACAACAGTACAAACCAACCCGGTTTACCTCGGTCATACCAAGATTGGTCATATTTGCGAAGATCGACCCAAGATTCTGTTTGTTGGTTATTTATCATTGAAAGTTAATTTTTTTTAGGCTTGACTCTAATTTAATAATTTTATACCATTTAGATATATAAACTAGGTAAATAGTGATTTTTATAGACTTAGAGTAAAATTTACATAAATTTCCTATAATACCTTGATTAGCATATTAGCATATAATAGTTAATTTTCAAAGGTTTATTCAATTTATTTTGACTGTGGAATAGATTAATAAATTGAGTCATAAAAAGAGCAAACCTCCAGAATAATTTGATCTATTTCTGTGATTATTTTTCTGGTTTGTCTGGTGAAAAAATAATTTTTGCCGACTCATTGGTTATGGGATAAATAAATAGTTACTAGGGAAAATTGAGAGAATTTTGATAAATTTTTCTACCACCTCATCGGTTGTGGGATAGACAAATCATAATTTTGGGGAAGAAGAGAGAATTTGGGCAAATTTTTCTACCTTATATCTAGGTAGATGGAATGAAAACTATATATAGATAAATGAATTTTTTATCCTCAATTGGACTGTCTGACTATCTGAGGTGAAAGTTCGGAATAATTTGATCTATTTTTGTCATTAATTTTCTGGTTTCTCTCAGGGCAAAAATAATTTTTTGATACTGATTAATCTTTTCATCCGATAATTCCCGGTTAGCTTTTTTTCTATCTTTAAGCCATTTATCTAAAACTTGGTAGCTACCGATTTTAAATTCCCATATTTTTTGACTGACCCCTGTGAAATAACAATTTTTGTTAATCCATATTTTTTCATTTGTCAGGTCATACTTAGGGCTTGCTGAATAAATTTAAAAAACTTACACACTCAGCGATTAAAGGTATTTTGAATTAGAAATTGTACCCAATTTTGAGCTAAAATATACTCTTATTCCAGGTATCTATAACTGCACACACCATGTACAGACAAGTAGGCCAAGGTGACACTGCACCAGAAAATTTGGAACTGCCGTTCAATGGCCAACTATCTCCAGAAAATCCTTGGGTAGTGATGGTTAGTCTAATTCCTTGGCCAAAATATGAAGATGTATATGCTAGCTTATTATCTGAGGAAAGAGGAGCACCTGCCTGATCTTTTAGAATCGCCTTAGGGGCGTTAATTATTAAAGAAAAATTGGGTATAAGCCACAGGGAAACAGTAGAACAAATCAAGGAAAATCCATATTTACAATACTTTATTGGTCAAAAAATATTGATAAAGAACAGAAGAAACAAGCTCACTTGGATGAAAGATTGCGGAACCATATTGAGGGTAAATTCGGGCAAGCAAAAAGAGGATTTAGTCTGGCGAAAGTGATGGCCAAACTTCCTGAAACTTCTATGACTGCGATCGCAATGACCTTTTTAGTAATCAACCTTTCTACCCTCGCCGGAAGAGGCATTTTCTCTTTTTTTGTAGTTTTTTGGAGAAAAAACTGTTTTTGCGGTGTATTTTATAATTTAAAGTTATAGCTGAATAAATGATGATAATAATAAGTTATAATCAGCTTTCTTTGAATCACAAATCAACCGTTTTCAGACTTTTGAGCGCAAACCCTAAGTAATTAGTTAAAATTAAGTTTTTCCCGATTTCAGATTCTAAATAACGTTTTAACTGGTCAGTTGATTGGATTTTTTCTAAATTTTCACTAATTTTTTTTAGCTTCTATATAGCCAAGTAAATTATTATTTTTCCTAACTTTAAAATCTGGGATACCAGCTTGATTTCCAGTTTCTTCAATATTGGCATTAATTCCCAACATGGCACCCTCAATCAGATTTTTCAAAGCAGGATAGTGGGTACGCTCACTACCTTTTTCCAGATTTTTATCTAATTCTTGTAAATAGTGCTTAAATTCCATCAATCTGTATTTTTGGCAAATATTTCAAGGATATTATCATAGAATAAAAATTCTCAGAGACCATTTATCAACAAAATATTAAACATAGAATACTGCCACAGCAAAAGTAGGAGCTTGGAGACCAAACCCTTACACAATGCTAGCTATATTTTAGTCAATATTTTAATCTTATTTGATAGTTGAAAAAAACTTTATACCAAATCTCAAAAGTCTTGCTACATCTTTTTGAGAGTAGGAAATAGGGAGTAAGGAAATTAGGAATAATACCATTTCTCAAAAACTTTTCTACATTTTGTTGAGCAGGGGACTCACCCCTAACCCCTCCCAGGAGGGGAAATAGGGGAGTGGAGGAGTAGGGGAGAAGTAAAAAGTAAGAATAATTAACATTAACTGGGCTATTTTTAGCAAAAGGGTGATTATAACTGTTTTGATTAATTAATAACTGAAGTCTTACCCAAGTCTAGCGTTACTTTTAGGAATTGGTATAAGATATCTTCGCTTAATGCCTAGAATCCTTAAAAAGCCTTTCAGTCCGTAAATGCTGTTTGCGGAGCATTCCGGTACGGAAAATGCTGATAGCTAGTTAATAGTATAAAAATCAAAATAAGGAAGTAGAAAATAGGTTGACTTTCCTCTTTCTACCTCCTTTAAATGTTCGGTGAATTTCAGATTAATTAGCTACATTTTTGGCATTACTGATTATAACTATCAACTCAAGTATGATAATAAATTTAGAGTTATCGATCTATCAGAATCATCAGCAATAAAACCTAGTTTTTCCGACCCCTTCTTTGAACTTAGCTCACATTCAGCTTTTAGCTGTTTCATAAATAATGAATATACACTGCTAAGGTCAAGGTTAGTTGTTTTTTCAATACTTTGAATTGTCCTTAAACCTCTCAATACTAATTCCTGCTTTAAAGGCAATGAATTAATAGCTGATTGCTGATTGCTGACCGCTGAATGCTTATGCCTAATTACTAACTACTACTTGCTGAATCTACCTGAGCAACTGGCTGAGGTTTAGGAGTTTTTTCTATTTTCTGAACAGCATTTAACTGACCACCACAATCTTTAAGTTCGTAAAGTTTAACACCTATTTGATACTCATATTGACTCAGTAACCTACCGTAAATATATCCTGCTTTACCATCTAAAAACCCTAATTGAATAAAGTAAAATAAAATAAACCTCAATATCGGTTTAAACGGTAATCTTACCCATATCTTCTTCAGAAAACGTTTACGCTGTACCGCATCCCCAAATAAACTTGCACCAATAGTTCCATCATCATCCTGACCAGTCAGTATATTATAATGTACTCGCGCTTCCCAGTTAGAATAACGATTGTGTCTTTCCAACCAGTGGAATAAATCACGAAAATCTTCGTGAAGCATATCATTTTTCAGATAGCCTACCTTTCCATTCAAAACAACGTGTTCATGCACTTCATTATCCCCCGTATTGGCCACTCCCTCAGTTCCTAAATTCTCGTAGCGACCTTCTTTATGCTTAAATAAACGCAGATTCCAATCAGGATATTTACCCCCATAACGAATCCATTTACCTAGAAAAAATACTCGTCTATTAAGGTAGTAACCATTGTAATTTGGGTCTTGAATAGCTACAGCAATTTCATCCCATTGCTCAGGAGTAATACGTTCGTCACAATCAACAATAAGTACCCACTCATTCCGAAATGGCAAATTTTCTAAAGACCAATTTTTCTTTTTTGGCCATTGACCATTAAAATGGAACTGTACTAAATTTGCTCCATAACTTTCTACAATTTCCCCGGAATGATCGCTGCTTTGAGAATCTACTACAAATATCTCATCTGCTCTTGCAACACTATCTAGACAAGCGGGTAAATTTTTTTCTTCATTCTTAGCCGGGATGAGAACTGAAACTGGTATCTTAGATGATGTCATAGTTCAGAATTTTATAGATAGGTATTACCTTATTTTATTATCGCTATAGTTCGAAGGCACTAATAGTTTTGTATTGAGTTGCCTTGGGTTAGTATTTAGATAGTTAGGATTTGATGTTGAGTGGCCTTGAGTTAATCTTTAGGTAAGTACGATTTGAGATTGAGTGGACTTGGGTTAGTATTTCTACAGGACGATCAACTTTTTTTACCTACCACCTAAAATCTACCACATAATACCTACTTCATAAATATCATGCCCTGATATTTTGAGTGGCTTTGGGTTAGCTTTTAGGCAGGGCGATCGGCTTTTTTTACCTACCACCTAAAATCTACTTCGTAGATATCATGCCCTGAATAGCTGCACCTAGATAGCCTATTTGAGCATAAGCATAGACAAAATTATCAAAACGTTTGGCCGGGTCTGCTATATTTTTTAGAGACTTGTACACACCCCTAATCATTCTATCGCTCCCCTTTCTTATTTGTCTAAGACCCGCCTGACCAGCTAGTTGTTCGCGATAACATTCGCTAATGCCTTGCCACCAACCTCTCTCAATAAACCAGGAAGGTCTAACCCTTTCAGGAGCTACATTATGAGCAACCAAAGCTTCAGGTAAATAAGCTACTTGCCAACCTTGCTTGATTGCTAATTCTGTGGTGTGTAATTCTTCATTAGACAGTAGCTTTTTGCCCACTCGACCTAAGTTAGTATCAAAGCCATCAATTTGTTCAAGAAATGTACGACGAATGGAATAATTTAAACCTCTGGGAGTTAAACCAGGCTGATTAATATACACTACAGAATCACCAAGGTCATAGTAACCTAGGTTTCCTGATAATTCTGGAGAAAGCCATTTGGGGGGGGTAATTCCTTCTGGCCAAATCAAGGTAACTTTACCACCAGCGATCGCTAGTTTTTCATTACTTTGAAAAGCTTCTTGCAATACCCTTAACCATTGGGAACTAGCAACAGCATCATCATCAAGATAAGCTAAAATTTCTGCACTGGCTGCTTTTGCCCCTGTATTTCTGGCCACAGATAATCCTGTGACTGGCTCATATACATATTTCAGATTGGGACTAGGATATCTTGCTTCTACTACTTCGCGGGTGCGGTCAGTGGAAGCATTGTCTACTACTACTACTTCAAAGCTACCAGGAAAATCCTGTCCAAGTAGGCTATCTATGGCAGCTCCTAAGTAATTGTCCCGATTATGAGTGCAGATAATAGCAGATATTTTGGCCATAGTTAATTCTTACTATTTTGGAGTTTTCACGGATTTTGGCCGAACTTACTATTTACTAATTTATTCTAATTTATTATCCTTTATTTTCAGTTTACACTGGATTATACCAATTCTCAAAAGTAATGATATACTTAGGTAAGACTTCAGTTATTAAGTAATTAACGTAGGCAAAACAACTTTTTTGCTAATTAGTAGCCTAGTTAATGTTAATTATTCTTATGTTTACTTATCTGTAGGGGCGTTAGCGGCAGCTAACGCCTCTATTCCCCTAATCCCCGACTCAAGAAAATGTAGAAAAGTTTTTGAGAAATAGTATTATTTGTTTGTATTCCCATGAATTCTCCTCAAGCTACTTCTAAGAAACTAATTTTGGTCACAGGTCCTGCTCGCTCTGGTAAAAGTGAGTGGGCTGAAAATTTGGCGATTAGTTCTCACAAACAAGTAATTTATATAGCTACCTCTCAAGTTGATGGTCAAGACCTAGAGTGGCAAACTCGAATTGAACAACATCAAAACCGTCGCCCTCCTGATTGGACTACCTTAGAAATACCTGTGAAACTATCAGAAACTTTGACTACTTATGCACATCAAGACTGTTGTATTTTGGTAGATTCTTTAGGTACTTGGTTGGCTAATATTTTGTCACAAGATGAACCAGCTTGGAATGAAACTTTAGCAGCTTTGATTGAAGCTTTATTAAAAGCTAGTAGCGATGTAATTTTAGTGGGTGAAGAAACAGGTTGGGGAGTAGTTCCTTCGTTTCCTATCGGACGACTATTTCGTGATCGCCTTGGTCATCTGATTCGTCGAGTTGGAGTAATTTCTCAGTCTGTTTATCTAGTTACAGGAGGTCATGTTTTGAATCTTAGTGCTTTAGGCACACCTTTGAATATTTAATTCTTAATTTATTCTAAAGGAATAAAGTATTAGCTTCACTCCCCAATTTTAACGATGGAAAAGTTAGAATGAAGGTAGATGAACGAGGCTATTTATTAGCTTTGAAGTTCTATGAAACGGAAAATATCGGAGCTAAAAATTATGGCATCTCACGATCAAGTCAAACAATATATTGCCTGTTGGTTTCAGTTAGGTAAGAAGGTATTAATGAGAAATGGCCAAGCAGCTATAAAACCTCAAATCGTACTTTTAGGCGATCGCTACAGTCAAGATTTTGAATCATGCTGGCAACAAATTTTATCTTCTGGATCGGGAGATTGTTTTTTAGAGGGGACACATCAAACAATTGCAGAATTATTATCTCCAGAGTGGGACATTAGTGATTGTGCCCGTTGTTCGATGCCTATCCCATCTCGTGTTAAAGGAATGCCCCCAGATTGTTGTCCATGTTTCGATTTACCTAGTTGGCCTGATAATGAAAAACCATTGCCGCGATCGCCCATCAATAATAAATCATATTTACTGGGTATTTGTGAGCGATTATTCAACAAAAAAGAAAGTATTACTACTCATAGTCACCATTCTGAATAGGAAGATTTTAAGCATCTTTTCGGGTATTTTGGAAAACATTCAAGAATTCACAAGTAATTCCTGACTAACTTTGAGCATTTATAAATGTCCGCGCCCTATTTGCGTAAGTAAGTCGGTGAAAAAAAACCAAAGTATGTAAAGAAATTTTAAGCAGTTTGATTTGAGTAAAATTTAAAACGTTCTGTCCTGTAGTTTCCCTTTTCTCCCCTAGCTTGAATACCGTCAATTACTGCATAAGCAAGATCTAACTCGTCATCAAACATTTGACCTGATAATTCATCTTTTTTGAGATGTTTCCACTCCAGCTCAATTGGGTTCATTTCTGAGCAATACTTAGGTAAAAAGAATATATACAAGCCCTGGCTTTCCCATTTTGACCATAATTGTTGTACCTCTCGACATCTATGTATTAGTCCGTTATCCTGAACAATTATCCTCATACGCCCAGTTTTGGCAGTTTCTTGGGCTTCACGCTCCATCATTCGGATGTAACACTTGCGGTCTACACCGCCAATTACTAAACCGTAAACGAAACTGATTAAAGGTTGAAGAAAGCCAATAATGCTTAATCTACGACCACGACGCTTTGTCTGTTCTAGGCGTTTTTGCTCCCCTTTAAAGTAGTAGGTATAACTCGGCTCGCTCCACATACAAAATCCAGACTCATCTAGGTACTTGAGGTCTATTTCTCCTGTAGCTGCAGCCAATTGCAACAGATCTAAGTCGGCTTGCTTTATTTCTTTGACTCTTGGATCTTGTTTCTGTTTATGACTTTTTCTGGCCTGCTTCCAAATGACCCCCTTTTTTTGAGTATCCGACTTAATCTATCAGGACTCAATTTAATTGCGCGATCGCTTTATAATTTCTCTGCTAGCTGATGACTGTTGTATGTCCGTGGTTCCTTGGTGAGGCATTCTTCCAAAAATTTCATATCACCTTCAGTCCACTTAGGTTTTAAACCCCGACCTTGTGACTCCCACAGTCCTTGTAAGCCAAATTTTTGCCATTTATGTAACACTTCTCTTACTGTTTGTCTAGCCCAATTAAAATGAGCAGCTATTTTTTCTACATACCACCCATGTGCATTTAATCTAATCACTTCTGCTCGGTCTTTGACTTTCTGTGGTACGTCCGCAGTTCTCAACTTCTGTAGACTTCGGTCTTGCTCACTTGTGAGAAAAACCCTTAAACGAGCCCCCATGTATAAATTTCCTCACTCAATAGAGATATTATCCATATTTACTTATCTTTACATAGTTTGGTTTATTTATACCAACTTACTTAGTGCTATAATTTTCAACCGCTAAAATGAAATTTATAGCGGGGGTCGCATCACCCTATTTCTCCGTCTAGAAATAGAGATATGATTACCGAAAATTCTCAGAGAAAAAAGTTCTGACTTCTGAGTTCCTATTTCTGACTTCAAGCGCAGCGATAATCCCGCCTTCTAAAAGTTTTCTGGCGGGCTAAATTTGATGTTGATCAAATCTCAAAATTCAAAATTCAAAATCAAAGTATACTTAATTTTGAGAATCTACTGTTGGTTCAGAATCATTATTTGTTTCACCTTGCTCATTAATTAATAATGCTACAGGAAAATGATTCAGTACATTTCTAATCCATAAAGTATCCTCTTTCTCTTCTTTAAGTTTTTGTTGAGTAATTGCATTTTTCCACACCAAAGAAGAACCAGAAGGTAAACATATTCGAGTCTCACGCCATACTTGTTCTCCTAAAGGATTTTCTCCTTCTTGAATCAACTTAGTTAATAATCTGGGAGCTATAATAATCGCTGTACTATCTCCCCATTTTCTCGAGAAAGCAACTATATGATCTTTCAAACTACCCATAACAATTAACTTTTGGTAATCTCCTCTTTGAAATAAATCCAAATACTCTCGGCGTGCCTGTAAAGCTTGGTAAATTAAAAACATTTTAATCTTACCAGTCTCTGGAGTTTGCAAAAGTTCTTCAATCAATCCTAAAATATCGGACTCTATTTTTGTCTTAATTTCCTTCAGAAACTCTGCTCTTTTTTCAAAATCAACGGGACGACGGTTATCAGGGTCAACAAGACTCAAATCCCACAATTCTGTACCTTGATAAATATCAGGAACTCCAGGAGAAGTAAGTTTCAAAAAAGCCTGAGATAAAGAATTAAAAACACCGTAATATTGAACCTTACGTTGCAGAGGTCGGAAAGCTGGTAAAAATTCATTATCTTCTGATTTATTAAGTAGATGTTCTACAAACTTAATAAGTGAACTTTCGTAATCATCATCCGGTCTTAACCAACCTGTATTAACTTTTGCTTCTCGAATTGCTTTAATAATATACTCTTTAATCCTTTCGACAAAAGTTGGATATTCACTTTCATCAACAGGAAAAGCACCTAACAAAGTCTGATATAAAAAGTATTCATCATTAGATGCAGGAACATCTAAACCTGCTACACAATCTTTTTGAGGAGCATTAATTTCCTGCCATTTCTGTAGATAACTTTCCCATTCTCCAGGAATTTCTGATAGTACATTAATTCGCGTTCTGACATCTTCCCCACGTTTTGTATCGTGAGTAGAAGTTCCACTCATAGTATGAGGCCAATACGCAATACGATGTTGATTAAATCCATGAAAATCTTCAACTGAAACTCCAAATTTACTAGGAGTTGAACCAACTTCATTGAGACAAATAAGTCGATTATAAACATATAAAACAGTATCTTCTACACCCTTTGCCATTAAAGGTCCGGTAAATTGTTGTAACCGCATCACAAAATGTAGCCATTTATCTTTATCTTCCTGGTTTAAATGTTCATCAAATTCAAACAACAAAAACTTCTCAATAAAACTCAATTCATTCAAAAGTTCATTGATAAAGAAAGGAATTTTCTCTTTCGTTTTAGCAATTACTCTCTGAATACATTCTCGATCTGCCTTACTAACCCCTTCTTTACTAACATAGGTCCGATACACCGGAAACACCGACATAACTTCTACTAAAGCAGCTTTCAAACCAAAAATAGTAAAATCACTGGCATATCGATATTTACTAGAAATATCTTTAAGTAAGTGAGCTAAATTATCAATATCTCCGGCTAAATGTTTGTTAATAATCAGCCTTTGGTTTTGATCAGCTAGCTGCCCATAGTTAGAAGTACCTTGAATAAACCGAGAATAAATTTGGTCGAATTCTTCTTCCTTAAAATGGTCACAAAAAATACCATTAACATAGTTTAAAAAATCATAACCTGTAGTTCCTTGAACCGGCCAATTAACAGGTAAATCTTCGCTAGGTTCAAGAATTTTTTCGACAACTATATAAGGAGCATTTGCTTTTTCTCTCAGTCTGTTTAAATACTGAGCAGGATCGTACAGTCCATCAATATGATCGATTCTCAGACCTGTAAATTTTTCCTCTTTTAACATTTCTAAAATTAGAGCATGGGTAGTATTAAATACTTGTTCATCTTCTACTCTGACTGAAATTAAATCATTTACTGTAAAAAATCGTCGGTAGTTTAATTCTTCATTACCCACTTTCCAGAAAGATAGACGAAAATATTGCTCGGATAATAATTTATCTAATAAGTCAAAACTTTCTGGCTTTCCCGGAACCCCGTTAAAAGTCTCTATATTTTCTTCAACGAATTCTTGAATATGTAGATTTTCATTCCATAATTCCCACAACATCCCTTTGATGAAGCTAATTTGGTCATACCTTTCTCTCCCCTCAGCTCCAGAAGGAATATATTTTAAGCTATAGAGAACTCCTTGTAATTTAACAAAATCTTGGTTTTTTCTGCCTAATTTATTTCTTAATTTGCCGATATTGTAGGTTAAAACTTGAGTATAAGAATCAATTCTAATCGGAAATTGATGATCATAATAGTTAACAGTTAATCCATTTTGGCCGTAATTAAGTTTTAACTCTCCACTTTCCAAACAATCTCCATAAAATTTACCTAAAAAAGGTGCTAAAACTCTACCTTTGATACCTTCATAAGGATGATTCCAGTCAATATCAAAATAGTCACGATATTGAGATTCAGGACCATTTTCTAAGACATCAACCAGAATATGATTTTGGCTGCTAAATGCCATATGATTAGGCACAATATCTTGTAGCCATCCCATTTGATTACTGTTAATTTCTGTGACTAGTTCAGCAAATTTTTCTTTGCCACCTAATTCAGGATTAAGTATATTAGAATTGACTACATCATATCCATGGTTGCTTCCTGTTTTTGCTTTAAATATAGGAGAAGCATAAATATCAGAAATTCCTAGTTCCGCTAAATATGTAACTATAGCTTTAGCTGAATCAAAGCCAAAATTAGGAGTAAATTGAATTCTATAGGTCGTCATGGGAATTCGCATAGTTAATATAGAGATAATTAAGTGTGATTAATTGACTGTTAAAAGTTCATAATTTTACGTTTAACAGATAAATATCTGTTTTTCAAACATTTAGGAAAAGGATAAATCTGAAAAATTCCTAGTTTGGCTAAATATAAAACTACGACTTGATCTACTTCCAAAGTCAAAACTATAAGTAGATTAAATTATATAATGTCGTTATGAGAATTCGCATAGTTAATATAGATATAAATATAGCAGTTTTCATTCATGTTGACTACAAAACTTCAGCTCCCGCTGCCTTTCAGCTAAAATCTCTGTATTCTATGAAACATGAAAACTGCTATAAGTGTTGATTAATTAGTTCTTAAAAGGTAAGCTTTTCCTAGGTCATGCTCCGCAAACAGCTATTAGCATTTCCTAGGTTATGCTTCGCAAACAACAATCAACTTTTGAACATATTCAAGCAAGAATTGAGGTTAGGTTATAGCCAATTTCATTAATTAATTTTAATTCTCCTTGGTGGATAATTCCCCTCTAGTATGATCATGAGTTAATAACAAATAGCTGATGGCTGACTGCTGAATGCTTACGTTAAAAGTTCAAAATTTCACGTTTAACAGATAAATTTTTTTGAGATATTAAACTTTATATTTATTCTTCATGTAGCCCAAATATAATTAAAATTTGATAGTAGTTAAGCTTCAATGAAGAGAAACGCCTAATTTCCGAAAGAACCCCGAGTAATGCTTGACAATAGCATGATTATTCTTGAGTGATTCTGCCAAGGTAGAAGATGTTTGTTTGCTGCCAAAATAATAATAAATATAAGCAATTGCTAGCTCCATAAGTCCTTTCATTAAATCCTTGTTAATATTACCTACAAAAATACAATCATCAAGTACCTCCGTAATTTTATTGATTGCATATATCTTCTCAGCAATACTAAAATTATCTTCTGCGAGTTTACCAAGAATAAATGATGGTCTTTCTTGAACTATTTTAAAATATATAACACCATCAATCACATGGTATAAAAATTCAATATAGGGCAGGATTATGCCAGTAGAATAAATTAACCAAGGAAGTCTTGATCGATAAAAATATTGATTAACAACAATAGTTTTATTGACACAAAAATGAGGAAAAATTTCTTTGACAATGTGTTGCCATACTTTTAATTTTTTGGCTATATCAATGTGAATAATCTCAATGGGTTTATGTTGCCATGACAATGTAGTAATATCTCCATTACAAACATTAACATAGTCAATCAAAGTCTTACAGTTTTTTTTGAAATATGTGTAAGTAGGAGTCTTGTTTTTGAACTTCTCTAGTATTTGAGAAATAAATTTTGCCTCCTCTAGCTGCAATTTTTTGTTTTGGAGTTGTAAAAGCATCATAGGCATAAATTCTAGATTTTTTCTCTAATACTTGTTGATTTTTTGATAATTCCAAGGCAAAGGGATATACTGTTCCTGCTACTCCTGAACTAAGATCGACTATTTCTCCAGCACCAGAGTAAAGGCAACGAGAGAAATACTTAAAAACTTTTATTTCCCTTATGGAAGTCATGGAAGGAGGTAATTTTTGAAAAATTGGAAAAGACTCAGAAAAAACGTTTTTTGGGAAATTTATCATGAATTTTTAAGTATTGTATTAAATCAAGACTCAACAATATACACTAAAATTGAGAAATCAATTTCACTGACACTCGACTAATGTCAATAAAATATATTTTGAGTCGTTACGATCAATTATAGGTGATGTTGGCCATCATAACTTTTAAACCTAAAAATAGATATCTACGATAATCAAAAATAAAATCAATTATCCCGCAAAAATCATCAATTCTTTCTCCCTACTCCCTCTTTTCAGGAGAGGTCTAATGTATGTTCTCTGGGGAATGCTCCGATCAAGTCTCATAAAGAGCAAAGCTTAAAGGATTAATCGTCACGGTTTGTCCAGATAATAATTTTTTAGGTAAAGCAGCACCTTCTCCCATCCATTCTCGGTCTGAGGAATTAATCAGCTTTTGCCAATTTCCTGTGGGTAGTTGAGGTTCAAATGTCACAGAATGCTTTTCAAAATTCATCAGACTCAATACACTACTTTTCTCTCCCCACCTGTGAAGCAATAAGACATTTTTATCTGCTAAACTTTTTACTTCTATTTGAGAGATGTCAAGCTTAGCTAATACTGGAATTTTTTTCCGTAGCTCAATTAAGCGTTTATAAAAAGAACGTAAAACTCCATATTTACCTTCCCTGGATTTTTCCCAATTTAATTTAGAGTCCATAAATACTTTTTCACCTTGAGGATCGGGCACTTCTCCAGACCAATTGAAAGACTTAAATTCTTCTGCCCTTCCTTTTCTCACTGCTTCTACTAAGTTAGGATCTCCATGACTAACAAAATACATAAAAGGAGCTTCTTCTCCATATTCTTCTCCCATATATAACATTGGTACAAATGGAGAAATTAAAACTGCTCCTGCTGCTAATTTTAATCCTTCAAAATCTACTAAAGCTGATAATCTTTCTCCTATTAATCGATTACCTATTTGGTCGTGGTTTTGAATACAAATTACAAACTTTTCTCCGGCAAAACCAACCGTTGAATTACCATGATTTCTCTGGCGGTGAGGTGAAAATTCTCCTGTATAAACATATCCTTCTTTATAAGATTTTTTCAGAGATTCTATACTCTTAAAATCAGAATAATATCCAGAACTTTCTCCTGTTAAAAGACTGTGCAGAGAGTGGTGAAAATCATCGCACCATTGAGCATCGTGACCAAACCCTCCTTGTTCTTTTGAACGTAAAACTCGCACATCATTTAAGTCACTTTCCGCAATTAAATAATGCTTCCTTCCATCATTTTTACTAAACTCTTCTACCCTAGCAGCTAACTGTTGTAAAAAAGGTTCGGCACTCATATCATAAATGGCATGAACAGCATCTAAACGTAAACCATCAATATGATATTTATCTAACCAATACAAAGTATTTTCAATAAAAAAATTACGGACTTCATTACTATATGCGTCGTCAAAATTAACAGCATTTCCCCAAGGAGTATGATACTTATCCGTAAAATAGGGACCATAATCCCAGAGATAATTTCCCTCTGGACCAAAATGATTATAAACAACGTCCAAAATTACAGAGATGCCTACTTGATGACAAGCATTAACAAGCTGCTTTAGACCATCCGGCCCACCATAAGAATGTTGGACGCCATAAAGATAAACTCCATCATAGCCCCAGTTGCGATCGCCTGGAAATTGAGCTACGGGCATAATTTCTATAGTGTTTATCCCTAAATCTTTTAATTCTGGCAACCTCGGAATAATTGCTGCAAAAGTTCCTTCGGGAGTAAAAGTACCGACATGAAGTTCATAGATAATCATTTCTGCCAAAGGGATACCTTGCCAAGAAGTATCATTCCAGGTAAATTTTTGATGGTCTACTACTTTAGAAGGACTATGTACTCCTTGAGGTTGCCAGTTAGAGGCTGGGTCTGGTCGGTCAGTTTCTCGGTCTAATTGATAAAAATATAGAGTTTCCGGGTCAATGTCTTTTGCTTCTCCTTGCCAATATCCCCATTCATCTTTTTGAAGTTCAATAAATTTTTCTTGGGGATGTACAATATGTACAGCTAACTTTTCTCGTAGAGGTGCCCAAACATTAAATTGGCATTTATTTGTTTCTGCTGAATAATGGCTACCGATTTTCATAAATTTATATACTCTGAGGGCGTTGAATTTTTTATAATAATGTTGTCTAATTTTAGACTACAATTTCATCTGTTAATTTACTCACCTCTTAAAACTAAATTACTTTTTTAAAAAAAGATTATCAATTCTCCTTCCTTTTCATTTAAATAATTTAAAACTACAACGTTATAGTTATGAGTGTCTCATTAGTTAGTACCACCGAAGCGGCTTTTCTTCTAAATATCTCGACAGGTAGATTGCGTTTTCTACTAAATACTGGCCGAGTTATAGGTGCGCGTAAAGTCAAAAGATTTTGGCGAATTCCTTTAAATCATAGAGGAATGCCAGAAATTACACCTGGTCGTCGTGGCCCTGAACCCACTTGGAATAAAAATCAACGCACAGCTAATACTTTTATTCATGTTCTGCGAAAGACTATAGATTATAACCGAGACCATGGAACCTCTCATACAGCAGTCGCCGTAAAAGTAGGAAGTAAAAAAGATTATTGCCACGCTGTAAAAATTCATGGGCCTTGCCAGATAGTGTATCAACCCCATCAACCTAATAGAAGTCAAGCTGGAGGTGCCCGTCTGTGGATTGAAGTAGAACCGGGAAATATAGTAGAGCGAGTATATTTCAGTAATGGAGATTATGGTCCGCCTCCGGAAGTAGTTCAGCAGCGGGTAAAACAAAAAAGTCGAAAGGCTAAACACTGTATATATGCAACGTTATAGTTTTTAACTACTATATATAGTGGTTTTGGGTAGATTTAGAGTTAAGGATGTGTGGCGATCGCTCATCCTTAACTCTAAATCTTCTTCAGGGAAGATAAGAATATTACAACGGTTTTCATTTTGGTAGACCAGTGTAAGGACGAATGGCTATTCGCCCCTAGAGAATAGTGTCTAATAATCAATCTTTATCTTTTGCGGATTCTGTAATAGGGAGAATTGAAATAGTAGCACCTGGCTTACTATTGGAAACTGTGTTGAGATTCTCTGCAAGCCAGTGGAAGAATTCAGGGAATTTCAAACCATTGAGCGACTTAGGTTGTGTTTGTGGAGAAGCAATTTCTCTGAGGTTAATCATATCTACTCCCTGAACACCGACTAGAAAAAAATTGAGTTTATTTGCCTTTGCCGCTTCTTTCGCACGCTGCGCTGATTTTTGCCATTCCTTATCCATTGTTTGCCAATTGCTGTCAGTTGGAGGTATACCTATAATATAAAATAACCAAGGTTTTTGAGAGTCCTGAATATTATTGCTTTAGTAATTATTCTGATAATTGTCTATTTTTCGCAATGCTAAATTAATTCCCTCACCCATCATCGTTTCTCCTTCAGCTTTGAAAGGAGATGGGGCAAATTTATCCATATTCACAAAATTTTGAATTCCTTGCCCATTACTATTAGAATTTATGATAGCTAATTCCACAGATTGGGATATTTTGCTACTTGGTTCAAATTCTTTTTTAAAAGCAGCAATTCCAGCATTTAAGGAATCAATACGTTCACCAGACATCGAACTAGATGTATCTACTACTAGAACAATTGGAATCTTAAGTTCAGCGGAGTGTGCTGGTCAACTTTTCTTTTCTAAGTTTGGGGGAAGAGAATGTGTTGTTGGCGATCTGGAAAGTAATGGCGTGGATGTTCCTTGGTTAAGTTGAAGGTTGCCTGCAAGTCCAGTTAAATGTTCTATTTGCAATAAATTAAATAAATTTGACGCAGAGTCTCCTGAACCACTATTACCACCAGTCATCATAATTTGAGGATAATTAATTTGGGTTTGAGCCAGTGCATCCGACCATTTTCCTTGTATTTCTATTTGAGCATAAAGTTCAGGGTTAAGAGTAGCAACTTTGGTATGAACCCTAATTTATTAGATTAATCCACAATTAAAAAAACGTGGTAAGAGAACTTCAAAAGTTTCTTTCCAGCGAATGCGGTTGATTTGGTAATTTTTTTGATCGGGAAAACTTAAAGAAGGAAGATGTCCTGGTTTTGCTTCACTAGAAAAATTAAAATCATCATACCTTTCTATCCATTTTCTACCATCATACCAACCGATATATTTTGCAAATTTGTTCTTGTAAATTGAAAAATTAAATTCTCCTGGCCTGCCTTTACATTTACACCAAATTTTTGCTTTAACACTGAAACCAAAATTACCGTTGCTGTATTCAAACCAAAGTTTATCCATGATTTTTAATGCTTCATCAGGTATTTTTTGTATGTCTTCACTGTCTAGCCGTGTTATCAAATCTCTATTTTTTGGAACGTGATTAGAACTTTCAATACTGTCAGCAATTTCTATCATTAATCTCATAGTTTCTAAATCAGCTTCTTTCCACTTTTTTTTTTGCAGAAAATCTTCTAATTTACCATAAATTTCTGGGTCGAAATTTGGTTCTAAAATAGTAGTTTCTTCTGGTTTTTGTGGAACCTGCCGATCTATAGGTAATTCTATAGGAGGAATTGATATTGGTAGTATTGATAGTTCTGGTAGTGGATATGTAGGAGAAATATTAATTTTTTGATTTTTATCTTGTTCCAGTATATCTCTAATTTCTTTTAATAAAGTAAGACCTTTATTTTTATGATGTAATTTACTAAAAATTTTATGCAATTCGTCTATATTTAGACCATTACATAGGCTTAAAAAATCAGATAAAATTACTCGCAGAGATTCATTTAGCCTCAAGTTACTAATATCAAAGCCCCCTTATTCTAGAGTATTTATAAATAATTCATACCTTTTATAAACTTGTAAAATATCCTTAAGAATTTCCTCTTTAATATCTTCATATTTACCACTTCGTTGTCTAATCTTCTCTAGAAACTCTTGAAATAAACTAGCCATAAATATTTTCTCATTCCCCTATTTTCTTAATCACTTGTTCCTGAAGCATCAAGCTTTTTACCTTTAAAGGTTCACTACCTGGATTTTTTTTACTTAAAGCATTAAATATTTTAGCTTGTTGATTTAATCCCTGACCAGAACATCTGCTTAAAAAGTTGGAAATAACAACTGGTAAAGCTTCATTAGTACGAAGTTCTCCCACAGGAAAATCAGCAGAAATATGTGCTAAAAAAAGTCGGGTATCTTTCTCGTAAAATTTATAAAGTTCATCAGCTAAAACTTCATCTGTAATCAACCCACTTGCTTCTAACTTTTCCCTATATGGTTCCATCAAAAAAGGAAGATTTTCTTCTAAATCTGGGCTAGATAATAACGCCGTATTTTTAGCCAGAACAGAAAAACAAATTTCCATTCCCAAGATAAATTGTTCTCTTAATTCCTTTATATCGGTTCTAGCTTCAAATATTTCCTCAAGAGTTTCACGGCTCACGTTTTCTACTTTGCTAATCATTTCGTCTAGTTTAGCTTCACGGTTTTCTATTTGTTCATCTTCATAGAGACTAAGAACACCTTCAAAAAGAGGTGCTAGAGGACCAGCAAATACACGACCTGCTTTAGCTGAAGCTTTCAGATAGTTTTTTGCCATTTTATTGAAGTACCAGATTATTTTTTTTTATTGAACATGAATAGAAAAATCTACTCTTTATCCTTTAGTCCTAAAAGACTATAGATATACAATACCTAAGCTTGAATTCTTGCTTCTCCCATACTGTATTGATTTGTTAGTGGCAATACTTATATATCATTTATATCATTTGATAAATTACCAATTCCAGATAACCTATAATGAATCAAATTTGAACAGAAAATTAAACGAATGATTTTTTCATTCATTGGGTGCATCTAAATTTTGAACAAAGCCAAAAATTTATTGCTTTTAAGGAAAAAGCAATAGGCAACAGGCAATAGAAAAAAAGTATTTTTACAAATATCTAAGATGCATCCTATTAATTAAAAAGCTGAGAGCTGATAGCTAATACCTAAATGCTTACAAATAATTTTTCATTCCTTAAAAATATGAGAGCTGACTGCTAATAGCTGAATGTTTATAAACGCCGTAAAACAACAATTGAACGTTCCATAACAGGAATAGGAACCTCAGCTTTATATTGCTTACCATTCTCCACAAAACGAGACTTACTCGTATCAACAATAACCACCCAATTTATATCTTTAAACTTAGGAGGAATTGTAAACTCTATCAACTCATAATGAGCATTAAAAAATATCATAAAACTATCATCAATAATCCTTTCCCCACGTTCGCCACTAGCAGGAATTTCCTCTCCGTTTAAAAATATACCAACAGCTTTAGCAAAATCAATATTCCATTGTTCCTCAGTCATTTCTCCACCATCAGGATTATACCAACCTATATCATTTACATCCGAACCATGAATAGCACGACCTTGAAACCACTTACGTCTATGAAATACTGGATGTTGACAACGGAAATAAATTAACTGTCGAGTAAAATCTAATAAATCTGAATTTTCTACTTGTAAATTCCAATCCAACCAAGAAATTTGATTATCCTGACAATAAGCATTATTATTACCATTTTGTGTCCGCCCAAATTCATCTCCACCTAATAACATTGGTACGCCTTGAGATAACATTAAAGTCACTAAAAAATTACGCCTTTGACGGTTTCTTATATTTAGTACATCGGGGTCGTCTGTTTCTCCTTCTTCTCCAGAATTCCAAGAACGATTATATTCTTCTCCATCATTATTATCTTCCCCATTTGCTTCGTTATGTTTTTCGTCATAACTAACTAGATCGTTGAGAGTAAAACCATCGTGGGCAGTTACAAAATTAATACTCGCATGAGGTAATCTACCATTAGCAGCATATAAGTCAGAACTACCTGTAAAACGATAGGCAAATTCAGATAATGTTTCCTCTTCCCCTCGCCAAAAATCTCTAACTGCATCTCGATATTTACCATTCCATTCTGACCACAAGAGGGGGAAATTCCCAACTTGATAACCACCTTCTCCCACATCCCAAGGTTCCGCAATTAATTTCACATTGGAAATAACCGGGTCTTGATGCACAATATCAAAGAAAGCTGCCAAAGTATCTACGTCATATAATTCTCGCGCCAAAGCTGAAGCTAAATCAAATCGAAAACCATCCACGTGCATTTCCGTCACCCAGTAGCGCAGACTATCCATAATTAACTTCAATACCTGGGGGTGACGAACGTTGAGAGAATTACCACAACCAGTAAAATCCATATAGTAGCGGAGTTCATCTTCTACTAAGCGATAATAGGCAGCATTATCAATACCTTTGAAAGATAAAGTCGGACCCAGATGATTACCTTCTCCAGTATGGTTGTAGACTACATCCAATATCACCTCAATACCAGCATTGTGCAATGCTTTGACCATTTGTTTAAATTCTCGAACTTGCTCCCCTGCTTTACCGCTAGAACTATAACCACAGTAGGGAGCAAAATAATTAATCGAGTCATAACCCCAATAATTAGATAATTCCTTATCAACCAAATGTCCTGGATATCGGAGAAAATGATGTACTGGCATTAACTCCACCGTTGTAATGCCTAAAGATTGGAAATAAGCGATCGCTGTTGGATGTGCTAACCCTGCATAAGTGCCCCTGAGATTTTCGGGAATATCAGGATGGAGTTTAGTAAATCCTCTGGGATGAATTTCATAAATTATGGTTTCGTGGTTGGGAATGTTTAATAATTTGTCGTTTTCCCAATCAAAACTTTCATCAATTACCACAGATTTTGGCATCAGATGAGCATCATCATCTAAAGTACAAGCTAAATCTTTTTCTGGATTATCCCAAGAATAGGCAAATATTTCTTGACCATAGAGGATATCCCCATCAATTGCTTTAGCGTAAGGGTCAATTAGTAATTTATTGGGGTTAAAACGATGACCTTGGGATGGTTCGTAGGGGCCATGTACTCGAAATCCATATTTTTGACCAGGACTAATACCTGGTAGATATCCATGCCAGACAAAGTTACTTACTTCTGTCAGAGTGAGTCGTGTTTCTTGGTTTTGCTTGTCAAATAAGCAAAGTTCTATACTGGTAGCATTTTCAGAGAAGATGGCGAAGTTGGTGCCTTTACCATCCCAGGATGCTCCCAGGGGAAATGGTTTTCCAGGCCAAAGAGGTACATACATAAATCAACCGGGAACTCTTCATAATTAGAATAACAGCAAACGGTGCGAGCCATCCAATGGGAGCTATCCAGTGCGAGCTATCCAGTGCGAGCTTCTAGCTCGCCAGAATATTATTAAAATTGTCAGAAAATAATTTCAATTCCCAGAAAATAATTTCAATTCCTAACAGGTTTGGTATTATTATTAAATAGGCGAGCAAGATGGTCGCACTGGAAAACTGATAACCGATAACTGAAATGACTCAATGTTTAAATCCTGACTGTTTAAAACCTAACCCACCAGAAACAATATTCTGTCAAAGCTGTGGTGAAAAATTGGTTTTAAACGAACGTTATCGCCCTCTAAAAATTATCGGGCAAGGAGGTTTTGGCAGAACTTTTCAAGCAGTAGATGAATATAAACCTTCAAAGCCTTTTTGTGTAATTAAACAATTTTTTCCTCAAGCACAAGGAACTAAATATTTATCAAAAGCTGCGGAATTATTTGCTCAAGAAGCTCAACGTTTAGATGGTTTAGGTAGACATCCACAAATTCCCGAACTTTTAGCATATTTTACTCAGGATAATCGACAGTATTTAGTACAAGAATTTATCGACGGGCAAAATTTACAACAGGAATTAGAAGAGTCGGGAGCTTTTGATCAAAGTCAAGTTGTAGAGTTGTTAAAAAGTTTATTGCCTGTATTGGAATTTATTCATTCTCAACAAGTAATTCATCAAAACTGGATTTCGAGAAGCTCAACCCGATGTCTCTTGTTACATTGGTGAAAATGCAAATGTTATTCCAAGGGGAACTTCTATTATCGATCTAGATATTTATCCTCCACCAACCCTAGTCATTGAAGTTGCTAATACCTCCCTATTAGATGATAAAGGTGAAAAACGTTTGTTGTATGAAGCAATGAATGTCTCTGAATATTGGATAGTTGACGTACAGAATCTAGAAATTATTGCTTTTGCAGTTGCCAATGGAGGAAGTAGAAAAATTAATCAGTCTCAAGTTTTGCCTGGTTTAGCTATTTCTTTGTTAGAAGAAGCACTTCAGCGCAGTTGCCAAACAAACCAAGGTCAAGTTTATCCTTGGTTATTAAAGGAATTTCAACAGAAGTAGAAATAAACTCGTTAATCCATCCGTACATCCGTGGCAGAATCCTTGTATGCGCTTTTCTCTATTTACCTCATCATTCTCTCAAGCTTCAAAAAAAATAAATAGAGATTTATCTTACATCTCCCCAAAAATAGCGAAAATCATTTTGTGAAGCTCAGAAAGATATACATAACAACCTCTGGCAAGGGAGAATCTTCCTCCCACTGCTGTTCTCCTGGTGGCGATCGCTACTTCTATAACATTACCTACTCTCATCCCACAATCATTTTATGAAGCTCCAAAAAAATCGGCGATGGATTTTGTCTTGCACTCCCTAAATAACCGTGATACTATTTTATTATTAGGGATTGCTCGCCTATACGCATGACTTTTTATTCAACGCAAAAAATGAATTTTTTTGAGAGTAACTAATATAGTATAGTCTATGTTGTCATAGAAATCTACACGAAAATCATTTTGTGCAGCCTCTCAATGGAATATGTATATGGGAATGAACAACCTCTGGCAAGGGAAAATCTTACTGCCACTTTTTCTTCTCTCTTGTGGCAATCGCTACTTCTATTGTTATCCTACAATCATTTTATTAAGCTCCAAAAAAAACGGCGATGGATTTTGCCTTGCACTCCCTAAATAACCATGATACTATTTTATTATTGGGGTTTGCTCGCCTATACGCATGACTTTTTATTCAACCCGGTAAAAGTATTTTTTCAGACTAATAATCTCTTTTGTCATAGAAATAGCTAGCCAAACCTAGACCGCCGAAAATCATTTTGTGAAGCTCAGGAAAAATCAGATGAATTTTTCCATGTTCGTATCCTCTAAGTATCAATCATATCTAAAATTCTAGAAGCGATCGCTATCTATAAACCCAAAACAAAAACATTCATTCTCTAAAGCTGATAAAAAAAATCGGTAATGGGAGGGATTGTTGCCTTGGCTCAAAAATTTTGATAAAATTTTATTTTTAGGGGCTGTTCGCCTATGCACATGACTTTTTATTCAACTAAAGAACACCAAAAAGCTAAAGAACTAAGTGAAATAAAGGCTAATATCTACCAAAATCACAACCTAAGTATCACAAAAAAGTAGATAGGTCAACTCCCATAAAAAAGAGAAGAGAAAAATTAGTTATTCATAGTAGAGGAAGATAGGAGCGATCGCCAAGCAAAACAACCAAATAATCAGTATTTGCAGCTTTAAGATCTAGTCAAGTGATAACTAGCCGTTGGAATTTACCACTGTTCATAGCTTACCACAAAATTGAAGAACAGAAGTGAAAATATTGAAACTTCGTTAGCCAATAGAGAAAACTTCAAAATTTTTTTGTCAGAGATCGATGACAAACTTTAAAATTTTCAAACAAAAAATTAAAACCTATAACTAAAACTTAAAAACCCACCAAATGTAATTTACTAGGGTGGGTAAAAATAGTTAAAGATAGAAAAAATTTATTACATCATCTTGTCTAACCTATTAATACGCTTCAACAATCGTATAAAAGCAAACCCCATCACAACAACCACTAAAACCAAAGCTAATGCTAGACCAGGCTGATTATTAACATAGAGAATAGTCGCCGACAAAGTAAAACCACTGATAAGCAGGGCATAATTAGTACCCATTTGCACATTGCTAACCCGCCGAACCAACCTATCTGTTTCCGTAGCCCGAACCCGAACCCTAATATCCCCCTGCTCCAACTTATCAATCGCATCCTCAATACGACGAGGCAAACCCAAAGCAGTAGAACTAACCTGAGCCGCTTGACGACCTAGTTCATTAAAAATAGTATTTTGAGAATTTCCATCAGACATCAGCTCCATGGCAAACGGTTGTGCCACCTCCATAAAATTAAACTCTGGGTCTAAACCCTTACCAACCCCCTCCAAAGTAGAGAAAGCTCGCATCACAAAAGTAAAAGTTGCCGGAAAACGGAAAGGTTGGTCATAAGCAACCTCATACAAATCATCACTAATAGCTGTGATTGACTGAGCTTCAAACGGCTTATCCATAAAATTATCCAACATATATTGGATCGACCGTCTCACCGGACCCATATCTCCAGTAGGAGTTAACGCTCCTAAATCTATTAGAGAGACAACCACTCTTTCAGCATCCTTTGAAGCAATGCCATAGAGAGTTGCCATGAGTTTTTCCCGGATATTGGACTTGATTTGTCCCATCATGCCAAAATCGTAGAAAATCAATCCCCCCTCTGGACTAACAGCAATATTGCCCGGATGAGGATCGGCATGGAAAAACCCGTCATTCAAAAGTTGTCTTAAGTAAGCTTCAGCCCCCATTCTAGCCAAAGCCTTGCGGTCTTGACCTGACGCTTCCAGAGCTTCATAATTACTAATTTTGATACCCGGGACATATTCTAAGGTCAGTACCCGTGGTGCTGAATACCGCCAATAAACTCTTGGTACTTTTACCCAATTACAATTTCGGAAGTTACGGCGAAAGGTATCAGCATTGCGACCTTCGTTGAGATAATCTATTTCTAGCCACAGAATTCGGCAACATTCTTCATAGATACCCAACCAATCTCGACCGCGACCCCATTCTGGATGTCTTTGAAAATAACGAGCTACCCCTTTAAGAATAGTTAGATCGATTTGGAATAGTTTTTTCAGCCCTGGTCTTTGTATTTTGACTACTACATCTTCGCCAGAATGAAGTTGTGCTCTATGAACTTGACCTAAACTCGCCGCAGCTAGGGGTACTGGTTCAAAGCTATGGTATAGTTCGTCTGTATTTTTTCCGAGGTCTTCTAAGATTATTGTTTCTACCTGTTCGTATTTGAAAGCGGGGACTTTATCTTGGAGTTTTGAAAGCTCTTCGACGTACTCAACAGGAAATAAGTCTGCACGGGTAGAGAATAGTTGTCCCAACTTGATGAAGGTGGGACCTAATTCTAGCATTGTCTCTCGTACCCAAATTGCTTGTTTGCGACGTCTGAGATTTTTCTTTTCTTCTGTTACTCCCCCTCGGTAGCTCCAATTTTTTTTGTCTACCCATAGCCAGGTTAGCCAGGTGAGAAAAAAAGCCCAAATATCAATGTAACGACGCTGGCGAGAATAATTTTCTCTATTCCAGCGATAAGCTTTATCACTATAGGATTTTGTGGAGGCTTTGGTCATTGAGCCTCCAGTTGTATAGTTAGCTTGTCCCTTGCGGTTAATGATGTTGTCATCAAGGAGAACAGACACAGTAGCAGTATATAATAATTTGTGATATGATTTAAAGATTTGCTGATAGCAATGGACAAAATTAGCGGTTGGGTTGTCTTTAGACAGAACCACTACGATATTTTTGTAGTTCCGATCTAACTTGAGCGACTTCAGCTCTTAAGTCGTCGATTATAGCTTGTAGGTCTTTGGGTTGATAGTTTAAGTTGCTGGAGCTACTGACATTATTTTCTGCTTGAGCTTCCCGGTCTGCTCTTTCTAATGCTTGTTCAATGAAACTTCGCAAATTCTCTCTTTGCTCTGCATCAAATTTTCCTAGTGTACTAAGAGAGTTGGTAACAACATTTTCTAGTTGTTCGTAAACTCCTTCTGCAATAGCTCTACCAACGAAAAAGGCATGAAGTGGTGATTTACTCATAATTCAAAGTTGTCTATGTTGAAAATTTACTAATTAATTTTGATTGATATTTTCTGGAAAAGCAAGGCTTATCTTTATTTTTACTTACTTAACAAGGTTTCTCTTGATTTTTCAATTATGCTAATGGTTGTTAAGCAAATTTTAATGCTTGATGTTTGATTTATTTACTATATATTTACTATAAAAATACCTTAATCACCACCCTGTTAAAATACTTCTAATTTATTTACTTGATTTGTTAATCTTTTCCAGTTTTTGAGACCTAATTATCTCAGTTGTCTATTAAAACTATGCTGATTGTAAAGTATTGTATCACATCATCTTATAAATATCCGTATCTTGCAGGTAGCAAGATGTCTACCTTTGTTTTATTTTTCCAATCTGAACTTGCAGATGTGTTATATCATGTCCGGTTAAATACTTAGAAATAACTACGGAGGAGTCAGGTAGGGGATCCAGCCGTCGGATTAGCGACGTACAGGAGTCAGGAGGGAAGAAGAAGGAAGAGAAGAAGAAAGTTTTTTATTACTATTACTAATTAAACGGACATGATATTACAGCAGTTTTGGAGTTGATAAGGTACAAAATTTTAGGACTTTAGGGAGTAGGGAGTAGGGAAAAAAGATTAGCCTTAAAAGCGTACCTTACTATCCTAAAAAGTGCTGTAGGAGTATAATTATCCTACAGGCCATGTCCAATAATTAATGAAAATCTTCCCAGTATTAAAGTGTTATAGAATACAAGTATATTTATCTACTCTAAATACTAATTCTATTTCTATCTATCTAATACCACAATAGTAAAATTATGGAAAAGGGAGGGATGAATAAGAAATAAAGAAAGAAAAAAAATAAGAAATAATGATAGAGATAGATGGCAACTAGGATTTGATCGACTCTTTACTATGCAGATTTTTTTAATTTGATTTTTATAGTATGATTTTTGATAATTGATATAAATAGCTGTTAGCTGAATTATTGTATATTTTTTTAGAGTAGCGATCGCTCACGATAGCAAGTATTCAGATGTGGTATAAAGTATGTAATTTTTAGCATTAACTAAAATGTGAAAAATACTGCTACAAACATTGCTTCAAAAATTGAATTTATAATTTATCTGTAAAAAATCAAATTAATAGTAGTCATTAGGATACTGATTTTGTTGTTGATATTTTTGATAGTTATACTCAAGAGGTTTAGATTGATGGTCAGAAGGATAGTCTAATTTTTCTGACAAATAAATTTCTTCATTGACAGAATAATTGTGGCTAGGTATTTGAATTTTTAAATCAGAAGAATAATATGGTTGATATGACTGGTAATTCTCCCCAGAAGAGTTAGACCCACTATTAGGAAAAACTTCATCTGTGTCAACATAAGGTTTAGGCAATTTGTTCAATTTTGGTGGAGTTGTAGAGTAAGTTTTTACCGAAGGAGAATCAAAAAGAGGGCTAGATGGATCGTGCTCTCTGAAAGCATATTCAGACTCATTATTCAGAGTTTCTAGTAAATTACCTGCCGTTAAAGATACTGTTTTTTTGTTAGCTTTTGCATAACTATAACGAAGGGTAATATCAAAACCTATCCACCCAAAAGTTGCTGCTGTAAATAGAAACACTAAAAAAATTGTTAATTGCAAAGAAAGTTGATTAATCCAATTAAAATTCTTTTCCAAAGAACAATTTTTTAAAATATTAATTGGTGCTTTATTTTCGTGATAATTCTTGATTTTTGATTGATTGCTAAAATCATTTTTAACTTTATTATTCATATTTGACTTAAAGTTAGTATCCATCAAGCCATAATTACTATTAACTTCACAACAACTTTCTTTTACTTGGTATTTTTGTTTACTTACCTGTGAAATCTCCGACTTATCCAACAGTAGTGCAAACCAATTATCCAAAGTTTGAGGTCGTTTTTGAGGGTCTATTTCCAATCCTTTGATAATCGCATTCTCAATATTTGGAGAAAGATTCGTTTCCAGTAATCTTAGCTCAGTTGTAGACACTATAAGTGTTTGAGGAATAGCTTCATCACTGAGCCTTAAAGCTGCAGGAGTAGGAGCTTTACCAGTAAGTAAATAGTATAATGTAGCAGTCAAAGCATAAATATCTGCTGCGGGAGTTAACTTTTGTTCTAGATCGCACTGTTCAGGTGCTGCATATCCCACAGAAAATAAATTAGTATAAGTTTGCCTAATTCCAGCAGTTAAGTCACAGGTAATACCAAAATCAGTGAGTATTACTGTATTAGTTCCCTGTTGCCTAATAATATTTTTAGGCTGTATATCCCGATGTAAAAAACCATTTTTGTGAACTACTGATAAAGCTGAAGCAATTTGATGTACATAATCAATAGCTTCGTTGGGATGAAGTTTATGGCCAGACTGTATTAAATCAGCCAAATTTTGACCAGGAATATAGTCCATTACCATGAAGAAGAACTGCTCTTCCTCAAAAAAGTCCCACACTCTAACGATGTTAGGATGTCTAGAGTTTGTCAGAAGATGAACCTCATCTATAAATTGATGTTTAAATTTAGCAAAATCTTGATGATGGCGTAGACTTTCATTCAGGGTTTTCAGGACAACAATTTGATTGTGTTGATGATGAATAGCTCGGTAGGTTATACCAAAGCCTCCTTGGCCTAAGATACTATCAATAGTATATTTTCCTTTTTGAAGGACAACTCCTGGTTTAAGATTCATAAACACTAATTTTCACAAAAGCGTTACTTGTCAGAATACAACAATATTTTTGTAGTTGATTCTGTTCGATTGATTATAGATTAAGTTTCTAAAATTGGAAAATCTTGATATGGCATCAGGGTGAAAGAAAGTCGTTAAGCACTAGCCTGAAAGAGCGGAATCAACTAATCTAAATCAGTAGGTATTGAGGATAGTAAAACAAAAAAATAAATCAATAAAATCAAAATAAATATGAGTGAAAAAAATTCTGAGTCCGCACTTGGTCTACCTGCAAAAAATTTTGTCCTAGGTTTACCAATACATTGTATTGATGACTACTCTGGTTATTTACTTTCTCGATTAGAGAAGGGACTGGGAACTCATGTAGTGACACTAAATGCTGAAATGGTTATGCAGGGAGAGAAAAATCACGTCTTGGCTGAGATAATCCGTCGAGCTGAATTGGTAGTTCCTGATGGGGCAGGTGTTGTTCTATACTTAAGGCTTAAGGGTAAATCTGTACAGCGTTGTCCTGGTATTGAATTAGCAGAGAGTATTTTGTGGCAAGTACCAAGACAGAATCCAGACAACTTGGTATTTTTCTATGGAGGAAAACCAGGGGTAGCTATGAAAGCGGCAGACATTTGGCAACAAAAAGTGTCAGAGTTAGCGTTTGCTTGTCAGCATGGTTATTTATCTCCGGCAGAAGAAACAGAATTGCTAAGTACTTTAGAGCAGTTACAGCCAAAACTAATATTTGTAGGTTTGGGAGTACCTCGCCAGGAGTTGTGGATTGCAGAACATAAACATATTTGTCCTCACGCAGTCTGGATTGGTATTGGTGGTAGTTTGGATATATGGGCTGGGGTGAAGGAAAGAGCGCCTGATTGGTTTTGTAACAATTCTTTGGAGTGGTTGTATAGACTTTATCAAGAACCTTGGCGCTGGCGACGAATGTTGGCTTTACCACATTTTGCTTGGAAGACTTTAATGGAGGTGAAATTTTAGTAAGGATTAAGCCAATTGTAATGTTTATAGTTGATAATTTAACCTAATTTGTAGTGAAAAGTCAACTATTAATTTTGACTTCTAGGAATAATTTTGATCGGGAGCAAGAAAGTTTGATTTAAATTTTGTGGAATTTATCACTTTTATGAAGTACATATTTCTCAATTTTAGAAAGTGAGGAATAGGGAATAGCTAAATAGAGATGAGAGTATTTGGTATTAAAATTAGTTGTTATTTTTGCCTATTCTGAAGCTTTAAATATTTTTATTGGTCAAGTTTTTAAGAATTAATACCCAATTCATAAGAAGTTGCATAGAATAATATTTTAATCAGAATTGAGTGTAGATCGAGAAAGACTTGTTAATAAATTTCATAATTCTGTGCAGCCTCACATAAAATTGGTATCAAACCTAACACCTAACACCTAAACCTAATTCTATGCAGTCTCATATAAAATTGGTAAAGTTATCTGCAAAGCACTATAAAAAATTGAGATAGGGAAAGGTAGGCAAAAAAATCAAATAAACTGTACAACTTATGTCATATAGTTTTGACGAATTAGTATCAATAACGCTATTTCCGAGAGCTAAAAAAAATTGTTATAGAACAGCCACATCAAAAAAATCTAGCGATATATCTGAGAAAGGAAAACTTAGTAAAGTACAACATTTTATTCATAAATAAGGAATCAAAAAATTATGAATTTTGAATATGAATATCAACGATGCTTAGAAAAATTGAAATGGGCAACTGGGAAATTACAGGTAGAAGTTCAATCAGAAAAACTTGCTGAAATTGCCGAGTTAGTTGTGCAACCAATGATGAGTCCTTGGCGTTATTTTCATACTCCAAATCATATCTTTGAAGTGGGAGGTTCACAGGATGCAATAGAAGTATTAGCTGCTTTATTCCATGATGTAGTCTATCTACAAATAGATCATAGTGTTAATTTTAATCTCAGCTATTACATTACTCCTTATATTAAAGAGGTACAAGGAAAATTAAAAATTCGGGAAACAAATGAATTGCCGAAAGATAAAATTTTTGAAATAATAGCATCTATTTTTGGTTTTTTTGCTGGTCAGATTTTATTACCTTTTGGTGGGCAAAATGAATTTATGAGCGCTGTTGTTGCGACCAAAGCAATGGAAAAATTTTTGACAACTAAACATCTATTTAAAATCGCTGCTTGTATTGAAGCTAGTATTCCATTTCAACCTATTTCAGAAAATGGCTTAACTGCTACTGAACGTCTTTATCAAAGACTTAAAGAAACTAATATTAAGTGGAATATTAATTTAACTGATGCTGAACTATATCAAACAATTAAAAAATCAGTTAGACTATCTAATCGAGATGTTATTGGCTTTGGTTCACCTAGTTCAATTTTTCTAGATAATACCTGGAATTTATTACCAGAAACTAACCACAATCTCATCAATGGTAATTCATACACTATTTCTGAGTACCGAATTGCTTTAGAAAAAACTGAAGGTTTTATTAAATCTTTAAATCCCGATTTAATTTTTCGCAGATTTGATGGAGAACCCAATGAAAAAACTTACATAATTTGGGTTAATCAGGCAAAGAAAAATCTTGAAATTGCTAAAATTTATCTAGGAAGTAAAATTTTTACTCTAGGTTTTATTGAAGCATTATCTATGCGATTGGGCTTGAATATACCTCTTTCTACAATGATTGGAGAATTGCCAACTCAAGGATTTAATCCGGCTCATTTGGAGAGTTTTTTACCAGATATTAATAATCCTTATCAGCCTAAAAATAGTCTGGAACGTGAAGTATTAACTTTGTTGGCAGACGGGCGATGTCAAAATGCCGCTTATGATATGAGAAACTCACCATTGAGTACATTTATAGTTATATATATAGGATTTGAAGAAGTAAAAAAACAAAGGGAAAGAACTAAAGAATTATTTCAAAAAAGTATTTCTCCTGAAGATTTTATTGATGGCTGTAACCAAGATTTAGTAAAAATAATTATTGATGGAATTTTAGAATTGTTTGAGAGTCGTAAACAGGCAATTAGTGGAGTCAAAAAAGGCAATTGTACTCACTGGAATAAACAGAAACAATGCCAATAATATTATGTATCTTTGAATTTCCACAATAAAAATTTTAGGGAACAGGGAACAGGGCACAGGAAGAAATTTATCAGAGATCACATTTTTACCCTTGGCTAATTAATCAGGCTTGATATAATAGACCTCTTCAAAAATTTAAAATAAAATCAATTATTATCCATAAATTATCAATTTTATCGAAAAATTGTGGTTTAAAGCCTCCCCTTTTAAGGGGATAATAAATAAAAATTTTCATGATTAGTCAATCCTCTTCTTTTCAAGAATTAATTATTAATAATTAATTCTTGGGTAGTCCTGTATATATAGTGATCAAATTATGGTGAAGCGATCGCTTGATGATCATCATGAATGAAATACGCGCGTAGCTCCCAAATGATTTTCTAATTTTTTAGAGAAAGATAAAGTTTTCCTGACTCAACGAGAAATTCTTTGAAGTCAAGTATTATTTAATATTTCTATATGAGCAGTTAAACCAGTTTCCTTTCCTACTGATTTATGCCTACAATCAGAAAAAATCAGATCATAAGCTGACCAAAAATCTGTATAATAAACTGCACATTGCCCATAGATACCAGGCAATGAATTCCACAATCTACTTGCACCTTTTTCTGGTCTTTCTCCTTAAAAGAAACCCACAATTTCTTTAGTTCCTATATCAATTGCTAGCCATCACCACTGTTTGTTGTTTTTATTCCCAACAAATCACCACATTTCATCACACTCAATGGTCAGTCTCCCGGTTTTTTTTTAGTACATTGAACAGACTGTGAAACTTCAGCATACTTACGATTGACATAGTTTTGCATCCATTTTTCAGATACACCTGTTATCGGAATAATGCCAGCCAAACTGATTTTTTCTAGTAATAATTTATCAATCAATTCAATGGGAGTGATTGTTGATGTATACTTTGGAGTTATTGGGGACAAATTGCCTTTTACAGGTTTGACATTGATCTTTCTGTTTTTTATGATTAATTGTCCCGTTTTTAATAATATGGCTACTACCACAGCTTGGACAAATTAAATGATTATTTTGCATGGGATTAGATGTGAATGAAAAATTGTTGAACTGTATATTAGGATGATTTTTGGTATGATATTTAGGGTGGATTTATTCATAATTTAGTGGTTGGTTATATTCAGCGTTAGCGGAGCTTTGTGTTAGCAATCGCCTACCAAATAAAATTTTGATTTTCAACTAGGCCGAAGTTCAATATTTCAGAGATTAATGTCAGAAATTGATGGCTGATATTAACATATCACTACATATACAGGACTACCAATTCTTGAACATTTCCACCTACTACCTAGCACCTCAGAAATTTACGGTCGTTAATTAAGCGGAAATGACTATAATATACAACATAAATTATGGTTAATTAAGTTGAGTAATTATAGCAGCTCCAGAAGGCAGTAGTAGAAAAAACATTTACCTTTATAAGGTCGATCATCAATCTATGTTCTCACAGTAAGTTCCTCCAGCCAATTCCCACAATTGAGAAAGAGAAGTTAATTTATAGTATTGAGCGATTGGGTATTTTCTATCCCAGAATTAATAAAAATCTTTGTAGTTAGCAGCATAACTATTTATAATTAGTTGAAAATATGGCAAATCCTGGTTTTTTAGGGTTATATAATCAAATAGGAAGAGGTCGGAAACCGAAATTAAGTGAGGCACAAAAATACCAAGTAAAACAGTGAGTCAAATCAAGGCAAAAAAACTCAGAAAAGTGGCGATCAAAATTTATCAACAATGAGGAATAGATGTGATCAAATAAGCGATCAAAATAATTATTCTGCCAATTGAATATGTTCTGAAAAAGAGTGATAAATAGGAGGGAGCAAAACCCCTGATAGTTGAGAATTAGAAGTAAATATGCCTAACTATTAGAACTGAAAGACCAAGATGAAAAAGGAGAAATTGACTTGAGATATTGAGATAAAAGTGGGTTCTCTGTGATGCCATATATTCCTGATACTTGACAGGAAAAAGGAATAATATGAAATATAAAAAAGAATGCTACTAATAATTTATTTGGTTAAAAAACTTTACCCAGAAATGTCGATTTGACTAAAAACAGAGTTGGACTCTAATAACTCTAATAAATGATATATACGCTATTCCTACTGACTCCTGACTCCTGACTTATGAATCCTTGAAACAGCCGTGGGTATTTGTAGCAAAAATTTGAGTATTTCATATAACAATAACTGCTAAAAGTTGTCAAAGTAAAAGAATTAATGTTTTAGAGTTAATGAATAGTAAAAATGAATTATATTATGAAATTAATCGAGGCACGTTCGACAGTCAAATAGTCATAGAGTTTGGAGATAAATTTATAGTCATTTCAAATAATAATGAAACACTTTTTCGGCTGAAACCCTTCTGCTGCAATAAACCCTTGTCTCAATCTAAACTGAAATGACTATAGTTACAATTTGTCTAAACCTACAGTAATCATTATGGATAAAACCTCAATTCAAAAAAAGTAATAATTTCATGAAAAAGCAAGAGAAATGGGAGTAATTTCAGTTATCAGTTAACAGTTATAAGTTAACAGTACCTCTTGCAATAAGGAGGCTTAAAATCTGGAATACTCTCTTTATCTTGGTCGATTTTATATGTCACAGGTTTTGGAGCCATCCCGCCCTACGGGAAGCTCCACTAAGGACTGTTTTTTCCTTAAAAAGGGAGGCTATTGACCATAATTTTTCGGTCAATAAATTTCCAGATTTTTGGGTTACCTACTGACTCGCCTCAGCCAAACTTAACTGAGATTATCTGGAAATTTATTAAATATCAATGGATTGAATTTGATGTGCCTCAGAGCAGGCAAAATTTACTTAATTATCTCAAAAAACTGCTTGATTATTTTGGTACAAAGTATGTAATTAATTTTGTTTAGACACTTAGTATAGTCAACTATTTAGCGTGCTATATTGTAGAATTAAAAAAGACATTAAACTAGGGTAATATAGTATTTTTAAGGAACTGTAAAAAAAACTGTAAAAATATGACTGAAATAGGAGACAAACTGCTCAAACAAGGGATATATCAATATCAAAATCATAAATTTGAAGCAGCTTTGGAATCTTGGCAAGAGGCATTAGCTATCTACCAAGAAATTTCCGACCGCCGTAAACAAGCTGCAGCTTTAGGAAATATAGGTGTTGCTTATAACACATTATTAGATTATCACTTAGCCATAGAATATTATCAACAACACTTAAATATTGCCAGAGAAATTCAAGACCGAGAAGGAGAAGGAAAAGCCTTAGGTAATTTAGGAAATGCTTATTATGCTCTAGAAAATTATTCACAAGCAGTTGCATATCAACAAAAACGTTTGACGATCGCTCAAGAAATGCAAGACGAATTTGGTTGCGAACAAGCCTACTCCAGTTTAGGGATAGCTTATCATGGTTTGGGAGAATTTGCCCAGGCCAAAGAATGTTATCAACAGCAGTTAGCTTTTGCGAAAAAAATAGATAATTATATTAGCCAAGGGGATGCTTTGTTTAATCTCCGGTTAGTATACCAATCAATGAAGGATGATGGAAAGGCAGAAGAATGTAGGCAACAACAGATAGCGATCGCCAAAGAATTATTATCAAAGCAACTGGGCAATAACTTTACAGAAATTGCTCAAACTGTAGCTCTAAATTTTACGGCAGATTTTGCAGGTAGCGATCTAAGTAGGATAGACCTCCAATATGCTAATTTTGTTGGGGCAAATTTACAAAAGACCAATCTCAGTGGCGCTAACTTAACCCTTGCGGACTTAAGTGGAGCTAATCTTAATGGTGCCAATTTAAGTAAAGCTAATCTCTGTAATGCTAATTTACGAGATGCTAAACTTGTAGAAGCTTATCTCAAAGATGCAGATTTGCGGACAAAATTACCTCGTGCCGATTTAAGCAATGCTAACCTCAGTGGTGCTGACTTGAGTAGTGCTTATCTGCCCAGTGCTAAATTAGTCAATGTAGATTTAAGTAATGCTTCTTTACAAAATGCTGACCTCAGTGGAGTTAATTTAAGTGGGGCCAATTTATATGGAGCTAATTTAAAACGGACAGATTTAAAAGATGCAATTTTAGAGAAGACAATATTTGCTCAAAATATAGGTATTTCTGAACATCAAAGGCAGGAATGGTTGAAACAAGGGGCATTATTTGAGATTTCAGAATAGAAAAATAAGCGTTGCTGATTTTAGGTATAAGTAAGATGGTTCAAAGCTAAGTAATTGAGCAGAAGTATTGATGGAGATGGGGTGATGGAATAGTTACTAAATATCGCATTTTTTATGGATGAGAAATGATATTAGTCAATGTCCTTCTTTGAAGGAGAGGTAATTGTTAATTATTAATTATTATTATTTATCGGCAGTCCTTCAACCGTAATTGTATTGATTAGAGTTGTCGCTAAATAAAGGGAAAAAATCACTCTAAGCTAGACAGAGCAATAATTCCAAGCATTATTGCCTTCCAATAGCTACAATCCTTACAGAACAAGGTTTTTAGGTATTTTTTAAGTTATAAAGCGACAAGTCTATTGAACTGGGAACAAATTACCTGTAGCGGTTTTCATTTCGGTATACCACAAGTAGGGGCGTTAACGTAGTTGTGCGCTAGCAAATGGCCATTCGCTGACGTAGAGTTTCCGCTTTATATGTTGCGGAGCAAAACGCCCCTATAGGGTTTTAGTTATGACGATGTGGTTTATCAATCAGCAAAAGCACTGTAATAATGTCAGCTATGATCGCCTCAGCTCCAATTAAAAGAAAGAGGATGTACTTCGGTTTCTTTCCTGCTCACAGTTTTTTCCACTCCAAGTCCCCCCTACTTCCCTACTCCTGACTCCTGAGTTATGACTCCTGACTCCTGAGTTATGACTCCTGACTCTAAACTGATTTTCCGGTAGTGAAAACTGCTATAACAATTAAAAATATAGCTGAGAAAATTGTTGATTCTATGACTGCAATTGAAGGATTATGGCCTCATAATATTAGCCCCAATCAACTCGCTGTGCTAGAAAGAAAATTGGTGCTTTGGTTGCGATCGCAAAAATTTGACTCTAACTTAACTTCTGAGTCATTGCAATACAAATCTTCAGAGGAATTACAAACTTTGATATTGTCTGCAACGACTGCAGGTTGTGATTTTTCAGAGTTTAGAATAATAATAAAGAAAGTGGTTGAAGCTAATACAGAAAATTTACTGGAGTTAGCAAGTATCGCTGATATAAATCCTGCTTTAGATTTTGCAGGAGCTAAGTTATTAGGAGTTAATTTATGTGGCGTTGATTTGAGTGGTGCAAATTTGTATGGAGCTTATCTACGGGGTGCAGATTTAAGTGATGCAGATTTGAGTGAAGCTAATCTTGGAAAAGTGAATTTAGGTGGAGCAGATTTGAGTGGAGCATTGTTAAGTAATGCCGATTTAACTGAGGCAAATTTGCGCCGTGTTAGTCTAGCTTTAGCTAATTTGAGTGGGGCAAATTTGAGTGGGGCAAATTTGAGTGAAGCTAATTTGAGTAATGCCAATTTAAGTGATGCAGATTTGAGTAATACTAATTTAACTGATGCCGATCTAAGTCAAGCTGGATTAGCATTAACAAATTTAAAAGGAGCTAATTTTCAGAATACAAAAGTAGAGAATGCTAGGTTATGGCATGATTCTGGTTTATCTGATGAAATGAAGCAAGATTTAATTAGTCGTGGAGCGTTTTTTGAGGATAATTAGAATCAGAGAAAAAATCATCGGCGTTGCTGAAGCGCGTGTATGATATTAATCTTAATTATTTAGGAGTCAGGAGTCAGGAAGGAAGAAAGAAGAAGAAACAGGAGTAGAAGAAGAAAGTTTTTTGTTTGCTGGCGCACAACTTTCCTGTCAAAATGCTACCGGAAATGTTAATGGGAAGTGTTGCATCAGCATAATCATGGAGCGCGGAACGGAGTTCTATATGGCTCTTATTAGGAAAAGATATCATACCTCAAATCACCAACGCCAAATCATTTAATTAATAATTATTAATCTGATTGATTTTGTATTCTTTCTGAGATTCTTCTGTTTATCCTAGCTGATGATTTTTTAGTAATTTTTGAGAGTTCAGATGAAATGGTAAAAACTAACCATGAGAAAGTTTACTAGATTATAATTCTATTAGTCAAAGTGTAATTATTCAGAATTATACTTGACTAAATTAACTCTAGCGATGGCTTTTAAATAACATCCTATTAGTGTGAAAGAGTAACTCTATATGGCAAATCAAAAATCACTTGATCAACTGCAGAAACTAATTAATGATAGTGCTCAAACTAGCAATCAAAAATTGACTAACAATTTTACTGGTATAAGTCTTGAGTGTGCTGACCTGAGTCTTTGCGATCTAAATGATATTAATTTCACTGAAGCTATTCTCAGGGACGCTTATCTAATTTGTGCCAACCTCAAAAGAACTAATTTTAGTAATAGCGATCTAAGTCATGCTAATCTGAGTGGGGCAATAATGTGGTTTGCCAACCTTAATAATGTTAATTTAAAGAGCGCAGACCTTAGAGGGATAAGTTTGAGAGATGCTAACCTAGGGAATGCTAACCTAGAGAATGCTAATCTTTGGCGTAGTGAGATTACAGATGCACAATTAATTAAAGCCAATTTTACTAATGCTAATTTAATTCGTACTAATCTCAGAAATACTAATCTCACAGATGCTAATTTTAGTTATGCTCAACTTGATGAAGCAAACATCAGCGAAGCTAATCTAGAAGGTGCTAATTTTAGTTATGCTAATTTAACAGATGTTAACCTTAAAGATTCTAATTTAAAAGGTGCTAATTTATCTAAAATTAACCTTCTTAGAGTTCAATTGAATCGAGCTAATCTAGAAGGTGCTAATCTAGAAGGTGCTAATCTAGAAGGTGCTAATTTAAGTGATACTAATCTTAATTATGCAAAGTTGATAAATGCTAACTTAAATCATGTTAATTTCAGGGGAGTAAAAATTAATTATGCAACGGAATTAGATGATAAGTGGTATCTTGTTTGGGATATTGTGAATCATGGCGCTTATGGTAGAACTTTAAATAGTGTTGACCTTGAATATGCAAACCTGAAAGGCGCTAATATGGGAAATGCTAATTTAGCAGATGCTAACCTCAGATATGCTAACTTCAGATATGCTAACCTCAGCAATACTAATCTCTCCAATAGTAAATTAACTAATGCTAATCTGACAGATGTTAATTTGATCAAAGCCAATTTGTCTAATTCTAATCTGCAAGGTGCTAACTTAAGCAACACTTTATTATTTAATGCTATCTTAAAAGGTGCTTCATTAAATGAAGCTAAATTGCTAAAAGCACAACTGTGTGATGCAGAATTATCAAATGCAAAATTGAAAATGGCAAATCTGATGGATGCTAACTTGAAAAATACTAAATTATTGAAAGCTGATTTAAGAGAAATTAACCTAGAAGGTGCAGAATTAGAAGGTGCTATATTTGGTGAAAATTTAGGAATTAATGAAGAAATGAAGCAAGAGTTAGTTAAACGTGGAGCTATTTTTCAGGATAAATATTAAAGTATAATTAGGGTTTGCTGAAAAAGTCTTTTTGTTGAGGTAGGAGTCAGGAGACAGGAGACAGGAGACAGGAGAAATGGGAATGAGCGAGGAGGTAGGAGTAAGAATTTTCCCAAGATTGTTCTGCCCAACTATGCGCCTAAAATACTAACTTTTTGAGCGTTTTAGACTGAAAAGCTTGCACTTTTTTTTACCCCAAACAGGCTAAAGTCTTTATATGTCAATGCTTAAGGTTGAGCGCATTTTTTAGTAAAAAAAAGTCCAAGCTTAATGGTCGTAATGGTTCAAAAAAGAGCGCATTTTAGGCTCATAGTTGCGCAGAATAATCCCTTGATTATTCTTCCTCTTACCTCCTCGCTCATTCCCATTTCTCCTGTCTCCTGTCTCCTGTCTCCTGTCTCCTACCCTTACCCATAAGACTTTTTCAGCAAACCCTAATTATCCGGACATGATATTACAGATTATCAGATGAACCCGCCCCTACCCCATGTTCGGACTACATCCTCTGTAATTCCTCCTGATACCAAATCCGGTTTACATAGATGGAAAGTACAAGCATTGAAATTTGTTGATTATTAAAAAAACTTACAACTTCATCAAAACTTCTGACTTCTACTTCAACTCCTCCAACACCTCTTCTGTAAAAGGATTTTCCCCTTTTTTTAAAGCATCAACCCAGCCTTGTAGTCGTGCTTTGAACTCATCATCTTCCGTCCATTTAATATACGCCTCAAAGTCTTTAATAGCTCCAGGAAAATCTCCTGTTAATGCCCGTGCCAAACCACGACTACCTATAAAACCTCCATTTTCCGGCGCGATTTTAACTGCTTTTTCACAAGCAAACATTACATCTTTGGCTCGATTATATAAGCTACCACGATGACAAATGTAACTCCAATCATCAGCAGTTATTTCTAACTCTGAATCTAATTTTTTTGCTTCTTTGTAAAGATTAATTGCTTCGTCTATTTCTCCATGTTTTGCTAATGTTTTTCCCACTTCTAATTTACTAAGAGCAGCGAAATTTTTCGCCACTGTTTCTGGATTTTTCTCTATTTCCTCTGTGTCTGAATTCAGGTCAATATCAGACTGCAACTTTTGAGCTTCCTTAAACAAAGAAATTGCCTGTTCAATTTTTCCATCTTTGGCTAAATATTTTCCCTCTTCTACTTTACCCGGAGCAGCTAATTTTTTCGCCACTGCTTCTGCATCTATTTCTATTTCCTCCGTGTCTGAATTCAGGTCAATATCAGACTGCAACTTTTGAGCTTCCTTAAACTTATTTATTGCTTCCTCAATTTTCCGGTCTTTGATCAATTGCACTGCCTTTTTTACTTTCCCTTCTGCTTGAAACTGACGCACTACTAATACTGGGTTTTGGTCTTTAACTTCCGTTTTTGGCAACAAATCAATATTGTCATCCAGTTTGATAAACGCCCTCAATAACTTCTCCGCTTCTTTTACTTTATTCTCCTGTGCTAACTCCTTTGCTATTGCTGCATTAAAGGGAAAATTAGAGCCAAGTTTAACAGCCTTTTGGAAAGCAGAAATAGCTGAGTCAACTTTTCCCTCTGCTGCTAACTTTTCACCCTGGAAAAACAAAGCCGTTACCGAAGCTTCTACTCCACAGAGACGACGCTCTTCTTCCGTGACATTGGGATTGTTTTTCAGGTAGTCACTCATCCACTGGCAAGCATGAGCTGTCAAGTCATCTTGGTTAAAGCGCCACAGTTTCACTGTCTTATCCCAACTTGTAGAAGCAATTAAATCTCCCTTGGGGCTAAATGCTACACCTATGACATAATTTTCATGTCCGGTGAGAGTATGTATCAAAGTGCCATCTGGTTTCCACAGTTTTACCGTGTTATCCCAACTTGTAGAAGCAATTAAATCTCCCTTGGGGCTAAATGCTACACCTATGACATAATTTTCATGTCCTTCTAAGCTATTGATTTCTTTATATCCTTCCCAGTTAACAGTTTGTTGCAGAATATCGGTGGTTTGTATGTTTTCTGTGCTGCCATTTGCTTGTTGCTCTAGTTTCAGCGCTGCTAACTGGAGATCTAAAGTTCTCTCTCCTGAAATTATGCGAGTTTTTAACTCTCTCATCTCAGCTTTGCGTTCGCTGCGGACAGCTTGCCGTCGTTGCATTTCTGACCACACAGCAAGTAGAGAAATTATCACAGAAAATGTAACCAACCCTGCAAATATCCGTTGACGTTGCCGTTGTTTTCTTTTTTGTTCCTGCTCTTGCAGTTGCTGACTTAACTGAATAAATTCTACTTCGTCTGGGGAAAGTTCCTCCTGACGTTGTGTCAGTTGTTCCTGTGCTTGAGCGAGTGCCACTCCCCGCAATAAAGCTCCTTGGTCTCGGTTATTCTCTTGCCAATAACTCATTGTCGCCCGCAGACGTTCCTGCCATGTTCTAAACTCCCTGCTAGCATTTATCCAATCCCGCAAAGTTCCCCACTCTCGAATTAAGGCTTCATGCACTACCTCCACCGTATTTTCCTGTTCATTCCTCCCCGTTACCACCAACCTCGCTTGATACCCCGCCAAATAACTGACTAAATTCCAATTATCTTCTCCCACTTCCCCACGGGTAGCAACACGCCTCGTATCTTCTGTACCTTCCCCCGGACGTACTAATTGTACAAATATTCGCTCTGCCTGTTTTTTCTCTGTCTCTTTTAATTGTTGAAAAATTTGTTCTGCATGATTAGCGATCGCTTTTTTTACCCCTCCTATTTCCTCATAAGCATGATGAGTTAATACTCGGTTTTCCTGTTTTGACCACAACCGAGTCAAAGCAAATTCTAATAATGGTAAATTTCCGGGTTCTTCTCCCACATCATCCAAAATTATTTCTGTTAATTTTGCCTCTAATTGTACCTCTGATTTTTGAGAAGGTAATTCAATTGCTTGTTGTAATTCTTCCCGTTTCATCGAACTAAGTAACTGTGGCGTATATTCCTGCAAAGCATCTCGAAACGGACGATAAGAAAGCACATATCCATAAAAATCCGCCCGTAATGTTAAAACCAGTTTAACATTTTCTTCTCTAATAGCTGTTAACAATGCTTCAGCAAAACGTTCCTGTTTTTCTTTCTCCCGACAAAGGGTATATAATTCTTCAAATTGGTCAACAATTAACAATAATTGTTGACCTGGATTACGTTCTAAAATGCGATTAACTACCTGTGAAAAAGTGATTTTACCTTCCTGCATATCACTTGCTAATCCCGTCGCCTCCCGCAATTTTTGCGTTTCACCCGCTTCCGGTTCCAATTGTCCAACCAACACAAAAGCCAAAGATAAAAACGGTTCTTTTCCCGGAAGAAATGATTCAATCAACCATTTTTTTTCTGTTCTCAATTGAGGAACTAATCCCGCATATACCAAAGAAGATTTACCACTACCACTAGGTCCAACTACAGCAATTAAAGGTTGTTTATGAGTTACTTCAACTAACTTATTCACAAACTTTTCTTGCCCAAAAAAGAAGTCGGCATCTTCCTCTTTAAATGCCGATAAACCTTGATAAGGATTAGGGGGAATTATATGATCATCAGTAATTAAATTCTCATCATTTATAGAAGTATCAGTTAAATCTTTTTTCTTTAAAATTGGAGTTTGATGTTCTAGGTAACTCATCATTTGTGAGCAACCTAATTCATAAGCTTCCTCCACCTCATAATCAGCAGCAAGAGCATCATAAAAAGCCACAGCAAAAGCCACCGCAGCATTATCTCCTACAGCCTTATTCATGCCAATAACATAATTAACATATTGACTAATTGCCTCCGCTTGTACTTCCGAATAACAGGCATTTAAAAGTACACATTCGACATTTTTTTTCGCAAACAATTTAAACATACTAGCCAGAGCATTTGTCTGAACCAGCACCATTTTTCCCATTTCATCTTCCAAAACAATACCATCTTGTCCCGTACCATGTCCGCAAAAGTGGATTATATGAGGTCGATAATCTAAAATAGCTCGATAAAAGTCACGGGCACGGACAGCCAATTTTTGTTGTAATTGAAATTGGTCTCGTTTATTAGCTCGGCGTAACCCTTCGTCTATTTCTCGTATTTCTTGGTCTAATCTTAGGGGGGCAGTATTTTTAGGATTAGCTGCTAGGATAAGGATGGTTTTGGCATTTGGGTTATTGGTCATTTTAGTTGTCAGTTATACAAAATTCAAAAAAAGTTTGTGCGTCTATGTATTAATTTCTCTTAGTATTGATATTGATTTTTAATATTTTAGATGTAAGTTATATTCTCTACCAATCCCACTAACAGAATAAATAGTGAACTTTTTCTGTGACAATTTTTATCCAAAATTAAAAATGCTGATATTGAATTGATTTATTGACCTAAAAAATTATTCGACTAAGTTTTCAATTGAATCAATATCACTAGGCAATTCTTGAGTCAAAACTTCAGCACCATTTGGAGTTACTAAAACATCATCCTCAATTCTAATACCTCGAACATCATCAAATTTTTCTAGCTTTTCCCAATTCACAATATCTTGATATTTTTGACGCATTTCTTTGTCATTTAAAATGCCTGGTACTTGATAAAAAGCAGGTTCAATTGTGACTAACATTCCGGGAATTAATGGACGATTTAATCGTAGAAAACCTAAACCAAAACGACTACTACGCTCCCGACCTATTTCATATCCAGCTAAATCTCCTAAATCTTCCATATCGTGAACATCTAAACCTAATAAATGACCGATTCCATGAGGAAAAAATAAGGCATGAGCATCCATTTCTACTAAGTCTTCTGCTTCACCTTTTAAAATTCCTAAATTTACTAATCCTTCCGCAATAACTTGAGCTGCTAATAGATGAATATCTAAATATTCAATACCAGGTTTTATTTGAGCAATGCAAGTATCATGAGCAGCTAAAACTACATCATAAATATCTCGTTGGGTGGGAGAAAATTTACCAGAAACAGGCCAAGTTCGAGTCACATCACTCGCCCAACCTAAATTTGTTTCTGCTCCCACATCTGCTAATAGTAAATCTCCTGTTTGTAGGGGGTGATGATATTGTTCATTGTGCAAAACTTCTCCATGTACAGTCACAATACTGGAGTAAGCACAAGTCATATTATGGGAGATAATAATACTCTCCATTGCGGCTCGGATATTAGACTCGAATTTAGAATTTTTGGTGGCTGCCATTCCAGCTTTATGAGCTTCTACAGTTACTGCTACTGCTTGTTTTATTTCTGTTAAAGCTGTGGCATCATGGCTAAGTCTTAAAGAGATAATCGCTTTTGTTAACTCTAAGTCAATTTCTTTGGGGTTATTAGGTGCAGAAATATCTCTATTCAGAGTTTTAAATTGTGTGGTTTGAGTAGGATAATTTTGCACATAAATAGTCGCAGCATTTGTGGCGCGAGATTTCAATTCTTGCATAGGAAAAGCAGCATCAGCACCAATAATTTCAGCTAGGTGATCGCGTCTAGGCATTTCTCCATGCCAAAGTAGACTACTCGGTGGTGCATTATCCATAAATAGTTCTAATTTTTCTCCATCTAAATGTATAGCAGCATCTTCAATAGGTAGTCCAGCAAAATAGAGAAAATGACTGCTAGGACGGAAGGGAAAAGTATTAGCTGGAAAGTTGCGGGGACTACGACTTCCTGACCAAAGTATGACGGGAAAATTGATTAATTTTGCTAATTTTTGTCGTCGGTTACGAAGTGTTGTTGCTAGAGAAGTATGTAAGTTAGGAATATGCATGAGAGTTATTTATATAAAGTCAGGAATAAGGAAGAAGAAAGAAGGAAGCAATGATATAAATAAATAGTTTCTAATTTCCTTTTTGCAGTATTATTTTTGATGATTGGTATCACAAATGATAGATAATTTGAAAAAATATCTATCATTTGTTATTGTAGCAGCTTAAAAAGGAAGAAGGAAGAATAAATCATAAGAAAGAAGGAAGAAGGAAGAAATAAGAAGGATATAAATCAAAATTTTCTAGTTTCCTTTTTGCCCTATGATTTTTGATAATTGGTATCACAAATGAAAGATAATTTGAAAAAATACCTATTTTACTATTGTACCAGCTAAAAAAGGAAGAAGGAAGAATAAATTAAGAGAAAGTCAACAATGATATAAATAGGACTTACACATGAACGCTATTGGTAGGGTGTGTTAGCGCTAGCGTAAGGCACCAATAACCCTTGTGTAGTGTATTTGCGTAAGTCCTGATAAATAAATAGTTTCTAGGATGAGAGAGAAATCAATTCTCAGCAAAATTTTCTAGTTTCCTTTTTGCCCTATGATTTTTGATGATTGGTATCACAAATGAAAGATAATTTGAAAAAATATCTAATTTATTATTGTACTAGCTAAAAAAGGAAGAAGGAAGAATAAATTAAGAGAAAGTCAACAATGATGTAAATAAATAGTTTCTAGGATGAGAGAGAAATTAATTCTCGGCAAAGTTTTCTAGTTTCCTTTTTGCCCTATGATTTTTGATAATTGGTATCACAAATGAAAGATAATTTGAAAAAATACCTATCTTACTATTATCCCTGGTTAAAAAGCAAGAATAAAGAAGGAAGGATAAATTAAGAGATTAGAGATAAGTCAACTCTCGGCAAAATTTTCTAGTTTCCTTTTTGCAGTATTATTTTTGATGATTGGTATCGCAAATGATAGATAATTTTAATTTTTTTAAAATTGACTATTATAGCAGGTTAAAAAGCAAGAATAAATAGGGAATGAAGCTGATAGCTGAATGCTTACGAAAATGTTTAAATAAATATAGACTTTAAGGTCAAAGTAACCTGCTTTTGTAAAATTTAGTTATGACTAGATTCTGGCTTAATAATATCCCTTAATATAGGGTTTAAAGCAAGAGCAAAAACAATAGCTGATAGCTGACGGCTGTTTGCGCAGCATCACCTAGGAAATGCTTACATAAATTATCAATTATTTCCCCCCTACTCCCTACTCCCTACTCCCTCTTTTTCAGAAATGTTAAATAATTATCTATCTAAAGCATCATATCAAGCAGTATTTCTTGGCTATAACTTTTTACCAATAATTACTTGGAAAATATTATCAAATCCCGCTGCTGAAATTGTGGCATTTTTCAACAACTATCGTATTCATAAACAGATTACATATTTGACTGTCAATAACTACGATTTAAAATTAGACATTTATCAGTCCCTCACCACCAAACCCCACCCAGTAGTTATTTTTATTCACGGTGGTGGTTGGGTAGACCGCCCAAAAGAAGTGGAATTATTTTTTTTATTGCCATATCTGAAAATGGGTTTTTCCATTGTGAATGTGGGGTATCGTTTGGCAGCACAGTCATTAGCACCCGCAGCAGTAACAGACTGTCAGTCTGCTTTAGGTTGGACGATAAAAAATTCCCAGAAGTACAATTTCGATCCGGAAAAAATCATTGTCAGTGGTTTTTCTGCCGGAGGTCATTTAGCCATGACAACTGCTATGTTACCTACTTCTGCTGATGAAGAATTGAAGGTAGCTGCGGTAGTTAATTGGTATGGCATTACGAATGTCAAAGATTTACTTGAGGGGCCGAATATTCGAGATTATGCTCTGGAGTGGATGGGCAACCAGAGCGATCGCTTGGAAATTGCCGAGAGTATTTCTCCTATTAATTATATACATTCTGAACTCCCACCAATTTTTACTGTTCACGGCGATGCTGACTTAAGTGTCCCATATAATCATGCTGTGAAATTTCATGAAGCACTTAATCAAGTTAATGTACCGAATCAATTATTAACTATTTCAGGGGGTGGACATGGAGGATTTAGTTATAGTGAAAATCTTAAAGTTTATAAACATATTGAGGATTTTTTCATAAGAAATGGTTTATTAAGTTATTAGGAATTAGGTAGTCGTGAATAATTATGGTAGAGGGTTTTTAACAACTCCCAATTCCCAATTAATATTTCTTTACCATTAATTCCTAGTACTACCGAATTAACTGCCAAAATGTCTAGAAAAACCAGAAAAAACTGAGGCAGTTTGTTAACCTTAATCAATTAAGACAAATGTTATATCTGAGTGAATTTTTAGTAGTTAATTCAGCAGTTGGTATGATGTTACCAATTTTTTCGGCAGAGGAAGTAATAACTCCACCACCGGAAATAGACCCAACTGTGGTTGATGCTCTTAAAAAAATAGACCCAGCTATGGTTGATGCTTTTATCACTGCTATAAACTTAGTTTCTATTGCGGGATACTTAATAACGGCGTTTTTCTGTTATAAGATTTACCAAAAATTAAATGTTGAAGATGCTTGGTATGCTTGGATTCCGATTTTAGGTACATACATTACTTTCAAAGCTGCTGATGAGGAAAAACCTGTACTATGGACAATTTTATCTTATATTCCATGTGTTAATATCATTGCTGCAATTAAATCAATTATGGCTTGGGTAACAATATTTAAGAAGTTGAATAAATCTCCCTGGTTACTGTTGATATGTATCATTCCTTTTGCAGCTTTCTTTGTCTTTGGATATGTAGCATTTACCTAAAGTTTTTTCAACAAAGGAAGTAGTAATATTGATTAACTACAGGAGTAATTTGAATAATGCTCAAACTTAAATACAGGAAAGTAATTTTTTTGATTCTTATTGCTATTCTGGCAGGGGGTTCGATGGCTGCTTATTCTCAATCAGAGACTAATTTTTTGCTCAAAACTATAGAATTAGTTATCTTTCAACAAGCAGCAACAATTGTAATTTATCTCAGTTGTTTTGGTTGGGATATATTGCGTAGTCGTTAATGAAGTCAGAACTCAGAACTCAGAAGTTAACCCACCCCTAACCCCTCCCAGGAGGGGAAGTAGAGGATTTGAGCAACTCTCCAAAAATATTTCGCCTTAAAAGGTGGGGTTTTAGACCCAATTATTTTGATAAATAAGTTGAAATGCAAAAGTTTTCTGAATTCTTATCAGATAAAGAACGATGTCAGCGATATGTTTATCTGGCGATCGCTCTTCTTCCTATTATTGGTAGTTACCTATTTAATTTTGGTTTGAAAATATCATTTCTAGGATGCCCACTCTTACGTTATGTAGGTATTCCTTGCCCTGGATGGGGGTTAACCCGCTCCCTGATGGCATTTGCACGAGGAAATTTGAGTCAGGCGATCGCTTATCATTTATTTGGGCCTGTATTTTTTGTTGTGTTTATAATTGCAATTTTACATATTGTTTTGGAATTAATAAATAATCGAAAAATCCGAACATTTTATGTACTTTTAATTCAAAATCATCATTTTCAGATTTTTTGTTTTCTAGTTTTATTTGGTTATCATGGAACACGACTACAAGAGTTGTGGAAAACTGGAGAAATTTATAATTTTTTGATTCATTCCACCCTGGGAAATTGGTTATTTGGGGTTATTAGTTAAGTGTGGGGACTGTAGGGAGATGGTGAATTTGGAGGTAAATTTCCATCTTTTTCCCCTATTCTATTTCTCTAGTGCAGAATGGCAGAAATAACTAACCAGTTAAAAAATCCTAAAAGCTTTACCAAGGAATACTTTTGACCTTTAACTTCCGCGTGGGAACGGGTAAGATGCTCATTCCACAAAACTATTAAAATCATCCCGCATTTATGCAACGCCTAATATGAAATATAAAAAAGAATGCTACGAATAATTTAGCTGGTTAAAAAACTTTACTGAAAAATCGTGGTCTAAAGCCTCCCATTTTTTTATTGGCATATTTGAAAATGGGTTTTTCTGTTGTGAATGTGGAGTATCGACGGAAGTAATTTACTATTTGATATAATTTCTCTAGTCAAACAAAATAATTAATTAGCAATGAATCTACAAGAACAAAATTGGACTAACCTATTCGGAAATCATACCCCAGAAGGAATAGCTTGGTATGGTATTTGGACTAGATATTCTCTAGAATTAGAAGTTATAAAATCCTTTCAAAGTATCAGAAAATTCTCAGCAAATCAGGATAAAACAGTAATTAATCAGCAAAATAATTACACTTATGCTGATGGTAGTACGGAAGAAAAACAATGGCAAATTGAGAAATAAATTGCTAATCAACCAGATGGAATGATTCATCCGGCATTTGAATCAATGAGGACATTATCTTTCAGTAAAGAAGCCAAAACTTGGATGTGTCCACAATTAAAAATAGGACATCGTTTTGGTTGTGAATTATTTTTTGAACATCAAAATTTTCGGACTAGCGTTGTTCCTATTTATGGAGAGAATGGTGAGTTAACAGGGTTTACACAAATTCGCGAACATCTTAATAGTTATCCTGAACAAAAACCAGGAGCAGAATTAAAAAATATATCGGGAAATTGGGTGGGGCAAAAACAGTCTATGACTCCCGATTTACAAATTTCTCAAGAAGCAGAAATGACAAAACTTGAGTTAGATCCAACTGCAGGTAAAAATCAAACATTTTTTCTGCCTGATGGTATAGTTATAAATGTTCCTGAAAAGGTAAAAATAGGAGAAGAATTTGAACTGGTAGTAGGTAAGATGGTAATTGAAAATAAGTATAAACGAATGATTATTAAATACGATAAAGATGGCAAATTTATTCAGTTAATTTCTGAAGTATTTGACCAGAAAAATTAAACTAAAAAAATAGTGGTAGGTCATTTCAGTTATTAGTTATCATTTTCTTTGTGGGTTTAATACCCCACCGTCAACGGGGGTGTTCAAAATTACTTGGGGGAGCGTAGATGCGGAGCGGCCCTTCGTTGACTATCCCCATGTAATTTTCCTCCTGTCTCCTGTCTCCTGTCTCCTGTCTCCTTCTTCAATAGTTATCAGTTATTAGTTATCAGTACCTCTGCAATCAGGAGGCTTGACATCAGAAATATTCTCTTTTTTTCTCAAAATAATTGGGTCGCGCAACCCCGCCTTTTAAAGCGAAATATTTTTGGAGCGAGGCTTAAATCCCCGTTAAAAAAATAACTTATGACTTCGTTAACCCCTTAAAAGGGGAGGCGCATACCCACAATTTTTCGGTAATATCAAATCCAGTGTTATTGTATAAAATTGTATAGAAAGCAGGTTTGTGTTAATGGTAATAAATGTATTCCATAACAAACCTCTTTCTAACAAGGAACAGAGTTAGACATGGCGATCGCTCAAACCTTGATTCAGGTTCACGGAGGCAAAATTGAAGTAACCAGTAAAGTTGGTGTAGGGAGTTGTTTTTGGGTAAAAATTCCGGTAGTGGTAAAGAAGTAATACTATTTTCAAAAAATATTGCTACCTTGAATAACCAAGGTCTTATACTAATTTGAAAAAAGAATGTTACGAATAATAAGTGCGATAGAACTCCGTTCCGCTGACGCGGTCGTGCATACTTTACAGGAAATGTCCCTTTGATAAAGCGGTGCGACCCCGCGACTACGACAGTCGCACCTGGTAGCGCATCAAGAGAAAAAGAGAATTTACTAGCTCAAAACTGGTATTGAAGCCATTCCCGTGTGACTCAGTCCGACTGACTTCCCCTCCCAGGAGGGGGAGGGGCGAGGGGTGGGTTGACTCCTAAGAAATACCCTAGCTATTTGTAGCAAACATTTATAGAATTGATATTAGGCATTATACTATGTTCGGACGGGTCAGTTATAAATAAAATTCAAGAACTGACAGTACCGAAGAAATACTGAAATTATCTTTGACTTTTCTTCTTTCCTCCTTTCTTCCCTCCTGACTTCTGACTGTTTCTTTTATACTAAATTTTAATGTAGATTATTAAGCTCCGCCATTATAAGTTCCTTGTATTTTCCCATCCAACCAAAGTTGCTGCAATTTATGCAATATATCTTCCGAAAGATTAGGTAATCTAGCTACAGAAGCATTCCTACGAATATGCTCGGTACTTGAGGAACCCGGAATCACAGAAGTAACAGTTTGATTGTTCAGGATATATTTTAACCCTATCTCTGACATAGATAAATTAATATCTTTGACAATTGGTTTAATCAAATCAACCATTTCTACCTGTCTTGCTACCCAATCATCAGGAGTCCATAATCCACGCCAATCCCCTTGTGGAAACTTTTGAGAGTGTGTCCAGCCACTAACTAATGCACCAGAACTAAATGGACAGCGTGCTATAATCCCGACCTGATGTTTTTGAGCCATCGGAAACAATGTATATTCAGGTTCTTGCTCCAAAATATTATAAACCACCTGAACAACATCAATCCGCCCTGCTTCAATATGACTATTAGCTTCACCAGCACGGCGATCGCCAACCGATATACCAATGGCTCTAATTTTACCCAGTTCTTTTAGCTTTAGCATCGCTTCATACCATTCCGTACAATGACCCCAGGCCAGATTCCAAGTATGCAAAAATAAAATATCAATGCACTCCCGCCGTAAATTTTTGAGGGTAGTGTCGCAACATTTTACGATCCAATCAGAGGAAAAATAATCCTGAATCTTACTTTGAGGTTTTGGAGACCAGTCATCGCATTGAGGCGGAATTTTACTAGAAATTACTACCGAAGAATTTCCCTGTAAAGCTTTACCGATTACCTGTTCACAATAACCATTTCCGTAGTCTAAAGCCGTATCTAAGTAATTAATATCTGCATCTATTGCTGCCTCAATTGCCTGGATATATTCTGCTTCCGTTTTTTTTCCCCACACATCCCCTGAAAGTTGCCAAGTACCTAGACCAACTTCACTAATTTCAATATTGGTCTTTCCTAACTGACGCTTTTTCATTACTAATTCTCCTGATTGAGCATTACTTGATACATTCAGGACTTACGCATAAAGTAGGAAAAACTGGGATTTCAGATTGATTCCCTATCGTTGGCAATGACGGAAATACTTTGTGCTGCGTAAGTCCTAACATTTTTAAATTGATATCATGTGCTTGTAAATAACCGTTATTGCGTTGATAAATCGTTGGCGAAGCATGACAAACCGAAAGCAATTCCCAAGTTTAGTGACTGCATTGTTTCAATTCTTTCCACTCCCAATGATCTCAACTCTGCTTAATTCGGTATAAAAATCTGAGCGCCATAGGGCAAATCTTTCTAAATTTTTCTTCCCTCCTGACTCGGTCCTTCCCCTCCTGGGAGGGGTTAGGGGTGGGTTGACTCCTGACTCCTTATCTAAATTACACAAATGCTACCAGACTTGATCTGACATATTACAAACTATTTGCCGGATATCATCTGATGCTCTTGCCTCCTTCTAACTGAGCTAGCTTTTCAGTTAATGGATTAATGATGAGCTTGTAGATGTGATATATACTCGAAATATCCTTTAGAGGGAAACGCTTGACGTGCCAAAAACCATTTAGTTCAGACCCGAAATCATTAGGAGAAAAACGACCTACAATCCATCCGTCTGATTCTTCTTCCGCTGTTGTTTCAATACGTATCCATTTCCAAATCATTTCCGCAACATCATAAATCCGAGTTTCAGGATGAGTAGGTTTTGGCTCAATAATAGCAATCCAACATTCGGGTTCGTCCACATCAACTACATTAGGATCGTCACATCCTACCCAAACCCAAACAAAGGCTATATACTGCACTTGCTTTGCTGGATAATCATCGATAGGAGTATCGTCTACTAAATAATCTGCATTAACATAAAAGCGACCCAACCAAAATGGTAGTCCTGAATCGTAAGGTTCTTTGCGATTTAATAAAGTATAGTTATCTAAGAACATATACTCGTCATCACAAACTGAGAACAGCTTATTTAGGGATATAGGTAAGAATTTTTTGGCGTTATGCTCAGATGCGAATCGGTTATCTAGAACCTTAAACAAGCTTCCAACCTGCTGGTGATAAGCCAGCATTACCTTGTAGCTTTGAGTAACTTGCTCCATAATATCCTTACTTATCATCATGCTTTTCTCCTTATAAGATACAACATATTTATATTATACATCTCCAGAAAAGAGGTAACAGGGAACAGGGAGCAGGGAACAGGGAGAATTAACGAAGTCAGAAGTCAGAAGTTAGAAGTTATTTTTGTAACGGGGATTTGAGCAACTATCCAAAAATATTTCGCCTCTTAAGGCGGCGTTGCGCGACCCAATTATTTTGATAATTGACAATTTATGGATAAGAATTGATTTTATTTTTAATTTTAGGAGATGTCTATTAAGTTCAGATCATTAGCTATAGTACCATTAGTTGGGTTCAGCAGTGCAGGGAGACAAATTTCGTTACAGACTTAAGTTCTGTTGCAGTTTTTTACTTAAAGTCTCAGAGCTGATTCATAAAGTAAATCTTAAATTAGCTAGTCGCTTGACCATGAGTTGGATTAATGAGCCATAAATCATTGCTTCACTTACATCTGAATAGACTTCATAATCCTTACATAGCGCGCCTAAATCTATTTAGCCACCCATGCATTGCGTTCAACAATCCATCGTTTAGGCGTAAATAGAAGGTGGGCGTTATTTAGTGCAGCGAGTCAGAAAAACTCTGAAGCTCTTGTGATTCCGTTCCGTTATTGTCTGAAATAACTTTCAGACAATAAAAAAGCAAGATAGCTAAAAGCTATACAAGTCAATGTTTTCAAGCTTTAATTAGCCCTGGTTGCACGAACCTTTGATCTACGCCGAGAAATAATATAACCGCTCAATAATCCGGGGTAAATCGGTAAATAGCAAGCCTCAAATGGCGTAAAATCTTTCCTAAACTGCATAACTGCCAAGACATCAGAAATACAAGTTTCTAGAAAATAATCGGAGTTCTAACTAAAATGGCTGAATTTTTTGAAGACGTTGAAATTCAAGATGGAGATCTTATCTTAAAAGGGTCAAATATAGCGAAGCTGCTATGAGGGGCAATCTAGGAATGAAAGCCTTACTCTGTAAGCATCTCAGGAACTGCTCTTTTCACGATTACATCCAATGAAATATTACACAATATTAGACATTCTAGTGATCCTGTGAATCGCTAAAAAGCATATATGGTGGTTTTTTTACTAGCTTTTGCGTGTCAAGTGTACCATCACTCTCCCAACGGCTGAAAGCTGCAATAATATCTAAATTGCCCTCTATGACAACTTCGCTATATTTACCCCGTTCTAGAATTGTATCGGTTGTGAATAACAAGAGTAACCGCATTTTTACAGAAGTGTTTCTACATTTAATCTACGGCAAACAGCCGTTCGCACCTACATCTAATCTACCAATGGAGATAATTATGAGTAATCAAAAACATCGTTTAATCAATCAAGCAATCTTAGGTATTGCTACTACTTTCGGTCTGTTTTCGGCCTCCGTCGCTAATGCTGCATCTCTCAATGTTCTGTGGTATGGTCAGACCGATGCTTACAATGCCAAAATCTCGGAGTAAGCTGCTCTAGCACCAACATTTGACCCAGAAGGAGATGGCAGTTTAGATTGGAATCTCACTTTCTGGAATCCCCAAGACTCCACACCCAACTTTTCTAATTATGATGTTTTAGCGATCGGAACTGCTTGGAGTGAATCAATATTAAATTTTGACCCCACTGGGATTTTGAATAACAAAAGCGCAATATCTACAGCCAGGGGAAACCGTACTTTCCTGAGCGGTCAGGACGCTGACAATCACTATAGTGGCACTCCTGGTCCTCGTCCTAACGGTCCTCTCGGTTTCTTAGTCAATGCCGTTAACTGGGCAGGTAGTGGAGAAGGCATGGGTATTGTTGTTTTGCCAGATGGTGGGGACTCTCGAGACCCTAGAAGTCGAAAGTGGTGGCTAAACGATCGCTCTTTTTTGAAAGATGAATTGGAAGGTTATGTTTCATATTTCTGGGAAGAAAATGTGGTTATTCCCACAGAGACCTCGGACTTTCCAGTAAATGAAGGTTTAACAACCGCAGGTTTGAGTAACTGGCGTCAATCTGCCCACGCTGCCTTTGACAAAAATATTCCTGGTTACTTATCTATTAATGATGCTGGTTCTCGTCCTGGTTATGCGGTTACTATTGTCACTGACTCCGAAGCTGATGGTGACACTTTGGGGCAGGAAACAGAAAAAGTTCCCGAACCAGGTTCAATTTTTGGTCTATTTCTATTGGGTAGTTTGGGCGTTCGTTCTGTACTATTGCGTATATCGCAATAATACAAGACATCGGTATTTCTCAAGTTGAGTCCGAGTCCGTGGCAACGTTATATAGCAGGGAACAGGGAACAGGGAACAGGGAACAGTGGTAAAAGCTTTTCTCTGTCTCAGGTTCATCATCAATCTCTGTCCTAACCAACTCTTTCCTTGTTATATGGGAGCAATACATGGTTTTGCCACCCTATTAGCAACAGTTCTGATCTCTTATGCAGGACATCTAGCATTTCCCCTATTACGAGGAGTTCGGAAAATTCTCCCTCAAATGCGTACCCTTACCTTTTGGTCAACCTGCTTGTCATTTTTCGCCATTACTTCCGGAAATTGGGTATATATGCGCTATCGTTATCCTGCCAACGGTGCAAGAGCTTGGTTGCTGGAAAATACGCTTTTAGTGCATTACCTATTTATGGAAGATCACGAATTCAGTGTTCTGTTTACCCTATCCTTTAGGTGCTGCCTGTACCTGGGTTTTGTGGAAATATGGCGACTCAATTTTAGAGCAAAAAAATCGTCCTGTTCTTACCGGAACTTTTTAGCATTGATGGCAATGATGTTCTTTGATATTGGCGGGTTGGTAAGTGGTTTGAATGTTGCCAGCATGCACTCTCTGTAGTCATTTATCAGTTATCAGTTACAATACTTACGGAAACCAACCAAGAAACCAGGTTTATTGCCTTGATTATTGTTAAAACTACAAAATTCGTTCATAAACCGGGTTTCTGCGTAATTCCTGAATCTTTTTACTGTTATACCAAGTGTGAAAAAAGAATGTTACGAATAGTAAGAAGAATAAAAAGACACGTGCAGGATATGTCCTTTGACAAAGCAGTCGCTAACGCCATCCCACCATCGACCAAGAGAGCGGTGCGACCCCGCGACGACGCCAGTCGCACCTGGTAGCGCACCAAGAGAAAAGAATGATTTGCGATCTGAAAAATGGTATTAAAGCTATTCCCGTGTGACTCTGTCTTCCTGAGTTCCTCTCCTGGTTCCCCTCCTGGGAGGGGCGGGGGTGGGTTGGGCGCGCGGGTAGGTTGACTCCTAAGAAATATCAAGGAAAAATCTGGCGTTGCCTAAGTTTTCAGCATGGGGAGTAAGTGTAATCCGAAAGGAGGATGCGTTAGTGCGTGATTAATAGACTTGTCGCTTTATAACTTAAAAAAAACCAAAAACCTTGTTCTATAAGGATTATAGCTATTGGGAAGCAAAAAGCCTTGCAATGATTGCTCTGTCTAGGTTGGAGCGATTTTTTCCTCTATTAAGCGACAAGTCTAATGTAGCGTAGGGTCAGAGCATATCCTGTACTGCTCTATAAAACTGACACAAAGCGTCACATAAAGTGACAACTTGATGTTTACTTCCTGCTTCTTGTGAGGCCGTCGGCGGTTACTCATCCACAGGCATTCACGGTCGAGCTGACCGCATTTCTTAAATTTATACTTGCGTTTAAATCTCTATCTATTGACAACCCACAGTCAGGGCAATCATAAGTCCTTAGATTTAATGGCATATCATGGATTTCATGTCTGTGTGAACACATTCTGTCTAATAGTAGGCGAATGTAACGTATTATATCGTTATTCTTTGATTAAGTCAATGCTCTCCACTCTACCCGCACTCTCCACACTCCCCACACTCCCCCTATATTTTTAAATAAATCCCAAATGGGTTCTATGTTCCCTGTTCCCTGTTCGCTGTTCCCTATTTTCTGGAGATATCCATTAATTGTGAATAACGATGATTGTCAATTTTGTCAAATGTACCATTGTAAACAAAGTTTCTGGGCATATCTGCGTTAAAGAAGTCGTGAGGAAAACCAAGTTCAATTTGACTTACTTTCTCAAGTTGCTGAATTTGATCTGCTGATAATTTCACATCCACACATTGAATATTATCTTCAATGTGAGAAACTTTTCTAGCTCCAATAATAGGAATTACACCCTTATTTAATAACCAATTTAAAGCAACTTGTGACGAACTCTTTCCTATTTCTTCTGCAACTTTATCTACTTCTTTTGCAATACTCAAATTACGATCGCTCTGATTCACAAAATCTTTCATCATTTCATTGTCTAGTCTGCGCTCTTCTTCTACTGTATTAGCTTTGGTATATTTGCCAGTCAACCAACCACTAGCTAGAGGCGACCACGCAGTTACTCCAATATCCAAAGTCTTCGCCATCGGCAAAATTTCCCTTTCTGGAGTGCGTTGAATCAGACTATACTCAATTTGTAAACCGATAAATTGTGTCCAACCCCGTAATTCAGCCAAGGTATTGCATTGAGAAACAACCCAAGCAGGAGCATCGGAAATACCAATATATAATACTTTTCCTGCTCTAACCAAATCGTCAAATGCCCGCATTACTTCTTCCGGTGGAGTCATAAAATCCCAAGCGTGCAACCATAAAACATCGATATAGTCAGTATTAAGACGTTTGAGACTAGCTTCTACCGACTGCACCATATTTTTGCGTTGGTTTCCGCCACCATTTGGATTATTATCGCCAAAACCATTGGTATATTTAGTGGCTAAAACAACAGCATTTCTTTCCGAGGCAATAAACTCACCGAGAAATTTCTCACTTGTACCGTTGGTGTAAATGTTGGCAGTATCAATAAAATTACCGCCTGCTTCACGGAAGACTTGATAAATTCTTTGGCTTTCTTCTTTAGAAGAACCCCAACCCCAGTCTTCGCCAAAGGTCATTGTGCCCAAGCATAGTTCGGATACTCTGAGTCCACTTTTTCCTAATAATTTGTACTGCATCTTGTCATCTACTCCTAAATAATTAACTGAGTGAAATTAGTTAATGAAACAATATCTATGATAGTTTATAGTTATATCATGTCCGGTTGAACAGTGATAAATAAATAACTACGGAGTCCTCAGGAGTCAGTCCTCAGGAGTCAGGAGGGAAGAAAGAAGAAGGAAGAAGAAGAACTGGAGTTGAAGGAGAGAGTTTTCTGATCACTAATTATCCGGACATGATATTAGTTATTTGGTGGTGATGCATAGTAATGGTAAAGGAAGCACCGGGAGTGTTGGAGAAATTAAAAAATATATATCCTCACCATTACCATGCAGGACTACCAGCTATTTTTGCTAATCACCTACCTAGAGGAGGTAATTATAGCGGTTTTCATTAATATAGAATACAGCTGTCAGGTCTGTAACTTATTAAAATTAAAACATACTTATATTTTGTCTGTAGTCTACCTTTGTGAAAACCGCTATAATATTGCTTGATTATTCTGCTTCATCATCATCATAAACCAAAGGTCTAGTTAAACACAATGGACGTAATTTTTACTTGAAAGTAGATATTTCCTAAGTTTTTACACAAACGATACCATATGATATCAATTTGTCTATACTAGCTTATAGCCCTGTGCGCAGGCAACAGCTCATCTGGCAACAGCTCATCTGGGGGAATAAATTGCCGTTTGCGCAGCATTCCGAAGGAATAATATAAGATTTTTAGCTATTTGGCCACTCCTGCAATTTGTAAATATACCAGCGCTCATTGCTATATATCATGTTCCCCCGGAGGGGGAGCTACGAATTGCGGATAATCAGTTATAAAAAAACTTCTGGCCTTGAAGCTTTCTTTCCCTTCTGCCTTCCCCTCCTGGGAGGGGGAGGGGCGAGGGGTGGGTTGCCTTCTGCCTTCCTTCCTCCAAAGTGTAAGTATTCAACCAAACATGATATTACCCTCTGAGCAAGAAATCATCTTTACTAATAGATGCAATATTAGTTAGATTAGCAAATTCACCCCCACTGCCAAATTCTGCTTCTGTACCGTTAGCATTGTAGAACAATTTGCCGTTGTTGCTGTTATAAACAATAAATGCTTCTGAAGTT
>NZ_JAAHGB010000023.1:0-16964 GCF_010672695.1 Okeania sp. SIO1H4
ACTAAAAGTTGGCATCCCCGTCGGCGATCACTCTCAATTATTTCTATTTTTCAGTGATTAAATTCACTGGAGACAGAGGAACATTGCCAGATATGATTAGCGTAATTATTACACTAACTATTTTGCTCTTTGTCCAAAGTCCAATAATTAAATATAAAACGGTCTAATATGTAGTTGTTTCGATTTCTTCTATGATTCATTTCCTCAATAATTACCATTACCCAGATTTGATATAATTAACCTGTCCCGATAATAGCGCAATAGAACTCTGTTCCGCTTACGCGACCAAAAACCTTATTCCTTTAAACCTTTCTTTCCCTTCTGCCTTCCTTCCTCCAAAGTGTAAGTATTCAACCGAACATGACATAACTACTGACTCGTGAATTTATCTAGAAGTATATCAATACTCTCTAATACCTGCTGAAACTGTTGGGCTAAAATTAAAGCTTTGGTAGATAAAACTTCCATATCGGCAGTTTCACTTCGTAGATCCTGATGTAGAGAGGCAGCAGACTTGTAGAGGGTATTTGCTCCAATATTACCTGCTGATCCTTTGAGGGAGTGAACCAAATATAACGCCTGCTTCAAATCTCCGCAGTTTAGTGCTGCTAGGATTTCAGTGTCATACTTTTTTTGAGAAGCTTGAAAGAGTCTCAGAATGTCGAGATAATCACTCCACTTACCACCCGTAAACTCTAAACCCAAATTGACATTCAGACCAGGTAGAGATAATTGAGCAGTCTCTGGAATATCAGTCTTTTCTAGGAGAAGACTAGGGATATTGTTCGTGGGTACAGAGGAACTGTTAGTTGGAATAATCCACTTCAGGAGAGTCTCATATAACTCTTGAGGGTTAACAGGTTTGGATAGATGATAATTCATCCCTGCTGCCGAACTTTTAGTTTTATCTATATCCATAGCATTAGCTGTCATAGCAATAATCGGCACTGTGGCAAACCATTCTGTTCCACTGTTGTCCTCCTTTGCCAGAGAACGGATACGGCGAGTGGCCTCTAGTCCATCCATTTCCGGCATCCGAATATCCATCAAGATTAGGTCGTAAATCTGCTCCATAACTTTAGCGATCGCTTCTTTTCCATTGGTTGCGCAATCTACTTTCAACCCTACTTTTTGCAGCAATTCTTGGGCGATTTGTTGGTTCACTGCATTGTCTTCTACCAGTAGAATATCAGCCCCCTGAATTGCTTCAAATTCTACCAAGTAGGACAATTGACTTTCTCTAGAATCAGTGAATACCGGATAATCAGAATCATCATCAGGCTCCCAGAGGTAGCCCAGTTCTAGTTCAAAGTAGAATATACTGCCTTTACCGAGTTCGCTCTCAACACCAATAGTTCCGCTCATGATGTTGACAAGACCTTTGCAAATTGCCAATCCGAGTCCTGTACCACCGTACTTACGACTGGTAAAAGCATCCACCTGGCTAAAGGGCTGAAATAATTTTTCCATCTGAGAAGGACTAATACCAATTCCTGTATCTTGCACCTGAAATTTCAGGCAAACAGTTTCCTGGCTATAAGTGAGTAGTTCAACTCCAATAGTAACACTACCTGTTTCGGTGAACTTGACAGCATTGCTCGCTAGATTCATCAACACTTGAGTTAAGCGCAGTGAGTCTCCAATCAAATACTGGGGAATCTCATCCCCAACCTGGAATAATAGTTCTAACCCTTTTTCAGCAGCTTTGAGAGCAAGAATATTTTTGATGTGATTGAGAATTTCATCTAATTCAAGTGGGATAGATTCCAGTTCCAGTTTTCCGACTTCGATTTTGGAAAAGTCCAGAATATCGTTGATGATTTCCAATAACGATCGGGCGGAACTCTGGATTTTGGTGAGATAGTCTTGCTGGTAGTGAGTAAGATCGGTTTGTAAAGCCAAGTGAGTGAGTCCCAGAATACCATTCATCGGAGTACGAATTTCGTGACTCATCAGGGCTAAAAATTCGCTCTTGGCATGATTAGCATATTCGGCAGTTTCTTTTGCTTCTCGCAACTGCTGTTCAGCTAATTTGTGATCTGTGATATCCTGTACCGTACCTATGAGATGCGTTACTTTGCCGGAGATATCCCGCATAGGTCTGCCACGATTCGAGGTATAAACCAAAGAGCCATCTGGTTGATAGATACGATATTCGATTTTGTAGGGTTGAGCAGTTGCTATGGTAGTCTGAACTGCACGGTCTATACTCTCGCGGTCTTCAGGATGAACAAGCTCTAGGAAATTTTCATAAGTTAGAGTTTTCACTTCTGGGGACTGTCCAAAAATACGGAAAGTTTCGTCAGACCAAGCAACTATACCCGTTGTTATATTGAATTCCCAACTCCCCAGTTTACCTATTTTTTGTGCTGCTTTTAAATGAGTTTCACTTTTGCGTAGGGTTTCTTCAACTTGTTTACGACAGCTAATATCAGTAATTGTGCCAACATAACCGATTTTCTGCCCCTCTGTATCCCATTCTGCCACTGCTTGTGCATACACCCACTTCACAGTGCCGTCAGGATGTTGCAAGCGATATTCCATTTGGCCAGAATGCTTGCCTTGGATAAATTGCTTCCAGGCGGTAGTAACCATAACTTGATCGTCAGGGTGTAGACCCTGTTGCCATCCAGATCCAGTTGCTGCCTCTACAGAGATTCCAGCAATCTGACTCCAGCGATCGTTAACATAGGTACAGTTCCCTATCATATCAGTACGAAAAATTCCCACTGGAACAGTCGCAGCTAATGTTGAGTAACGAGTTTCGATCTTATTCAAGGCAGATTCTGCTCGTTGTCGTTCTTCCAGTTCAACCTTTATTTGTTCATAGGATTTTCCCTGTTGGATAGCAATGGCAATGTGAACAGATAATCGTTGCAGTAAGTCGATCCCATCTTTTTCCCAGATATAGGCACGATCATGGCTGGCAAGAATCAGACCCCATAGTTCCTTTTCTACTATAATTGGTACAACCAGGGTAGCACGAAAACCGAAACTTACAAGGATTTCTTGACTATCTGAACTTATATCTGATTCGTATACGTCATTTACTACCCGAATCTGACCATGGCGATACTGCTCCATCCATTCAGGTGTCACCCATATCTGGGCAAATTCTGCATCCAATAGCGATCGCTCACCTTCAGCAATTGACTTAGCAACCACAGTATCAGAAGACTGAGGATAGAATTGGTAAACCATTGCCTGATGGCAGTGCAACAGCGAGGGAATCTCTCGTACTGCTGTATCAAGAATTTTCTGCAAATCCAGCGACGACTTAATCTGGTCTGCTACAGTCATCATTAATTTTTCGCGTTCTGCCTTGGCTTTGAGAGCATTAGTTCTTGCTTCCACCAAGCTTTCTAGTTCAACAGTCCGACTTTCCAGTAGTTTGATTCGCTCTGCCTCTAAACGCACTACCCGTTGTTCCAAAACTTCCATCAATTTCCTAACTTCCCAAGGATTGATAGCTTGCAAGAAACTGCTCTGTGTCACAATGCCTATAAGCTCTCCTTGTTCTCCTTTCACCACTAACTGACGGATGTTGTGCTCTTCCATAATCTGTTGCACAGTCCAAAGTGACGCTTCTGGTTTAACTGTCAGCAGCGGTTTACTCATCACTGCCTCTGCTATGGAATTTTCTAGATTTAGACCCAATGCCTGAAATCTAACCAGGTCTCGCTCACTCAGCATCCCCACCGGATTTTGCAGTGATTCTGTACCAGGTTCCACAATCACGATTGAACTAATATGGCGATCGCTCATCAGTTGGGCAATTCTCCACAGAGATGTCTTCGGTGTGGCACAAATCACCTTACGGTTCATTACTTCGCGCACCAGACGTAGTCGTAGCAGGTCAGTTGGTTGGCAAATTTGTCGCAAACTATCGTGGGTAATTAATCCAACCAGATGCTCGTGCTCATCTAGAATTGGCAAGTGACGAATCTGATGCTGCTGAAGCAGGTTAATTACAGAAAACAAATCGGTAAAATCATACTCAGGTAGGGTAATGACAGAAGGTGTCATAATCTGACTCATTACCAAGCGATCGAGAGGTTGTTGCTGGGCACTTAAGCAGACTACATCCCGCTCAGTCATAATACCTACGACCCGCCCATCCTCAACTACTAACGCGCAGCTTGACCTTGCTCCTTGATGACGATCTTTTTTTGACCTATCTGCTTTTTTGGCATCACTGGTAAGCGATCGCTGGTTATTCATTAAGGTAATGGCATCTCTAACTGTTGTATCTGGATTAACAACTACAGGATTCCTAATGATTGCCGATTTCAGTTCTAGCTGAGTAAGTACCGTGGTGCGAACAGAAACTTGACTAATACAGGCGTATAACGAGGTAGCTGTAATATCTCCTTTGACCAGATAATCTGCTGCTCCTAGCTTCATTGCTCGTACTGCAACCCGCTCATCGCTCAATCCAGTTAGCACAATTACGGGTAATTGAGCTTTAGGGTAGTGAGTGGCAATTGCTTCTAAGAACTCCAATCCATCTCCATCCGGTTGATTTACATCAACCAAGGCTATATTTGGTTGCTCCGAGTGCCACATTTCTATTCCTTCTTCTACAGTTTCCGCTTCTATTATGTGGTAAGTCCGGTCTGGATATGATTGAAGATAACGAATGTAGGTGAGGCGATCGACCTCAGAATCATCTAGGAGTAAAATAGTTATTGTCGGCAATAAAGCTTCAGGTGTGCTAACATTGATGTCACCATGGGGAATTTTGCTATAGATTGATTTAGGCATCTTTGTGCTTCTTTGAGGAAGTAGTCAGTATGAGTGATAACAATGCGAGTGATGGTAGGGTATTCAACCTATCAGGCCACCATTATTAATGGTTAAGCTTACTACAGCTAGATATACTAATATCATGTTCGGACGGGTCAGTTATAATAAAATTTAAGGACTCCGGGTACCGACAGTACCAAAGAAATACTGAAATTATCAATGCTTTTCTCCAATATTTTCTATGTATTCCTCCTTTCTTCCCTCCTGACTCCTGACTCCTGACTCCTGAGGACTCACAACAGTTATTTATAAGTATTCAACCGAACATGATATAAATATTTAGATTGGCAAGTTAATCAAGTAAACTTCTTGATTCTATCGATCTCCTATATTTTCAAAATAGTTAACAAGTCTTTGTTACTGTATTCATCACCCTAAAATATATTGTAGATTATAGTTTAATAGTGATAATCACGCAATACTAGGGATAAAATAAATAAATAGTTACTGTACTAGCACGGCAAATATTCTAATAGACATCTCCAGAAAAGAGGGAGTAGGGAGTAGGGGGAAAGAATTGATAATTTCTTTGTGATAATTGATTTTATTTTTTATGATCACCAGATGTCTAATATTAATAAGCCGATCTAAATCTAAAATATCTGGCGGTGTTTCTCCTTTTGTTCAATAGAAATAGGGGCTAACAAGAATGTATAGATGCTTGATAAATTCTTAATAAAAAGGTGAAAAAAGAATGCGATAAATATAGCAAAGCTATGCTGCTAAATTAATTATTTTAATATCTATATTTACTAAAACAATATATTTGATATTTCCTGACTATTGAACTACTGACTATTAAAAATACCTTAAGTTTTTGTGGTAAACATTTATCAAAATGGTATTATATTACGTATTTATAAGTAGTAAAGCTAAATTAATTGTATATTATATCGTGTTCGGATAATCACTTATAATAAAGTTTTGGTTTGTAGTTTTGCTCTAGCCCTTACAATACTTAGAAAGCATCTATAAAATAAATCTTAATGGATACTAGAAGGCTACTTATTGTTGGTTTACAGCTTTCACTGCTGAACTATTAGATGAACCTATCCCACTAATAAGACTTTTGCTAAAAACTCTAAATATGTTGATATTTAAAAACGAAAAATAAAGCTTTTCAAACACATTTTACTTAAACAAATAAACTTGTTAAAAATAGTGGGATAGCTTCATTTAACTATAAAGGATGCGCTTAACCCAAACTACATATTGTTGATGATTCTTGATAACTTAAATTACTTCTCTTCCATCAGTTCCTGGCAGATTTAAATCTATTAAAATCAGTGTAGGACGAGGAGCTACTTCAGGAGAATATTCTCCTGTCTGGAAAACAAAATCTAATGCGTTATCTCCATCTACACAGTGATATATAGGATACTCAAAACCTTGTTTCCTCAGAAGTCGGATTAATTTAGTGTAATCTTCCTCACTATCTTCAACTATTAGCAAAGATAATTTTTTTTGTTTATTTAGTAATTCACTCATTGATGATTAATTCTCTGATAATTTGAGATAGAATGTTGTTCCTTCTCCATAATTAGACTCCAGTCAAATTTTACCACCATGACGCTCAATGATTTTTTTGACTATTGTTAAACCCACCCCTGTACTGCCACCAAACTTATCTTTCCCATGTAATCGTTTAAAAAGTTTAAAAATTGTCTCTATATGCTTTTATCGAATACCTATACCATTATCTTTGATAGATATCATACAGGCAGATTATTCAGTTTTTTTATAACCAATTTCTACAGTTTTATGAGTTTTTTTATTATATTTAACAGCATTATTAATTAAATTGCTAAATACTTCTTCCATGATAATTTTGTCACCATAAATTATCGGTAAATTTGGCGTTGCTGAGTGGTAATGATTTTGAGATTAACTTTGGGCGCAAAACATCAGTTTTTCAATTTTACCTTCAGCTAATAGACATCTCCAAGAATCAAAAATCAATATCTATATCCCAAAGAAATTATCAATTCTTTCCCCTCTAGGGAGGGGGAGGGGCGAGGGGTGGGTTCCCTACAGCAAAGCTGCCTACTCCCTACTCCCGATGCGTGGAGTAGATGTCTAATTATCATTACTTTGAGATTTTTTCCTATTTTTTGAAGTTCTCCTTCTGCATAAATTATTGCTCCCGTTGCCCCTACTATTGTTAATAATTTTTCTCCAAATCAAATATAGTGTATAATTTGGTGATTATTGCTGATTTAACTACTATAATTAGTGCCATTGCCTAAGTAGTGGATATGTCTGCACCCTACCGTTGAAATGCTATATAAGTTATTGATGCTGAATAATTCTAGTTAATTCACTATTTTTTCATTAGACATCTCCAATAATAAAAAATCAAATTAATTCTCGTACATAAATCATTAATTATTTCCGCCTACTCTGTAGGGAGATTGCATGCAACCTCCCTACTACTCCCTCTTTTCTGGAGATGTCTATTAAGTAAAAGAAGAAAAATTTAATTTTCTAATTCCTCAACTAATTTCGGAACTCCTGCAGTTAATACTTCATTTCCTTCTGCAGTGACTAAAACATCATCCTCAATTCTAACTCCAATTCCACGCCAACGGTCATATACTTCCGGTTGACCTTCAACTGATTTAATATTCGGTCCGATATAAATACCAGGTTCCACAGTTAAAACTTGCCCTGGTTGTAAATTTTGTGGATTTTCTCCCCACTGATAAACACCCACATCATGTACATCTAAACCTAACCAATGTCCGGTTCTGTGCATATATAAATGCTTATATTTTTCCTTTTCAATTATTTCATCAATATTACCTTTTAATAATTTTAAATCAATCAAACCTTCCACTAATACTCGTACTGCTGTATCATGAAATTGTTTATAAGGATTTCCTGGTTTTACTTCAGAAATTGCTGCTTGTTGCGCTCTTAAAACCAACTCATAAATAACCTTTTGTTCCGGTGTAAACTTTCCACTTATAGGAAAAGTCCGAGTAATATCAGAATTATAATAATTGTAAGCAGCTCCAGCATCAATTAACAACAAATCATTTTCTTGCATTTGCCGATTATTTTCTATGTAATGAAGAATGCAAGAATTAGCACCAGAAGCAACAATAGAAGGATAAGCAGGAGTCGCTCCATGACGAGAAAAAATATACTCCATTTCCGCTTGAATTTGATATTCAAACTGCCCCACTTGAGCAAACTTCATCGCATGGTTATGAGCATCAACAGCAATATCAGCAGCTTTCCGCATTTGTTCTAATTCCGCAGTGCTTTTAAGCAGACGCATCGGATGTAAAACCGTACCCGCATCTTGAATGGCGATCGGACCAGTACCAGTTTTCGGATGGACCCGCATCAAATTTTGCCAATGCCGAAGAATTGTTTCATTGAAATGGCGATCGCGTCCTAAACGATAATATATTTTATCGGCACCCTTCAAATATTCAGGTAACTTTTTATTCAGTTCATTAATAGAAAAAGCTGCATCAGCACCATACTTTTCCTTAGCAATTTCCACTCCAGCACGATAACCAGTCCAAGTTTCTTTTGCTTGGTCTTTTGGTTGCACAAACAAAACAAATTTATGCTTTTCATGGTGTGGTGCAATAACAGCTACAGCTTCTGGTTCATTAAAACCAGTTAAATAAAAAAAATCGCTATCTTGACGATAAGCATATTCTACATCATTGTGCATGACAGCCATTGGCGCACTTCTAAATATAGCCGTACCATTGCCAATTTTTGTCATTAATTGTTTGCGTCTTTGTTTATATTCTGTTGAAATTGTCATATTTTTCAGAAGTAATATTTATGTATTTTGAAAATACCCACAATAAAAGTTTTAGGGAACAGGGAACAGGGAACAGGGAACAGGGAAAAATTTATCAGAAAAAACATTCTTATATCAAGTCTCATTAATTAGCCATAATAAATTAGCCATCTTCAGTCATCTAAAGATGACTTCTGCTATGCAGCCCAGAAATTTATTTCTTGGCGGATGACATGACTTGCAAACCTCGCCAAAGATTTCAATCCTTGGCTAATAGTTTAAGTCATCTTAAGATGACTCTTGAGGAGTATGCCATCTTTTTATATAGTGGTTAAGTCAGTGCAACTTGATATTACTTCTAGATAACTAAATCCTTCTTCCTTCTTCCCGCTATATTAAAAGAACCAAAAATTAAGTACAAAAACTACTTAACTTTCAGTTCTTTTTTAAGACACTATATTTCACGCTTCAACTATTAGTAAATTAGGTAATGTATCATCATAAACCTACTAAATTAACTGAAGTGTAAAACCTCAATTACGCTGATAGCTGATAGCTGAAGTGCTTCTTGAAATTACATGATTGGAACAAAACGTTCTTTTTCTGGAACATTAGTGTACTCAGACACAATTTGTCGGAACTCATCACCATCAATAGTTTCTTTCTCAACGAGCAAATCAACTAAACGATCTATGACGACCCGGTTCTCACGCATTATATTACAAGCGTGCTCATAACAATGCTCAACAATAGTACGAACTTGATCATCAATACGAGAAGCAATCTCATCAGAATATTCTGAACGAGTCATTAAGTCGCGACCCAAAAACACCTCACTTTGTTGAGTCTCCAAAGACATCGGACCAAGATCAGACATACCATAACGAGTCACCATTTGACGTGCCATCCCTGTAACCTGTTGTAAGTCATTACCAGCACCAGTTGTCACCTCAGCATCACCAAAAATAACCTTCTCAGCAGCACGACCACCAAGAGCACCAGTAATACGAGCCAAAATTTGTGACCTAGAGATTAAACCTTGGTCTTCACTAGGCATAAACCAGGTGAGGCCACGAGCTTGACCACGGGGAATCAAAGTGACTTTTTGCACTGGGTCATGATCTTTGATCAAAGTACCAACGATGGCATGACCAACCTCGTGATAACCAATTAACCGCTTGCTCTTACCATCCATAAGTGGAGTTCCCTCCATACCTGCGACCACCCGGTCTACAGCATCATCAATTTCCGGCATAGTAATTGCTTCTTTACGACGACGAGCAGTGAGAATTGCAGCTTCATTCAGTAAGTTGGCCAAATCTGCACCTGTAAAACCAGGAGTACGACGAGCGATCGCATCTAGAGATACTTCTTCACTGAGCTTCTTGTTGCGAGCGTGAACTTCCAGAATTGACAAACGACCTTTAATGTCTGGAGCATCAACAGTAACTTGACGGTCAAACCTGCCTGGACGTAATAATGCAGAATCTAATACATCAGGGCGGTTAGTAGCAGCAATAATAATGATACCAGTGTTGCCCTCAAAACCATCCATTTCTGTCAACAACTGGTTAAGAGTTTGTTCCCTTTCATCATTACCACCACCGATACCAGCACCACGTTGTCTACCCACCGCATCAATTTCATCAATAAAGATAATACAGGGAGCGTTTTCCTTAGCTTTTTTGAATAAGTCGCGAACGCGGGAAGCACCCACACCCACAAACATTTCCACAAATTCCGAACCAGAAATACTGAAAAATGGAACACCAGCTTCACCAGCGATCGCCTTGGCCAACAAAGTTTTACCAGTTCCCGGAGGGCCAACTAACAGCACACCTTTAGGAATTCGCGCTCCCACTGCAGTGAATCGTTCTGGTTTTTTGAGGAAAGTCACAACTTCTTGTAATTCTTCTTTGGCCTCATCAACTCCAGCCACATCATCAAATAGTACACCTGTCTTCGCCTCCATGGAGAAGCGGGCCTTAGACTTACCAAAATTCATTGCTTGTCCAGGGCCACCAGGAACATTACTGGAGCGACGGAAGAGGAAAAATAGACCGACAATTAATAAAACTGGGAAAACCAAATTTCCTAATAATCCCCATATTGCCCCTTCATTGCGTGGGGGATGAGTGTCAAAACTAATATTTGCTTCTCGTAGACGAGAAATTAGGTCTGGGGAATTAGCTGGTAAATCTACTCTTAATCGTTGGACCCGATTATCTAGTTCTGGATCTACTGCTTCAACGATAGCTGTACGGCCACCTTCATAAAGGTCTACACTTGTCACTCGGTCTGCTTGTAAGTAGTCCAAGAATCGACCATAGCTCATCCGGGTACTAGCGGTATTGCTACCCATGTTTGCTACTGTCGGGGAAAATGCTCCTTGCCAAATGAAAAAACCTATGACTAGAGCTGGTAAGCTCCAAAGTACAATTGTTCTCCAAGAAATTTTCATAAATTATTGGCCTCTTTTAGTAAAATTGAATTGAAATAGTTGGTGTAAAAAATTACACTTTTGATATTTTTGCCCACCTGACTTGATTGAAGGCGGAGAGTCCCAAATATAACTATTTGGCTCCCTGTTGCCTCTTCTAGAGGAGCTTTCCTAGGGAATACTCGGCAAACGCTAACAATGTACCTACCATTCTTTGGGGTCAACCATTTCAGGTTTAAAGGTTTGCTCCACAGGTAAGCCAGGGCAGTTTTGGGGGTCTCCCCCATCAGCTACTGGAACTAACACCGTTAGTCCAGTGGCCAAGAAATACTCATAATCTTAACTAAATGTAACTTAACAATAGACATTAGGGCAACTACTTGGACTTCCAGAACAAATCTCCTGGCATTGACACAAACAAATTAGGGGAGTAGAAATTCCTTTAGAGTTATCCCCGATGGAAGCAATCTTAGGCTAGGGTTAGCAACATATATATTTAGAAGAGAATATTTAATTTCTAAGGCTTTGATGAGAAAATAAGTGAAGGGTATGATCAAGAATATTAAGAAGGAAGTATTAATTTAAGGTTAAATCTCTAAATTAATATCTAAATTAATATTAAGTCATTTTGTCAGAAGTAGGGAATTACTCTAGTTCCCTAGATGTTTCACTTGCCAGTGAAGTGAGGCACGGTCAAAAAATCAACTTTTTTCCTCTTCCTTTTCCTTTATATGTGCTAAACATTTTTAACTTAAGATGCTAAGTTTGTGGAAAGTTATTTTAATTAACTTAGAAATTCTTATAATAATTCCTGAAAAGTTTCATTAACCTGTTCAATTAATGGAGCTTCGTGAAACTATGCTTTAATAATAATTTTGATCAGACTAATATCTAATATTATATTTAGTTAGCTATATGTCCTCGACTCAAAAGAACAGGTTTGACCAAAAACCTATCTGGGGGAATTCTGAAAATCTCCACTTTTCGATCACTCGGTTGAAAATAATCCCTTGTTAAAACAAGTGTGAAATAGAGGAATGTCTCACGCCTGATATGGTAATCTCCTCGTATTGCAGAAGTGAAGATGTAAAAGTATAGACTGTGTATTCTCCAGTTGACTGAAACTTCTGAAAGTACTTTACTTCTAAATTCTATGTTAATTTTATTCGCTTAATACCGTAGGTCTTAATTCATTTATAACTTAGGATTTTTAACAACGGTAGTGTTTTGATTTAAAAATTTAGTGAGGTAATACAACCTAATGGTTATTAAACAGCCAGCAGCAGCAATGCTGACCCAGAAACCACCTAGTGTCCATAAAAAAACAATCCTGAGTGTGGACTTAGGACGGACAGCTAGTAAAGCTTGTGTTAGTCGGACTCCAAATGGTGTAGTTTTCATTCCAGCTAATGTCAAACAATTAAGTTTAGAACAAGTAAGATCGGGTAATTTTGAGTCTAAACCTACAGACCCACTATTAGATATGTGGCTGGAATATCAAGGCTCTGGATACGCTGTAGGTCAATTGGCTGCTGATTTTGGGGCCAATCTATTCGGTGATGAACGCTCTTTTGCCAAGTCCAAAGTCGAAGATGCTCTCATTAAAATTTTGGCCTGTGCTGGTTATTTTCAGCTCAAAGGCGAATTTTCAGTTGTGATGGGTTTACCATTTTATTCCCAAGAGCAATTTGAAAAGGAAAAGGAACAGATTGTTAGTCAATTACAATGTCCTCATAAAATGTCTTATCGAGGTAGCGAACCTACCGAAATTAGAATTAATAAGGTTTGGATCATGCCAGAGGGGTATGGTAGTTTGCTATGGTGTGAAGCTAACAACGGCAAGGAATTTCAGCCAGAGTTACCTAAACTATCTCTTGCTATTGTTGATATTGGCCATCAGACTACAGACTTTTTAATGGTAGACCGTTTTCGGTTTGCTAGAGCTGCTTCTAAGAGTGAACCTTTTGCCATGAGCCAATTTTATGAAGATGTGGCTTCTAAGATTGAGGGATCAGATGCTCAGTCTTTATATTTGCTAGAAGCAGTCCATAAACCAGAAGGCCAGCGTTCCTACCGTCCCAGAGGAGCGACAAAACCTATTAATCTTGATGGCGTTGTGCCTGAGTTGCGTAAAGTTTTTGCAGCTAAACTCTGTGACCGTTTGATTAAGTGGCTACCAGAAAGGGTGACAGATGTTGTTATGACTGGCGGTGGTGCAGAATTTTTCCAGGAAGATTTGGAAAGGTTATTACAAGAGGCAGGTCTCAATGCTCATTTAGCTCAACCACCTAGAGAAGCAAATGCTCTGGGACAATATATTTATGGAGAGGCTCAACTAGCAATATCTAGATAAGTTTTAACATCACAAAGATATTTGAGGTTGTACAATCCAGGACTGTTTCATTCTAAACTGTGCCATTTTATGTATTGAGGAAACCAGGTTATTTACAGCTTTAGGAAATTTATCTTTCGCTGTCTAAAAATCAATGAATTTATTGTCAAAATCTAGAATGAAATGAACCTGTGTACAATCATAGCAATTTTAGATAACCTCAGGTGCTAAAATCTAGTTTATATATAATTGAGTCTCGCACTGAGTTCCTGTGTAGTTTTTTCTAGGTCTGGAAGTAAAAAATAACGGGGCACAGTAGAAAATTTATTTTCTCTTTCCCCGTGTTAAGTTAACAAAAATATTACCTGATGCTTTGGGAAAAAAATCAGAAAAAAGAAGTCTTTTTTACCGAAGAGGCAGCAGATAAGCAATTATTGGTAGCTATAGAAAAAGAGTTAAATTCTCAAAAATATCGAACTTTTAGCAATCTTTGTAAACAAGCTCTGTGGCAATTTTTGGATGTATCTTCATCATCGACAGAATTAGCTAAATCTGCGTCTAATTTACAAAGGCTAGAGCACAGAATTTATGAGAAGCTTACCAAACATTTTTCTGAGTTAGAAACAAAATTGGTTTCTGATGAATTGAATACATCTAATAATACAGTTCAATCTAATGAAAATGAGTTAAAAAAACACTTGAATCAATTGCATCAACAGTTGACTCAAATCCAATTAAATTTAGATGCTAAATTCATCGAAGTTATGGAGAGTTTTAAGACAGAGTTGTCACAGATAGAAATACCTATTACTAAATCAGCCCAAGAAGAGTCAGAAGAATTAACTCCTACTAATACTAAACCAACAGAAGAAGATTTATCTGTTCAACAATCTACAACTGATGCAGATCCTTTATTGCAGCGCTTAAGTTCTCTGTTAGAAGAGTTCTAATTAATTATGCTTCAATATATCTTTAATTCACAAAAATAATGCCCACCAATTTGAGTGAGTAATGGCAAAATAGTCAAGGCAAAGAAGTAGAGAAGCAAGAAAAAAAAGAAACTAATTTACATAGATTAAGTACCAAATAAGATTGGAGAAACTCTCGAACTGCATAGTTTGCCAATTTCCTGTTCATAGCATTCTTTTTGATGATTAGTATTAATATAGTCTTCTATATTCTTCGGAAATTAGTTATCGTATGATCAGCGGAAGACCGAGTCAAGAAAAAGCAAGGATTAGAGTGGGAATTATCTGGGGATATTCCGGAATTCTATGTCTGCATTGAATGGCAGTAGAAAGTGCGATAACTGTATAACAGGATTTCATATAAGAGGCAGACAAATAAATTTGGAGACCATCTTACGAATGCTTTTATTTTTGACATAAGGTATAGTGGATTTCATCATTAAAAATGATCGAGAAATTATAAATAAAGTAAAAATAATTTTTAGATATTTGAACTGTATTCCTCATCATTCACAAAAATTAGTTAGTATATTACCTTAAACTTTAGTTAGTACAAATACATTGCCTTGATTGCCTCTTCCAATGCGTAAATTTTCATCTAAATATGTAATATCTAACCATCCCTTTTGTTCTCGGTTTTGTATCTTAAAATCAACAGCAGTAAATTTTTTTCCTGATTCTATTTCAGCAATTAATCTATTAGGTGATTGATAACCTATTAAACTTTGTAAACCTAAAATTGAACGATTAAATTTAACATTTACTCGCTTTTCGGAAACAGCTTCAAACTGAGCAACAACACTAACTATTCCTTCTAATAAAGGCAAACCAGATACTTCAGCAATATTATAGATTGCCGTATCTTGGACTCGGATACATTGATAAATCTCCCCTAGTTTCAGGAAAGGAAAACTATCAATGCGTAGTAATTCTTGACTGGTAGTATAAAGTAATCGCCAATTGCCATTTAATAGTTCTTTTGCTTCAAAGGGACAAGGGTTTGGATTGTAATCTTCTACTTGAGCGATCGCTGCTAGAATTACTTGTTGGTCATATTTGCTTGCTAGTAAACCACGATTTTTGCCTGTAAGTGTCTCTATTAATCTGGACTTATAAATCATAATTTTTGTTTATTGTCAATCTGCGTTGATTCTAAGCTGACAATTTTCATTTATTTGTCATTTATTTGCAGAAGAAGAAAATTTCAAAAACATTCTTCGGGTATCCGGGTCTTAAGCAATTTTAACGATATCCTTAACAGTAGCAAAAAATTTGGATCGGCTTACTACTTGAGATTAATTTTACTTTGTTTGAATGAATCTAAAAATTTTATATTTTATATTATTTTTTGGTGCCAAATTATCCATCTTGTTCTTTTTCAACCTCTGAAATTCTCTTTTCCCTGATGGATTCCCATCTTACAAGAGGTGCAAATAAGGTTTGATAGAGATTATCACCCCTATCGACAGCATTGTAACCTACTGTAGGGGAGAATGGCCATTCGCCCCTACTACTGACTACTTCTTTAAGATTTGATCCAAGTAAATTCATCTAATCTGTTAAACAAGGACAGGAAAAACATTTATATATATTATTTGCTGGCAAATTTAAAACAAAATCCCCTAAAATCCAAGAGACTGGATAGAGGAGATGAGTAAATCTAAAGATATTAGGATAGACTTACTAAAATTCCTTGACTGAGGATATATGGAAGAAAAACAACAAACAAACAGTCCATCACAACCTGTAGTGCCACAACCAACTACGGTACAGGAAACAGTAAATCCACAACCTGTAGTGCCACAACCAACTACGGTACAGGAAACAGTAAATCCACAACCTGTAGTGCCACAACCAACTACGGTACAGGAAACAGTAAATTCACAACCTGTAGTGCCACAACCCGCTACGGTACAGGAAACAGTAAATCCACAACCAGTAGTTCCACAACCAACTACGGTACAGGAGACAGTAAATTCACAACCTGTAGTGCCACAACCAACTACGGTACAGGAGACAGTAAATCCACAACCAGTAGTTCCACAACCAACTACGGTACAGGAAACAGTAAATCCACAACCAGTAGTTCCACAACCAACTACGGTACAGGAAACCGTAAATCCACAACCTGTAGTGCCACAACCCGCTACGGTACAGGAAATACCTGTAGTGTCACAACCAACTACGGTACAGGAAACAGTAAATCCACAACCAGTAGTTCCACAACCAACTACGGTACAGGAGACCGTAAATCCACAACCAGTAGTTCCACAACCAACTACGGTACAGGAAACAGTAAATCCACAACCAGTAGTTCCACAACCAACTACGGTACAGGAAACAGTAAATCCACAACCAGTAGTTGTGTCACCAAGTATGGTACAGGAGACAGTAAATCCACAACCAGTAGTTCCACAACCAACTACGGTACAGGAGACCGTAAATCCACAACCAGTAGTTCCACAACCAACTACGGTACAGGAGACCGTAAATCCACAACCAGTAGTTCCACAACCAACTACGGTACAGGAAACAGTAAATCCACAACCAGTAGTTCCACAACCAACTACGGTACAGGAGACCGTAAATCCACAACCAGTAGTTCCACAACCAACTACGGTACAGGAAACAGTAAATCCACAACCAGTAGTT
>NZ_JAAHGB010000023.1:16974-87442 GCF_010672695.1 Okeania sp. SIO1H4
ACAGGAAACAGTAAATCCACAACCAGTAGTTCCACAACCAACTACGGTACAGGAGACCGTAAATCCACAACCAGTAGTTCCACAACCAACTACGGTACAGGAAACAGTAAATCCACAACCAGTAGTTCCACAACCAACTACGGTACAGGAGACCGTAAATCCACAACCAGTAGTTCCACAACCAACTACGGTACAGGAAACAGTAAATCCACAACCAGTAGTTGTGTCACCAAGTATGGTGGAGGCAAAGGTAGAACAACCAGTAGGAAAACCAGTAGGAGTTATTAGTCGTAGAAATAACCAATCTCAGTCACAACCAGTTCTTGTTTACAACCCCTCCCTGCTTCTAATACCTCGCCATGAACCGGCAGATGTAATCCCTACCCAACGAGACTCATCTATAGTGGACTGGTTAGAAACATCAGGCAGAATGTTACCTAGAGATCCTTCAGAATCAGACAATTATCTAGAAGAGGAAGAGGAAATCTCAGAATTGATAGCTGTAGATGACAATTTTAGTGATGATGATGTTTTAGAAGGAAATGCCGATGACTCTGGTGAATAGATATTTTTCAACAATTAATAATTAATAATTAATTATTAATTATTACCTCTCCTTGAAAACGGATAGGATTGACGCGGAGTGGGAAAATTTTTTCTTTTTTCTCCTTGTAAAGGAGAGGCTTTAAACCTTAATTATTCGGTAATTACTAAAAAGCTATTCAGTTAAAAGCTGAATTTGATAATTATTTAATCAAACCTAAAGTATTAAAAAGTGTGTGTGGAGGAGATTTTTTATGCAAAATAAGCTCATTTTTAGCAAATCTATTGCTTTATCGGGAGAAAATTTATTTTTGGGTCTGGGTTTAGGGTTAAGCTCTTTTGCCCTAATTTTAGATAGCATGGCTAATCGAATTATCGGTATAGAATCTCTGAGCTTACCCCTAATTCTATGTGGTCTAGTAACTGCAAGTTTGGGGTATTGGGTTATACCCATACTTAGAAGACTTAAAGCTGGACAAATAATCCGGGAGGATGGCCCCCAAGCGCATTTACAAAAAGCAGGTACTCCAACTATGGGAGGTATATTTTTTGTTCCGGTGGGAGTAGCGATCGCTCTGTTATTATCGAAATTTCATCAAGATGTCATGGCAGTATCGGCAATGACTCTAGCTTATGGTTTTATTGGTTGGTTGGATGATTGGAGAATTTTGCAACGTAAGTCTAATAAGGGAATATCTCCGAAAATGAAATTGGCTTTGCAGGTGGGTTTTGCAATGCTATTTTGTGGATGGCTAGCATGGAGTCAACCTAGTACAGTTACTAATATTGCTTTACCATTTGGTTTACAATTATCTTTAGGATTACTATTTTGGCCTCTGGCAGGTTTTGTTTTAGTTGCAGAAAGTAATGCTACCAATCTTACTGATGGTGTTGATGGTTTGATGGGAGGTTTGGGAGCAGTTGCATTTTTAGGGTTAGCTGCTTATTTAGCTCCTACTGCTCCGGAGTTAATGATTTTTTGTGCTTGCATGAGTGGTAGTTGTCTCGGTTTTGTTGTTCATAACCGCAATCCTGCTAAGGTGTTTATGGGTGATACGGGGTCGTTAGCTTTGGGTGGAGGTTTAGCTGCAGTTGCTCTACTAACTAATACTCTATGGATATTGTTAATTCTTAGTGTGGTTTTTTTAATAGAAACTCTTTCGGTTATTGCTCAAGTGAGTTATTACAAGGCAACAAAAGGACCTGATGGTGTAGGCAAACGCTTATTTAAAATGGCTCCTTTTCATCATCATTTAGAATTATCTGGTTGGTCGGAAACTCAAGTGGTGGGATGTTTTTACTCAGTTAGTGCCATTTTGGCTAGCTTGTGCTTATTTTAAAAAAAAGGAGTCAGGAGTCAGGAGTCAGGAGTCAGGAGGGAAGAAAGAAGATCGGGAAAAGGAGAAAGTTTTTTTATCACTAATAGACATCTGGTAAAAATCCAAAATAAAATCAATTCTTATCCATAAATTATCAATTATTTATCCCTGTTACCTTTTCCCTCTTTTCTGAAGATGTCTAATTATCCGGACATGATATAAATTATTAATTGAAAAACCGATCATGACAAAAGTTTCGGTAATTGTACCAATTTATAATGGTGAGAAAGATTTGCCAGACTTGATAGAATGTCTGCGGTCGCAAACCTATCCCGCTGACCAAGTAGAATATTTACTCGTAGATAATAATAGTGGCGATCAGAGTAAATCACTAATTGAAGCAGCAGCACAGTCAAATCAAATTACAATTTGTCTAGTCACTGAAAATCAAATTCAAAGTTCCTATGCTGCTCGCAATGCTGGTATTCGTGCTGCGAGTAGCGAGATATTTGCTTTCACTGATGGCGACTGTCGTCCTCAACCTCAATGGTTAGAAAATTTAATTCAGCCATTTTCTGACTCTAATATTGGCATTGTCGTAGGAGAAATACTTGCTTTACCTGGGGACAGTTTATTAGAAAAATATGCAGATAAACAAGAGACTCTTTCTCAAAAACATACTTTAGCTAATTCATTTTGTCCTTATGGTCAAACTGCTAATTTAGCTATTAGAAAGCAAGCTTTTGTAGAGGTAGGATTATTTCGTCCTTACTTAACGACGGGTGGAGATGCTGATATTTGTTGGCGTATTTTACGGGAAACTTCTTATCAGTTTAAGTTTGTAGAAAATGCCGTAGTTAAACATCGTCATCGTTCAACTTGGAAAGATTTACAAAGTCAATGGCGCAGGTATGGAAAGTCAAATAAATATTTGCATGAACTGCACGGTATCGATTTAATGCGAGAGTTTAAAACTAAAGAGTATGTGTATCGTTTGAGTAGGTGGTTATTAAAAGAGTTGCCTCTAACAACGATGAAAATAATATCAGGTAAAGCAGAATTGGTAGAGTTATTTGATACTCCTATTGGTTTGTTAAATGGTAGGGCAAGAATTATCGGTCAAAAAGAAGCAAAGCTGTCAGATGAAGCACGACAAATTGAAAGATTTTAGGTAAGCATTTCCTCCGGAATGCTGCGCAAACAGCAGTCAGCCATCAGCTATCAGCTATTACTTTTAGTTTAGGATAAAAGCTTTATTAATTGTCTTACTACAAGAGTTGCTTCCTTTGCCCTTAAAGTCTATTTTAATTTAAACACTCTCCTTAAGGAGAGAATCTTTTTACTGATAGCTGAATGCTTAGGATTTTAGTCTAATTTTTTTATATGGAATTTCATTACTCAGGGTGCTTTAATTATTAATTTTTATAGAAGTTATTATAATTGCTTATCTAGCTAATTGGGAGTCAGATTTCAAAGATGAAGGATGAAATTTTGGGCAAAAATAGATGTTTAAAATAGTTTAGTTGATAAATGTCTAACTAATTAAATTTGTTATTTTCCTATGGGCTGTATTGTGATAATATGATTGACGCTTACTCCAGTAATAATAGTGGCAGGTAAGCTCAATTGAATCTGTTTAAAACAGGCCAAAAACTGATACATAATCTAATCAAAGAGGAGATAGTAACATGAAAAACTTGACTGTTGATAGTAAGAAGAACTGTTTATTAGTAGACAAAACATGGATGGAAAACCTGCAGAAAGAGGCTGCATCTGCAAGTTTAGATCCTGGTATGTATGTTTTGCGGATTAAGAGTGGATCATTTAGCTATGGTAGTGGCATGGGTGATGAACCATTTGTGTTACTCTGGATATATGGTGGCAAATTTGTTAACTTGAAGACAAATGTTGAAACTTCAGCTACATGGTCTTCTTTAAATGGATATGATGATACGATTACATTGGAAGTAAAAGAAACAATTACAGTTAGTGCTTTATTTCTTGATGTTTATGAAGATGATAATTCTGGTGAAGTTACTGTTTCTATTTTGGATGCGTAAATCATCAGTTTGATATTGGGTTTTTTGTCAAAAAATTAGTAATAAATTTGACGCGATCGCTCTCTTAATTACTGAGGTGGGCGATCGTTTCTGTTTATTTTGAAGGAAGAAGGAAGAAGAAAAAATCTTGCGTTGTTTGACTTTTATGCTAACGCTTAAGTGTTCTTGTTCATTAATTTGGTCAGATCCGAAGATTATTTTAAAGGCGTAATCAATTTTGGGGTTAATAAATTTCATAGTGTGTTTTATTGATTTCAATAAAACGTTTGAACACTAATAATAGGCGTTGATTTTTTAAATAATTTAAGTGAGCGATCGCTTATTTGTTAGGTAAGGAATTAGGGGTAATTTTCCATGGTTTTAATTAATCAAACAAACCTTCTCTTTCCTATGTATAATTAGACATCTCCAATCATCAAAAATCAAATCAATTATCGTACATAAATTATCAGTTATTTCTCCCTATTCCCTATTCCCTATTCCCTATTCCCTATTCCCTCTTTTCTGAATAGGCATTGATTTTTTAAATAATTTAAGTGAGCGATCGCTTATTTGTTAGGTAAGGAATTAGGGGTAATTTTCCATGGTTTTAATTAATCAAACAAACCTTCTCTTTCCTATATATAATTAGACATCTCCAATAATAAAAAATAAAATCAATTATCGTACAGAAATTATCAATTATTTATCCCTATTCCCTATTCCCTATTCCCTATTTTCTGAAGATGTCTATTTAGGAAGTATCTCAATTTATTTTCAAGACTATAAATTTTTTAAAATTTTATTTGCTAAAGAGCCAAAAGATTGACCTAATTGTTTTTTCAAACGCCATCTTTGAAAAGCTTGTTCATATTCTTCTCCTTCAATTTGAAAAGTTTTCCAGGCATCTAAAGCTAACCATAATCCCCACAATAATAAAATTGGTAAAGACCAGGAAAGAGTATGAGCAGTTACTAAATTCAGCAACAATAAAAATGAATTTACAATGCCATATTTAATCAAACTTTGCTTTAATTTGTCTCGACGAACTTGATTAAAAAGTTGTTTTTCCTGAAATTCACTCCGGTGGGAAAGCCATTCCTGTTCTGCTGCTGCTAAGTCTTCTGGAGAAATACCCATTTCATGAGCAATTTCTAATACTTGTGCTCTTGTTAGTTCGCCTCCTTCAGAGCGACGTGCTAGGGCAATTTGTAGAATTTGTTGGGCATCGTCTTGAGCATAAGTTTGGGTAATTTGGTTTTGTTGGTTTGTCATAACTTTATTGTTTAAATTTTAGAATTATTTCTATCATATATTCTAGCTTGCTATAGATATCAAAGAATAACAATAGTAGATTCCTGTCCTGTCAATAGGTGAAATTTCTACTGGATATTATTGGTCATTAGCACTAGAAAAAATGGGTGCATCTCAGTTTTGAAGAAAGCCAAAAATTTATCGCTTTTAGGGAACACCTGATCTGGGAATAGGGAATAGGAAAAAAAGTATTTTTGTAAATATGAGATGCACCCCAAAAATCAGGATGCTCTATAGTCTGAGTTTACCTGTAAATTCACCAAGTGGTTTGAGTATTCCCTCTTGTTGAATATAATTATTTATCCCTTAATTGAGATGCACCTCAAAAAATGACAGTTATATCAAAAGAGAAAATATTTTTTACAGAATAGATGTATTTTTTGTTTGTGATTATCTTAAATATTTACTTGATGAATAGTCTCTGAAGTTATATAGCAGAAGGAAGAAAGTTTTAGTTATTTAGGAGAGAAGGAAAAATCAGATTTTGTCTGAGTTTTAAGCTTTTGATAGGTCTTCACCTTTCTTTCGACTGTTATAATATACTTTCAGGTTTAAACAAACTACTTAAAACAAAAATATGCCATCAAAGTCGAAAGTTACTAACAGTAAAACAAAAATAACTAACGCACAAAAAGAAGCTGCTGAAGCTGAAATTAGGGTAAAACAAAAGCGTGTTAACTATGACACAAAAGAATATCCAGTAGAAGTTCTTACTCAGAAATATATGAAAGGAATAGAAAACGATACTAATGAGTTATTTATTCCTGATTATCAAAGGGAAATGGCTTGGGATGAATCCCGGCAGTCAAAATTTATTGAATCTGTACTTTTAGGATTACCAATACCTTATATATTTGTTGCTGATATTAATGATGAAGAAAATGAAGAAAATGAAGCTCGTTTAGAAATAATAGATGGTACGCAACGTATCCGTACTTTGGCTAAATTTATCAATAATGAGTTAAAACTGACTAATTTATCTAAATTAGGTAAATTAAATGACTTTAGATTTGAGGATTTACCTCTTTCTTGTCAGAGACGTTTCAATAGAGCTACTATTCGGATGATTCAACTTACTGAAGATGCGGATGAGGAAACACGAAGAGATTTGTTTGAACGGATTAATACAGGTAGTGTTGAGTTAAATGAAATGGAAAAACGTAGAGGTATATTACCTGGAAAATTTACCGATATAGTTGAAGAATTATCAAAATTACCCAAGTTTCGAGAGCTTTGTTTGTTTTCTGATGCAGCTATTGCCCGACGAGATCCTCAAGAATTTGTCTTACGTTTTTTTGCCTTTTTAAATAATTATCAAAATTTTGAGAGTAAAGTGGGGGTAAGTAAATTTCTGGATAAATTTTTGGAAAAAACTAACAAAGATAAAAATACAGACTTAAAGAAAATGCGGGATGAATTTGAAACAATGATAGATTTTGTGGAAAAACATTTTCCGAATGGTTTTCGGTCGGGTAAAAAATCAAATCAAACAACTACTAGGATTAAATTTGAATCTCTTTCTGTGGGTGTTGCTCTTGCTTTGAGAGAAAAAAGTAATCTTCAGTATCGAGGAGATGATTTGCTTAATCCTAGCAAGAGTAATTTTCAAAATTACACAAAAGGCGATGCAAGTAGTTCAAGGAAAAAAGTTATTCGTCGGATTGAATATGTACGAGACCAATTGTTAGATAAATAATGACAAGTATATTATTTCAAGACTTTAAGGAACGTTCTAAAGAAGTAAGTAAGTATTTTATTTTTCTCAAGAATTTAGAACAAGGAACTATTCAATTGGCAATGGAAGGTAAAGGAAAAGCAAAAATTAAGGAAATTGATTCTGAGTTAATAAAAACTTTGAAAGCAAGTGCTTTTTTACTGCTTGACAATTTAATAGAATCCACAATGAGAGACGCTATTGAAGCAATATTTGATGAATTGCAAAGTCAAGGTATTTCATTCAACAAAATTAGACCGGAACTAAAGAAAATTGTTCTGGAAAACCTCAAGAATAAAAGCTCTAGTGAAGTTTATCATATAATTGTAGATATCTCTCTTGATATTATTAAAGTTGGATTTGATAGAAAAAAACTATTCTCAGGAAATATTGATGCTAAACAGATTAAAAAAACAGCAGATAAATATGGATTTTCTGCAGACACAAAAACTGATAGTAGCGATTTATTGACAGTAAAGACTAATAGAAATGATTTAGCGCATGGCATTAAATCTTTTGCCGAAGTAGGCAAAGAGAAAAGTGCTGATGAACTAATAAAAATCAAAAATAATGTAGTGAAGTATTTGAGACAAATCCTAGAAAATATTGAAACATATTTAACTAATCAAGAATATTTAGATTCATCTACAAATACTCCCTAATATTATGTTCAGATTATGAAATATAATTCAATACGGTTCATATAAAACCAAAACTCATAAGGTATTGATCTATAGACTAATGTACTTTCCTTCTGGATACATCTCATATTTGCAAAAATACTATTTTCCTGTATATTCCCTGTTGCCTGTTGCCTGTTGCCTGTTGCCTAAAAGCGATAAATTTTTGGCTTTATTCAAAATTGAGATGCACCCTTCCTTCTTCCTTCTTTCTTCTTCCTTCTTCCTTCTTCTAACTGTATTTACTCTCGCCAACGACCAGAACGAAGAATACTAATAATTAACCACAACCCAAGAAAACTAGCTACTGCAAATAAAGCTTCACTTAATACAGATAACTGACTACTTTGAGAACCTGCAGTTACAATAGCAGCACCAATAATTAACGAACCTACAACTACACTAAAAGATAGTCTATTAGCCGACTTATTTACACTACGAGTCAAAGGTTCAAGATCTTTTAAAGTCAAATTCCACTTCAATGTTTCAGAAGTAAGTCTATCTAAAAATAAGTCTAGTTGACGAGGCGACTCTAAAGATAAATTCTTCACATCAATAGCTGTTCTTAATAAAGTTTGCACCGGATCGTCACCTAATAACTGTCGCCGAAATAAATCAGTCATTAATGGTTTAATCTCATCCAAAAGATTAATTTGGGGATAAAAACTACGAGCGACTCCTTCTAAATTTGCTAAAGTTTTAGAATATAAACCTAAATTACTTGGTAATTTAATTTTGTTGTTACGACACAGTTGTAAGATGTCATAAAATACTTCAGAAAAGTTGATTTCAGATAAGCTGAGATTGTAATATTTTCGCAGCATTTTGCTGTAATCATTTTCCAACTTAGCTAAATTTGACCGTTGAGCAACTTCTGCCATTTCTAAAGTTAACTGAGTACATCTTTTAGCATCTAGATCGACGATCGCTAATAATAATTCCGTTAAATTCTGCTGACTGCGAGGATCGAGACGACCTACCATTCCACAATCTAGTAGAGCAATACGTCCATCTTCCAGATAAAATATGTTGCCAGGATGAGGATCGGCATGAAAGAAACCGGTGATATAAAACTGTTGAAAGAAAGCACGACATAATAATGTAGAGAGTGCCTGCTTTTCTGCATCTACATCCCCATTATTGTTAATGCCTTTAACCTTCACTGATAAGATAGGTTTACCATCCAACCATTCGAGAACTAATATTTTCGGAGTTGTTAGTTCCCAATATACTTCCGGAAGCATTATTTGCTTGGGATCAAACCACTTACTGGTAGATAAGTCTCGACGTAGTTCATCGGTATAAGCAGCTTCCTTAGTAAAATCAAGTTCAGCTTTCAGAGCAACACTAAACTCTTCCGCAAGAGAAACTATATCGTAGTCATTGCCAAAATCTGTGAATGAAACTAATTCAGCTAAACTTTTTAGCAGGGATGTATCTTTGTCAATTATTCTGTCAATACCTGGACGTTGAACTTTTAGAGCTACTTCTGTACCGTCTTTTAGAGTCGCTTTGTAAGTTTGAGCGATGGAACCCGCTGCTACACACTCAGTATTAATATCACTAAATATTTCTTCTAGAGGTTGGGATAATTGTTGACGAATTAAGATTTCCACTTCTGACCAAGGTACTGCTGGTACATTGGCCTGCAAACTTGACAAGGTGTCAATATAGTCTGCTGGTAATAGGTCTGGACGGGTACTGAGTAACTGGCCAAGTTTTACATATACTGGGCCTAAATCTACAAGAATATTGCGTAGAACTTCTGGTGTTGGTATATCTGGTTCGCCAGTTTTGCCCCCTGTGAGGAGGGTTTTCATATAGTCCCAACCATTGCGGAACACAATTTCGACTATTTCAGCTCGGCGAGAATTAGTTGCTGTCAGGCTAGATAACACGGGGCCTCCCAATGATTGGATTGATGTTTGTTTTATAGCAGAAGGCAGAAGGCAGAAGCGGTGCGACCCCGCGTCGGCGACAGACGCAAGCGGTCAGACCCCGCGACGACGCCAGCTCGCTTGCGGAATGCTGACCAAGAGAGGGAATGCGCACCAAGAGAGGCAGAAGGAAAAATCTGGCGTTGTCTGAGTGTTCTGCTTTTGATCTGTCCTCACCTTTCTTTCGACTGCTTTACCGATAGGGAAAATCTGATATATCTCAATATTTAGGATAGCGTTGATCGAAAGCTGGCGCATTTTGAGTAACTTTCATCTCAGCCATAGACTTTTTTTCTTTATCTATACTGACTTTTAAGAATTTTATCCGAAATAAAATGTATAGCAAGGAACGAGTTGGTGTTTGACTGATGTTAATGATGAACCGTAAGACAGAGAAATACTTTTCCCACTGTTGCCTGTTGCCTGCTATATCAATTTTCAATCAAATTAAAACTTTTGACTTTTTATTTTTGACTTTTGTTTTAAGAAAAAGTATCTGTTTTGACAGCAAGAAAACCATAAATTAGAAAAATTTCCGCTTTACATTATTCCCAAAGTTCTTTATATTTATTTTATAATCAATAAAGATATGTAGTCAGGAATCCCAGGACTAAAGTTCAAGGGCTTGGATAGACTGCTTGAAGTCTTTGCCAGCCAACACCTGACTATCCTTAGATATTTGCAGTCTAAGTTACAGGTTAGTGTTAAAGTTCCTATCTTGAGATGCTCTCTCTGCCAGTCCTATCCTCTAGAACTCAATGGTTAAACAGGCATAGTGGGTTAAGCCAGTACCTTTGACATGATACCGACCTATAACATTCTCGTTTCGGCTATGGCCGATCTTTATTGATCCCCTAGCGAAAGCTAAGGGTTTCCAAATTACCGAAATATTTTTAGATGAATAATATAGAATCTGTCGCAATTGAACGGTTTCAGACTCGTAGTCCTATAGATTTAGACAGTTGTCAGTTAAACCGCGAGTTAGTTGGGTCTAGGGTAGTAATGGTGATTGACTGCCCATCTACGGAAAAGTGCCATCAACTTTGGCGCGATCGCTACCTATTAATGCGTCGGTGTTTAGATTTATGGTTAGCTCATCAAATCGTAATTAGTTACAAGGGACATCCTTATGGTCGTACTCCGATGCGTCAATCTTTAGCCTGATTATTTTCTTGGTTAAATTATATATATAGCAATTTTCATACTGGTGAGGCGCTATATAAATTATAGCTGGCGGTGCGCAGTGACGCACCGTTATTATTTTTTGTAAATTTTTAGTTAGAAATAATTTTGTTAAAAATTTGAAACTATTACTCCTATTGTCTGTTGCCTTAATATTTTCTATACAACAGGGAACAGGGAATAGGGAATAAAATATACTTTTGTATTTGAGTAGTCAATCTAAAAATAATTTTTCCTACTTATTTAAGCTGACTATCAAATATACAATTAATTTTGCTTAACTACTTAGTAAAAATATATAAAGAAAAGTTGAAATAACTAAGTTTTGGATGTACTTTCTCAGACTAACGTTTATTCAAAATTTATTTCTGGTCTCTATATCGCGATGATACTTACTATATAATTATTCAAAGCTTATTCTAAATAATAAATACTCAAAAAAATAGCAGTGTTAAATAATTTGTCAAAAATTCAAGCATATAGATAAAAAGTATGAAATTGTTACTGATAACTGATAACTGAAATGACCCATTTTGCCTAATTTCAATATATTCCAAGATATTTTATGCACAACGAAAATATAACTGCTAGACCTATTCAGAAAATTCTATTTGGTAGCCCAGGTACAGGCAAAAGTTATAAAGTGCGAGAGATAGCAACTAATTCGTTGGGAATTAAATGGCATGAACAAACAAAATCATTAGAAAACACAATTAAAACAGTCTTTCATCCTGAATATACTTATGCTGATTTTGTAGGAAAATTATTGCCACAGACTATCGGCAGTTCGGTTATATATAAATTTTATCAAGGTCATTTTTTACGAGCATTAGGATTAGCTTACAAACATTTAGTTAATAATAGTAATGAGAATGTGCTGTTAGTAATTGACGAATTAAACCGAGGTAATGCTGCTGCTATATTCGGTCCGATTTTTCAATTATTAGATAGAGAAACAGATAATTGGTCAACTTATGATGTCAATTTATCAGAGTTAGAAATAGTGGCTTTGTTAGGTTCTATGGGGTATGATGCTCAAACAACTGATAAAAATATACAAGTGGATGGAAGTAATTTTGATGTTTTTTGTAAGATGACAAAGATGAATTTAGAAATGAGTAATAATCAGGATGGTTTAAGGGTCTTAGAAAATTTGACAAGTCAGAGAATTTCTATTCCTAGAAATTTATCGATTATTGCGACGATTAATACTTCGGATGAGTCGATTTATTATTTAGATAGTGCTTTCAAACGGAGATGGGATTGGGAATATGTGGATGTGCCTGGTTATGGGATAGAAAAAATTAAAGATATAGCGATCGAAGGTAGGGATGAGAAATGGGTTTCTTTTGTGAATAAGTTGAATGATTTTATTAAGGTCAATCATCATCTAATTCGCCGCATTGAAGATAAACAAATTGGGGTTTGGTTTTTGAAGTCTGAAGATAATCAAGTTACGAAAGAATCTATAGAAAATAAGTTAATGTTTTATCTGTGGGATAGTGTATTTCCTAGAGATAGAAGACCTTTGGAAGATTTATTATCAAAAGTGGATAAACAAAGTATTAAATTAATTACATATTCTGATTTTATTGCTTTATCTGACGATTTTATTGATGCGATTATTTCTTGTGAATGGTTGACTTTTTAACTAATTTTATTTTTTGCTGTTTCTAGATGATATTTAATACAGGAAAAGCCAGAGGAGAAAAGGAAAGAGTTCAAGAATTTAGAATTAAGAATTTATAATTTATAATTACCTCTCCTTGAAAAGAAGAGGATTGGGTTAAAAGGAATTTTTTTCTTCTCTTGGTCGATTGGATATGGCGAGGAGACCTCGCCATCCCACCCTTCGGGAAGCTGCGCTAACGACCGCTTTTTTCTCCATGAATGGAGAGGCTTTATACCTTAATTTTTCGGTAAGATTTTCAACCAGATTTAGTATTATAAAAATTTTTACTTAATTTGCTCGTAATTTCTTTAACAATTTCTCGATCGCTTGAGTTTTTTTTACAACTGATAACTGATAACTGAAATGACCTGTTTTAGCAGATTTGGTGGTAACAATTACCCAATCATTAGAAACCAGTAATTAAAGATATCGTTGGCAGTAGTTTTACCGATAAATTGTGGTTTAAAGCCTCCACTTTTAAGGGGAAAAAGAAAAAAAAAATCCTTTGAGTCAATCCTCTTCTTTTCAAGGAGAGGCAATAATTAATTATTAATTATTAATTGTTGAAACTCCTCTGAATTGAATTTAAAGGTAGTTGAAATGTTGTCAAATTTATTCAATAAATTAAAGTAAAAATGATTTGCTATGATGGGGATAATCATGGCGATATACTACTAACAGGTGCAATAATTATTGTATTTTTTGTTGATACTAACTCTTGCCGTTGTTTGTGTAATTTTATTGCTTGTATCTAATGATTTTTCTCTTTATTCATACTTAATTCTCAGTAAACGTTGCGATCGAATTGAGGATGACTGTGGATATGTTCTAATATACTGCTGATAATTTCTAGACCAAAATAAGATTTTTGATTGTTAGATCGGGATTTATTTTTAGGAGACATCTAGTGGTTTTGTTGGGTATGTCGCAATAGGAATTTTTGCTTAGTCTGATATTTTTTTGGTAGTCGGTGGTTTTGTTGGGTATGTCGCAATAGGAATTTTTGCTTAGTCTGATATTTTTTTGGTAGTCGGTGGTTTTGTTGGGTATGTCGCAATAGGAATTTTTGCTTAGTTTGATATTTTTGTGACATTGACATCCTCCCCGGCCTGAAGGCACGGGGATTCCTACCGAGCCTAAGCTCCTCGGTGGGTTGACGTTTCTTTGGCTGCTGCTAGCTTGAAGTTAGTCTTATGCTTGCCTCCACGTCCGTTTAGTGTCTCGGACTGCCCGCCCGCGACTAATATATTTATTGCTGCATTCTCGTCTCGATCATGTTTTGCACCGCAGTTGAGGCACTCCCATTCTCGCACCTGAAGGTCTAGCTTCCCACCTTTAAAGCCACAATTTGAGCAAACTTGGGATGTTGGCTCAAGGGCGACTAATTACTCTGAAATCGCGACCATATTTTTCTGCTTTTCCTTCTACAAAAGTCCTGAATGTTCTCCAACCGTGCATCTGATACCCACCCCTCTTGCTCCCCTCCCGGGAGGGGAGGGGGTGGGTTACGGTTCTTAATCATTCCAGAAACGTTTAAATCTTCTAAAACAACTGTTTGGTTTTCACGAATTATTTTAGTAGATAATTTATGCAGAAAATCTATCCTTGTATCTTTTAATTTGGCATGAAACTTAGCCATTCTAGCCCGTGCTTTTTCATACCTTTTAGAGCCTTTAGTTTTATGAGATAATGACAAACTTTACCTTTCTTAATTTCTTAATTCGTTTCTTCAGTGGCTTAGGAGCATCAACCTTTGTACCGTCACTAAATGTAGCAAAGGTTTTAATACCTAAATCTATACCTACTGAATTATCAGTTTGAGGTAAGATTTCTGGTTGTATTTCTACTACAAAACTCAAGAAATATTTATGAGCTGAATCTTTGATTACTGTTACTGATGATGCAGCAGTAGGTAATTCTCTTGACCATATAATTTTCAGCTTTCCAATTTTCGCTAAATAGACTTTATTCTGACCAACTTTAAACCCACCTTTTGTAAACCTAGCAGTCTGTTTTGATTTTCTGCTTTTGAATTTAGGAGGTTTAACAGGTCTACCTTTTCTCTTGCCTTGAGTTGATTTAAAAAAGTTTTGATAAGCCTGGTTTAAATAATTCAATGATTGCTGCAATGGTATGTTAGAAACCTCTGACAACCACTCTCTTTCTTCAGTCTTTTTAGCTTGAGTAATAAAAAGCTTTTGTAGTTCTGAATTAGTAGATTTCTTTTCTCCTGATTTATACCTCTGTTGGCAGTAAGCTAGACTATCATTCCAAACCACACGGACACAGCCAAATAGCTTGGCTAATCGGTATTTTTGTCCCGGCGTTGGATATATACGGTACTTAAATCTAGCTTTCATAACTTGGCTTTTAAACTAACAAAGTAATAACATATTTATTGAAAAAAAATCAACCCGCAAGCAATAAAAAGTCGCCCTAGAAGGGCGAGGCTTGAGACCCATTTTTTCGGTCAATAGAGTTGTTGCGGATAAGAAGCGAAGAAGAAATTAATGTTTTGGTTTTATAATCACTAATTAGGGCTTGCTGATTAATCCTAAAAGTATTGACATCTCAAGGTTTCAGCCTTATTAGGTTTAAAAAAAGTGCCAGCTTTTCGCTCAAGAAAGCTCAAAAAAACTAGCATTTTGGGCAAGAGTTGGGCAGAAAAATTAAGGGACAATTCTTTCTACTACATCCTCTGTAATTCCCATTTATCCTGACTCCTGACTTCCCCTCCTGGGAGGGGTTAGGGGTGGGTTGACTCCTACCCTCACCCATAAGACTTTTTCAGCAAACCCTAATTATCTGAGTTTAATATTAGTCCCTAAATTTATTGCCCTAGTTTACCGAATAATTAATAATTAATAATTAAATAATTTACGCCTTGAAGCCTCCCCTTTTAAGGGAAAAAAAGCGGTCGAGGGATGGCGATGTCTCAAAGCCATATCCAATGGACTAAGAGAAGAAATAATACTTCCTTATATTCAATTCCGTAGCTGTTAAAACCTGGGGTAATTATCAATTATCCATTATCAATTATCAATTAATTAATTCTTCTTTCCTCATAAAAATGATAAATTTTGCCGAATTAAAACCTAGAGTTAATACTAAATATTCTTTTGTCGGCATTGAGAAAAAGGGAAGTAAGTTGATTTTTCATTTACCTAAAGGATTCACTCAGGATGACCCGAATATTAATAATTTTGACTTTAAATGTGAATTGTTTTTCAAGCTCTATAAAGTTCTGAAAATTGTGCAAAATATTTATCAAGAAAAAGGATATTTGCAGAAAAATATCAAAATAAATGACCGTGACGGTGTATTAAAACAGGAAGCAGGAAAAGAAGTTATTATAAACGATAATCAAGAAAGCATTTTTTATAGCAAACTTGATGCCTTAGATAATATTTTAGATGTCTACGATGAATTGAAAATATTAGCACTTGTCTCTCGTCTTAGTAAATCTGAAACTATAGACTATAGTAAAATTCATCGTTATCTTCACAAATCTACTTTCCTGAATAATGGTGCTATTTTTATTGACTCTATTGATATACCTCGCCAACAAATATCTTATGAAGCTGCTGATATTGTGGCAATGTATTGTTATATATTTACTGAGATTAAACAAAAATTAGGGGAAAATGTTAATCCTGAAATTGCTGCTCTATCTGCTAGGTTTCGGCAAAAGTATATTGGGTATGAATATAGTCTGTTTAGCGAAAACTATTATTCCTTAATCATCAATACTTTGAGAGATGCTTTAGAAACAATTGATAACTATACAGCGTTAAAAGATATAGATTATTGGGATTTTTATGATGCAGTTGAGAAATTTTTATTTGGGGAATTGGATGATGTAGAAGATGGCAAAATATGGGGATTTAATAATTTTCATAGTGTTTGGGAGGGAATGTGTTTAACTTATCTGCTCAGATACACAAATCCATGTTTTGTCTGTTATCTGAATAGCCGATATATTGCTTCTGAAATAATTGCTCATTTGAATTACAAAAATAGAATTATTGATTTGAGTAAGATTTTTCACGTCAACGGCAAGGATATTTTTCCCGATGCTGTAATTATTTCGTTTAATACTAAAAATAATCGCTCAAACTTCACACTTTCAAATTTAATCCCACCTACAACTTCATATAAAATTGAAAAAGTCAAAAATTGGAATGACTTACACTACTACACCACCTTCAAATGCAATAAATATCAATTAAAAATTGCCGTTCTTAATCAAAACCCAGAACTAGAAAACCATACTTTTAACGAGTTGGCTAAATTCTGCAAACTTGAGGGAGATACACTGATAGTTAACTCCTTGCCAAATCAGTTTTATTCTTATTGGGAAATTTTGGATGACTTTAGTCTCGAACAACTACAAATGATGGAAAATTTAAATCACATATTTTATCTAGCTCTTAAATTTGGCATATTATCTCCCGATAGATTTTTTCAACGGTTTATTGATTATGTTTTGGGGTCTGAATATCTCCTTAAAGACAACATATTCTATCTGTCTCTCTTTCGGGATAAGGATAGACTCCGCTCTCTCAAAGAAATCAATCAAAGCTTTAGTAATTTCCTGAATAAAATTATGAATAAAATCTCTATTCAGGTGATTGATATTAAATATGCCAATTTTGATTATTATCTGAATCCAGGAAATCGAGAAGAAGTTAAAAGTCGAAGTGTTAGAAAACAGTTTGTCTATGAGTATTTAATTCAAAATTATCTGGAAAATTATCAAAGTACTGTTAAAAATTGGAGTATTAATAGTGAATTTTGGCTGCCTACTTACAGAAAAAATTTACCTGTGCTTACTCCTGGTGCTAAATATATGGATGATTATGTGAAATTAATGGGGGTTAATATTGTGAAAGTTATTCATAGTTATATTGAGGGATAATTAACTACATGGCTTGATCTTAATTAAGAATTTAGCGATCGCTTCTCCATATTAGCTTGCTAATTATGAACTACTTTTTCTTGTGTTGAATAAAAAGTCATGCGTAGGGGCGAACAACCAACAACTATACTTAGACTATCACCATTTTTTCTTATGTGCAATGAGAAATCCTACATTTTTGGTGCTACGTGTAATGACAGTTGTGGGTTTAAATTTGGGAGCTTGGCAATGACGATTTTGATGAGTGGCGGTCGTCGAATTTTACTCATCTATATTAGCGATCGCTTCTCCATTTTACTGTGTTGATTATGAGCTGCTTTTTTTTGTTGAATAAAAAGTCATTATTGGGGGCCAGAGACCGCCAATATATTTATACTATCACCGTTTTTTCCGAGGTGCAATCAGAAATCCTATATTTTTGGTGCTTAGTGCAATGACAGTTGTGGGTTCAAACTTGGGTGTCTAGGAATAACGAAATGAGTAGCGAGGGTCGAATTTTACTCATCTATATTAGCGATCGCTTTTCCATTTTACTGTGTTGATTATGAGCTGCTTTTTTTTTGTTGAATAAAAAGTCATTGTTGGGGGCGAGAGACCGCCAATATATTTATACTATCACCGTTTTTTCCGATGTGCAATCAGAAATCCTATATTTTTGGTGCTGAGTGCAATGACAATGGTTGTTGGTTCAAAGTTGGGAGTATGGAAATGACAATCTGGATGAGTGGCGGTCGTCGAATTTTAGTTTTATTTGTATAAAAAAATGCTGAAAACCCCGTGCTTTTAAGCCGGGGATGAAAGCTTATCGCAGGTACTAACCATGCAGAGAATTTCTGATTAATTGTTCTAAATATTCCGAAGCACTCGTCTTACTCCTAGCTGCTTTTTCTTGTATTCCTTGCCACGCATAATCAGTTAACCACACGCCACGTCTTTCAAAAGTATTGATTTGTAATTGTTTTAGGGTTTTGTAACTGGTCAGTTATTTCCGCCATCTTGCACTAGCCATTGACAAATAGTAAAGAGAAAAGATTGAAGTCATTTCAGTTATCAGTTATCAGTACCTCTGCAATAAGGAGGCTTGAAATATGGAACATTCTCTTTTTTTTTATCCCCTTAAAAAGGGAGGCTTTAGACCAGAATTTTTCGGTAAGAAGAGGGAGTTTATTAAGATATAAGGAGAAGAAAGTTTTTTTGTCACACTCTTATCCGGACATGAAGCATAAAAAAGAAATAAATCCTTATTAGTCAATCCTATCTCTTCTAAAGATAGACAATTGTTAATTGTTGAACCAACACCTAAAACCCCGGTTCATTTCATTCTAGATTTTGGTAATAAATTTATTGATTTTCAGACAGCGAAAGATAAATTGCCTCAAGCTTGAAATAAGGGGGTTTCCTCAATACATAAAATGGCAAAGTTTAGAATAAAACTGCTCTGCCTAAAACCTCAAACCTTCTTCTACCTCTCAAGGCAATGAATTAATAGCTGATAGCTGACAGCTGAATGCTTACTTTCTACCAATTAAATTTCATTCCCAAATATTCTTCTAAACGCTGATTATGAGGTTGAAAATAATCACTTAATTTTTGTCGAAGTGACTCACTAATAGAAGAATAAGAACCAGCATTTAATTTTGGATAATCTGGTATTTGATAATCTGGCAAACCTAGAAAATCGAAAACTTGCTTCATCGTACTTGCCGAGTCACGATAAAAGTCTTCACTTTTCAAAATTAGTAATTGTTCTCTAGGAAAAATAGCTAACCATTTCTTGAGGAATTCTACATATACCCCAGAAGCTATATAATCTCCTGCAAAATTCCAATAATTAGGATGAGAAATTTTGCTTATTTTTTCAAGTTGAGAATTAATTGCTACTTCACAAGAACGAAATTCTTTATTTAAACGTACTTGATGATAGTAATGAGAAATTGCTCGATCGACAGGATTTCTCATAATGATAATTAGTTTGGTTTTGGGAAAAAAATGAGAGATTCTACAGGCGGCATATTGAGCATCAAAATAGGTAGTGCTTGCTTCTCCAGTTAGAAATTTTTTTGAGTTTGAAATGGGAGGGAAATGTGCCCGATACCAATCTATACCTCTATGGAAATTGAAAGACCAAAAATGTATTTCTTTTTTGATGGCAGGTAAAATTTGGGGATGTTTAGTTATATAGCTATAAAGAGAGGTGGTTCCTCCTTTGCCTACTCCAATAATTAGAAAGTTGGCTTCTGATAATTTTTCTGAGTTCCAGTGTTGTTTAACAAAGGTGGGATGGGTTTTATAAATATAATTTTTAGAGGCTATTTGATAATATTTTATCGCTTCATTAATTCTGCCTACTTGAGTTAAAGCTTCTGCTAAGTTTAGGTAAGTGGAAACTGAATTATTTTGATTTTCAATAAGTTTCTGAAATAAATTTACTGCCTCCTCAAGTTTGCCTAATTTTTCAAAAGTTTCCCAGAGACGAGTATCAGACCACCAAGCAAAATCAGGATTAATTTCTATGGCACGATGGTAGGCAATGGAAGCTTCTAACCATTTTTGTTGTTGGGTTAAAACTAATCCTAGATAATAGTAAGATTGACTATCTCGATTAGTTTCTACAGCAGCATAATATGAGTTTAAATCTTGTTCTAGTTGAATTTTTTGCCGTAATATTTTCTCTAATTCCTGAAAGATATCTATTTGATGTTTACTAGGGAATATTTCTCGCAACATATAATAGATAATGATGGCTCCCGAAATCTGATTTGCTTGTGCTAAAGCTGTTCCTAATTTTAAGTATAGTTCTGGATTTTCTCTGATAAGATACAGTGCTTTTTGATAAATAGGATATTGGTCTGGATTTTTAATAGCTTGACAATAATAATTGATAATTTCATCTAAATTTGATTGAGAAAGTTGGGCAAAAGCATCTCCTAACTGTAGGTGCATCCAAGGTAAATCTGGTCTAACTTGAGCAACCTCTAAATAAGTAGCGATCGCTTCATCTAATTTTTTTTGTTTAAGTAAAACATCTCCCAGACATTGACGATACCAAACTACTTCTGGATTTAGTTTTATTGCTTGACGATATGCTATTTCTGCTGCTTCTAGTTTGCCAATTTGAAAGAGAATATCTGCTAATTTTTGATGAGTACCTTTAAGTTCTGGTTTGAGTTGAATTGCTGTTTGATAAGAAACAATGGCTTGCTCAAATTCTCCAACATTAACCAGTGCTTCTCCTAATTTATTATAATCCCAATAACTATCAGGATTAATTTTAATAATTTGACGGTAAGCAACGACAGCTTCTGAGTATTTTTCTAGTTTAATTAGGGCATTTCCTAAGTTATGGTAAGACCAGGGAAAATCAGGATTTAATTTGATGGCTTGACGGTAAGCTGTAATAGCTTCATCCCACTTTTGTAATTTAGTCAAAGCTTGTCCTAATTTATAGTAAGACCAAGAAAAATTTGGGTTGAGCTTTATTGCTTGATGGTAGGCATTAACGGCTTTATCCCACTGTTGTTGTTCTAGGAATTTTTCTCCTAATTCGTAGTCATCCATTTCAAATTTTCCAATTAAATATCATCTCTAAGTCTGATTCTAGTTTGTGAATTTCAGCTCGAAAGAAATCTCTCAATTTTGGAGGTAGTAATTTCCTGATAGGTGGATAAAACCCTCCATTGAATTTCTGGTAGTCCGGAATTTGATGGTTGGGCAAATTCAGAAAATCAAAGACTCGTTTCATCTTCCATTTTCCCAGCTAAATTTCATATATTAAGTCTGATTCTAGTTGAGGAATTTCAGCTTGAAAGAAATCTCTCAATTTTGGAGGTAGTAATTCCTGATAGGTGGATAAGAGTCTAAGTTAAATTTCTGGCAGTCCGGAATTTGATGGTTTGGCAAATTGAGAAAATCAAGGACTCGTTTCATCATGGTTGTGGGAGAAATTAAGAGCTTCATCCTACTGTTTTTCTGGAAATTTTTCTCCTAGCTATTAGTCATCTATCCCTAGTTTCCTAGTTAAACTTCATATATTAAGTCTGATTCTAATTGAAGAATTTTAGCTCGAAAGAAATTAGTCAATTTTTGAGGCAGTAATTTCTTGATAAATGGATAATATCCTCCGTAAATCAAAGACTCGTTTCATCTTTCAGTTTCCCAGTTAAATTCTACCTCTAAGTCTAATTCTAGTTGAGGAATTTCAGCTCGAAAGAAATCTCTCAATTTTGGAGGCAGTAATTTTTTGATAGGTGGATAAGAGTCTAAGTTAAATTTCTGGTGGTCGGGAATTTGATGGTTGGGTAAATTGAGAAAATCAAAGACTCCTTTCATTATAGTTGCGGGAGAAATTAAGAGCTTTATGGCAGTGCTTTTCTCGAAATTTTTCTCCTAACTCTGAGTCATCTATCTCTAGTTTCCCAGTTAAATTTCATATATTAAGTCTGATTCTAATGTTTGATTATGAGGTGGAAAGAAATTGCTCAATTTTTGCTGAAGTAATTTATTGATAGGTGGATAGGAACCTAAGTTTAATTTCTGGTAGTCGGGAATTTGATAGTTGGGCAAATTGAGAAAATCAAAGACTCCTTTCATCAAGCGTTGTGGGAGAAATTAAGAGCTTCATCCTACTGTTTTTCTGGAAATTTTTCTCCTAACTCTGAGTCATCTATCTCTAGTTTCCCAGTTAAATTTCATATATTAAGTCTGATTCTAATTGAGGAATTTCAGCTTGAGAGAAATCTCTCAATTTTTGAGGCAGTAATTTCTTGATAGATGGATAGGAACCTAAGTTTAATTTCTGGTAGTCGGGAATTTAATAGTTTGGCAAATTGAGAAAATCAAATACTCGTTTCATCAGGTTTTGTGGGAGAAATTAAGAGCTTTATGGCAGTGCTTTTCTCGAAATTTTTCTCCTAACTCTGAGTCATCTATCTCTAGTTTCCCAGTTAAATTTCTGGTAGTTGGAAATTTGATAGTTTGGCAAATTGAGAAAATCAAATACTCGTCTCACCATGGTTGTGAGAGAAATTAAGACCCTCATTTAAATTTCTGGTGGTCGGGAATTTAATAGTTTGGCAAATTGAGAAAATCAAATACTCGTCTCACTATGGTTGTGAGAGAAATTAAGAGCTTCTCCCTACTGTTTTTCTCCAAATTCTTAGTCAACCATCTCTAGTTTCCCAATTAAATTTCATCTCTAAGTTTGATTCTAATTTTTGATTATGAGGTGAGAATAAATTGGTCAATTTTTGGTGAAGTAATTTTTTGATCGGCGGATAAGAGTCTAAGTTTAATTTTTGGTAGTCGGGAATTTGATAGTTTGGCAAATTGAGAAAATCAAATACTCGTTCGATCATAGTTGTGGGAGAAATTAAGAATTTTACCCCACTGTTTTTATCGAAATTTTTCTCCTAACTTTTGGTCATCCATCTCAACTTTCCCAGTTAAATGTCACCTCTAAATACTCCTCTAATTTTTTATTATGAGGTCGAAAGAAGTTGGTCAATTTTTGATGCAGTGATTTACTGATAGGGGGATAGGAACCTAAATTTAATTTCTTGTAGTCAGGAACTTTATAATTTGGCAGACCGAGAAAATCAAATACTCGTTTCATCATGGTTGTTGGAGTTCGATAAAATTCTTCTGTGGGCAAAATTAGAATTTGTTCTTGAGGAAATATTCTCATCCAATTGTGGATAAAATCTATATATATTCCAGTGCCTAAATAATATAATCCATGATGCCAATAATTGGTGTCTAAGGGGGAATTTTTATAAATCATTTGCCAATTTTCTAATTCTTGATTTAATGCTGTTTCTAAAGGGCGATTTTCTCTATTTATCCTTCGCCAATGATAGTAGTGAGAAATAGCTCTATCTACAGGGTTTCTCAACATAATTATTAATTTGATTTTGGGAAAGTAATTAAATATTCTGTCTGGTGCTTCCCAATTTCCTAAATAACTAGGACTTGCTTCTCCAGTTATTAAATTTTCATGGTTTGGAATGGCAGGAAAATGAGAGATATACCAATTTATTCCTTTGTCAAAGTTCATCGACCAAAAATTTATTTCTTTTACAACAGGGGATAAAATTTGAGGATGTTGGATGAGATAACTAAATAAGGAGGTAGTTCCTCCTTTTCCTACTCCAATAATTAGAAAGTTAGGATTTTGAATGTATGTCAAATGCCACTGTTTTTGGCAAAGGGAGGGGTAAGATTTTAAAGTTTGTTGGTAACAAGCAGTTTGGTAATAAATAATTGCTTCATCTATTTGATTCTGTTTTGTCAGAATTTCTCCGAGATTTATATAGGACAAATATGAATCTGGATTTTGTTGAATAAACTGCCGATATAAATTGACTACTTTATCTAATTTTCCGCAGCGTTCTAAAGTGTTCCATAAATTATAATTTGACCAGGATAATTCAGGGTTAAGTTCTACAGCGCGCAGATAAACAATAGCAGCTTCATCCCACTTTTGTTGTTGAATAAAAGCATCTCCTAAAAATTGATAAATTTCCGAAATATTAGGTTGAATAGAAATAGCTTTTTGATAAGAGGCGATGGCTTCATCTAATCTTTGTTGTTTTACTAGGGTATTTCCTAGATAATTCCATAGCCAATAGTTATGAGGATTTTTTTCAATTTCTTGGCGGTAGATATTTTCTGCTTTTTCCCATTTATCTTGTTTGAGAAACAAATTCCATAAACATAAATGAGGTCTATCTATTTCTGGATTAAGTTCAATTGCTTTTAAGTAACTGGTAATTGCTTGGTCTGATTTTCCTGTAATTTCTAGAACATCTCCTAATGAATTATAAGACCAATAATAGTTAGGATTAATTTCTATGGCACGACGGTATGTTGTTATGGCTTCTTCCCAGTTTTCTAATTTTACTAAAGTATCTCCTAATGAGTTATGAGACCAATAAGAATTAGGATTAATTTTGATGGCTTGATGATATTTGACAATGGCTTCTGTTTCTCTTTGTTGTTTGAATAAAACTTCTCCTAAATTATGGTGAGCAAAGTAAATCTTGGGATTGATTTCTATAGCTTTTTGCAGAGTTGTCTCAGCTTGGTCTAATATACCTAATTTAATTAAAGTTTCTCCTAATTTATTGTGAGACCAATAGGAATTAGGATTAATTTTTATAGCTTTTTGGTAGGCAGTTACCGCTTCATGTAAATTATCTTGTTGAGTCAGTGCTTCTCCTAATTTTTCGTAAGACAAATAAAAATCAGGATTCAATTTAATTGCTTGTCTAAATGCTGTGGCAGCTAAATCCCATTTTGATAGTTGAATAAAGCTCTCTCCCAATTTCTGATATGACCAAGAAAAATCAGGGTTAAGTTCTATAGCACGTTGATATGCTGTGACAGCTTCATCCCACTGTTGAAGTTCCATTAATGCTTCTCCTAATTTGTGATAAAACCAGGGGAAATTAGGATTAAGTTGAATGGCATTTTGGTAAATAGTAATAGCTTGTGAAAAATTTCCTTGTTGCAGGTAAATATCTCCCAAATTTTGGTAAATTCCCCAATGTTCAGGTTGAAGTTCTATGATTTTTTCGTAACAAGCGATCGCTTGTTCTATTTGACCTTGGGATATATAAGTTTCTGCCTGTTTTTTGTTTTGTAATACTATTGTTTCTAAGTCTGTATTTGAGAACATAATTCTATAGTAGTCAGAAGGAAGAATTCAATAATGGATAATGGATAATGGATAATTGATAATTGATAATTACTTCTCCCTTAAAGGAAGAGGATTGAATAAAAGGAAAATTTTTTCTTGTTTCTCTTTTAAATGAGAGGAATTTCACCTTAATTATTCGGTGAAATCTTTTAGTTATCCCAGTTATTGATAACATTCTTTTTTCATCCTTGGTATAAGGAGACTAGAATTAATTGAAGGATAAGAACCAGGATAATAGTTTTTGTCTTCTCAGAGTCGATGATTTGTTAGACCTAAAAAATCCAAAATTTGTTTGGGTATTGCTGCGGGGTTTTCATATATTCACTTTTCGAGATTAAAAATTGTTCTCTGGGAAAAATCTTGATTTACTTTTGAATAAAAATATTCTAGAGTAGTCAGTCCTCTGGAGTCTGGAGTCATAATGAATGGCTTTTATACTATTTTTTAGATTGAAAATTATCTTTTTAGTTAAAGGGATATCTCCTTTGAATAATTGATAATTGATAATGGATAATTGATCATTACTTCTCCCTTAAAGGAAGAGGATTGAATAAAAGGAAAATTTTTTCTTGTTTCTCTTTTAAATGAGAGGAATTTCACCTTAATTATTCGGTAAAATCTTTTAGTTATCCCAATTATTCTAAACATTCTTTTTTCACCCTTGGTATAAGGAGACTAGAATTAATTAAAGGATAAGAAGCAGGATAATAGTTTTTGTCTTCTTAGAGTCGATGATTTGTTAGACCTAAAAAATCCAAAATTTGTTTGGGTATTACTGCGGGGTTTTCATATATTCACTTTTCGAGATTAAAAATTGTTCTCTGGGAAAAATCTTGATTTACTTTTGAATAAAATATAGATATTAACCAATACTTACAGCACTTTTTAAGATGGTAAGGTACAGTTCAATATTAATCTCTATCTCCTCTTTACCGAAAAATTGTGGTTTAAAGCCTCCCCTTTTAAGCTATCCCTTATAAGGAACTCCTGAAAACCTTGTGGGAAGCAGGGGAGTAGGGGAGCAGGGAGCAGGGGAGAAAGGAGAAAGAATCATAGTAGATAGGAAAAATTACTTAAGTTATCAAAATAATGTACTTTTGAATACACTTTTTCTCTGACAAAAACCTTTTAAAGACTCGTACATAACTTGTCTATTCTGTCAATTTTTATGTTAAGAAAGATGTTTATAAAGCCTCCCCTTTTAAGGGGATAATAAAGAAAAATTTTCATGATTAGTAAATCCTCTTCTTTTCAAGGAGAGGTAATTGTTAATTATTAATTATTAATTATTAATTGTTGAATACTCCCTATTCCCAGTTAAACTTCATACCTAAATATGCTTCAAGTTTTTGATTATAGGGTTGAAAATAACTACTTAGACTCTGGTGAATTGATTGAGGAAGAGTAGGATAAGAACCAGAATTTAATTTCTGATAATTTTTGAGTTGATGTTTGGGTAAATCTAGAAAGTTAAAAACTTTTTCCATGATACTTGCTGGGTTTTGATAAAAGTCTTCGCTTCTTAAAATCAGGAATTGTTTTCTGGGAAAAATAGCCATCCATTTTTTGATAAATTCTACATAAACTCCATAACTTATATAGTAAGAGATATGATTCCAGTAAGCTTGCTCAAGAGTAGATTCAGACATTTGATGAAGTCTCTCTAACTGGGAATATATTGCTTCTGATAAAGATTTATTTTCCATCTTCGATCTGACTTCGTGATAATAGTGAGAAATTGCTCTATCTACTGGGTTTCGCAAAATTATAATCAACTTTATTTTGGGGAAAATACTAAATAGTCGTGTCGGGGTCTGCCAACTATTAATATAGGTAGGAGTTGCTTCTCCTGTTAAAAATTTTGTTGCTTTTGGAATGGGAGGAAAATGAGCTAAGTACCAATTTATTCCTTTGTCAAAATGTCTCGACCAAAAATATATTTCTTTTTTAATGGCAGGTAAAACTTGAGGATGTTGAGTGAGATAGTTATATAGAGAAGTAGTGCCACTTTTGCCAGTGCCAATAATTATAAAGTTAGGATTTGTTACTTGTTCTTGATGCCAATATTTTTTCACGAAATTGGGATGAGATTTTAAAGTTTGCTCGTAACAAGCAGTACGATAAGAGGTTACCGCTGCATCAATTTTACCTCGCTCGCTGAGAACTTCTCCTAGGTTTAAGTGAGATAAAACGGAGTGTGGTTTATTGTGAATAATTTGATGGTAAAAACTGACTACTTCATCAAGCTTATCGGACTGTTTTAAGTAATTCCAGAAACGATTATAAGACCAGTTAATTTCTGGGTTTAACTTGATGGCTTTGAGGAAAGCTAGACTTGCTTGTTCCAATTCTTCTTGTCGAGTCAGAGTTATGGCTAAATCATAGTAATATTTAGAAGATTTTGGGTTTTGTTCGATAGCTCTACGATATCTTTCTACTTCTAGTTTTAACTCTAATTTTTTCTCTAAAGCTTTCTGAAGTTGATTTGTAATTTCTTGGTCATTTACTTCCAGTTGCAGAGCCATATTATAAATAATGACTGCCCCTTTATATTGCTCTTTTTTGCTGAGGGAATTTCCTAAATATAGATATAATTCTGAATTTTGCGGCAAATGAAGCACTAATTTAGAATTAATTATCTCTGACCGATGGTTTTGAAGCGCAGAACAATAATAGTTAATTTGATCTTCTAAACTACTTTGAGATATTTGTGCTAATGCTTCTCCTAGTGTCTGATATATCCAAGGCATATTTTTTTCCATATTTAAGGCAGTCAAAAAGGTGAATATTGCTTGATTCCACCTTTTTAATTTCATTAAAATTTCCCCGATATTGTTATAAGACCAAGGTACATCTGGTTTTAATTTTATAGCTTCTATATAACTATCAACTGCTGCCTCTAATTTTCCTTGTTTTTGTAGAATATCCGCTAATTTATGATAATTTTCTCTTTGATTTGGTTGAAGTTGGATTAAGGTTTCATAACAAGCGATCGCTTCTGAATAAATATCAAATTTCCTGTTTTTTTCGACTTCAGTTAGTTTAACTAATGTTGCTGCTAATTTACTATAAGCCAAATAAGAGTTAGGGTTGATTTTAATAATTTGACGGTAGACTGCTACTGCTTCTGACCATCTTTCAAGTTTGACTAAAGCTTCACCTAAATTATAGTAAGCCACATCTATATTAGGTTCTATTTCTATTGCTCGGCGATAAGTTGTTACTGCTTCGGAGCATTTTGATAATTGCATTAAAGCATCCCCTAAATTTTTGTGGGGCAAATATAAATCTGGCTTTAATTCAGTAGCACGACGATAAACTTTGACAGCTTCTTCCCATTTTTCTAGCTGCATAAAAGCTGTGCCTAATTTTTTATAAGACCAAGGAAAATCTGGATTTAGTTCAATAAATCTGTTGTAGGCAATGACAGCTTTATCCCATTTTTCTAATTCTAGGAATGCTTCCCCTAATTTATGGAAAGACCAGGGAAATTTTGGATTTAATTCTGTAGCTTTTTGATATGCAATGACAGCTTCATCCCATTTTTCTAATTCTAGGAATGCTTCTCCTAATTTATGATGAATTTCTGCTTGGTTTGGGTTTAACTGAATTGCTCGCTCGTAACTCTCAATTGCAGCTTGCCATTGTTGTTGTTGGGTAAATAAATTACCTAAATTAATATGAGCTTCTACTAAGTTAGAATTTATGGTGATTGCTTGTTGATAATTTTGTTTTGCTAGGTCTAATTTTTCCATTGCTTGTAAAACTTTTCCCAGAGTATTATAGACAGGAGAAAAATTTGATTGTATCTCTATTACTTGGTTACATAAATGGTGTGATGTTTCTAATTCTCCTCGTTCTAGATATAATTCTGCCTGTTGATATAAACCCAGTGCAATTTTTTTTGTATTCATTTTATTTATAGATACTTTCTAAATTTATGCTAACTCTAGAATTTTTAATACCCGTTTAATATTAACAATAATATCTGGTCTCCACTGAGTTTTATAAGTGGTAGTGTAAACTGTTTGCGAAGTATTCCGTAGGAAATGCTTACCTTTGAAATTGCCAATATTGCCTAAATTAATTCAACTTCTGCAAACTTCATCATTTTTTTTAACCTTGTCAAATTTACAATAATATCTGGTTTCCAAGGAATTTTACCTGAATTATCATCTTCAAAATTTTCACCTATTAAGTAATAGTGTGACAACCTACATAAATTGCTAATTTCCCAGTAAAAATTAGTAATATACTTTGGAGAAAAAATCTCAATCACTTTTGTTCCTGGACTACAAAATACGAGGTTTGTCAGTCCACCTCCATGAGGTGCTACTATCACTTTTGCAGCTACCATATATAATGCTTGTTCTGCAATAGACATTGATTCTAGGGAAAGACTAATAAAACCAAATTTTTCTAACAAATTAACTACTTCTTCTTCATTAAGAACTCGTCGCCATGATGCAAACTTTCGACTTATATATATTCGTTCTGGCTTACTAGATGATTTTATGATAGTTTGTGATTTGATAAATAAACTTCGCAAAAACTCACAACCCCATTTGCTGACTCTCAGATTTCCTTTCTGAGATTTATAGGAAGAAGGTACAACTAATTTCTGAGCTTTTATATGAGGAAAAAATCGGCTTTCTATGATTTGAGATTGTTTAATTCCCAGAGCAGCAATGGTTTCTATTTGAAACTTTTTATCACATCTGGTAAAGACAAATTTATCTATTATTAGGTTAGTTCGACGCAGCAAATCTATCCGTGTAACTACATCAAACATCCAGTGGAAATACATGAATCCTCCCCACTTTGCTGATAAAAATGCCACTGTACCATCTATATAATTAATCGGAGGTAATTCCTCAGAAGATATAATCACTTCAGAACAACCTGTAGAAACATCTCTTACCAACTTATTGTCTGAAGTAATAACTGCACTTGTTGCTAAATCAATACTACCTCTACCTTCGGGAATTACTACTACAAAAGCTTCCGCTGAGTAGGATTTTTTATCTAGGAAATAATGATGTTTTTTTTGCTCTATTGTTTGAGATGATAACAGATTAAATTGAGTACTTGAATAGATGTTTATCCGAGTAATATTTTTTTGTGCAGACTCAGAAGTAATTTCCCAATCTTCTGTTAAGTTTAAAAACTTTCTTAGCCAATTATGCGGTAATTTTTGGTTAGTTTTCCAGAGGTGAGCTTCTTTGTGGCGTTCTTGTTTTTTGAGAATAAATTCTATTTTTTTATGAACATCGTAATAGTCTGGTCTAATTTTTAGAGCTTGAATTAAACATGGTATAGCTTCTGATAAATTCTCTAGTTGAAGATAAACATTTCCTAATGCTGCATAGTGCCAACAAGATTTTGGATTAATTTCTATGGCTTTTTGATAATTATAAATTGCTTCATCTAATAATCCTTTTTCTTGTAAAGCGTCTGCTAATCTTCTGTGGAATAAATGATTATTTGCTTCTAACTCTATAGCATGACGGTAAGCAATTATTGCTTCATCCCACTTGGTTAATTTCCTTAGTGTTTCTCCTAAGTTGTAATATGACCAAGATAAATTGGGATTAATGTTTATGGCTGTTTTATAACTAGAAATTGCTTCATATAATAATCCTTTTTCTTGTAAAGCGTCTGCTAATCTTCTGTGAAATAAATGGTTATTTGCTTCTAATTCTATCGCACGACGATAAATAATAATTGCTTCATCCCATTCTTGAAGTTTTACTAGCCTTTGTCCTATATCGTGGAGCCATTTTATATTATTTGGTTCAGTTTCTAGTAAGCTTCGGTAATAATCTATAGCTAGATCGTGTGGTTCCAATTTTGATAAATTATCTCCTAATCTCTGATAAAACCAAGTTAAGGCGGGATTAATTTCTATGACTCGTTTACAACTAGAAATAGCTCTGTCTAAGTTTCCTTTTTGTTGCTGAATTTCTACTAATTTACGGTGAACTTCCCAAACATCAAATTTGATGTCTATTACTTTCTGATAATATTTTTCTGCTGATTCTAATTCTCCTTTTTCTTGGAGAATATCTGCCAATTTTTTGTAAGACCAAGGAAAATTTTGATTAATTTCTATAGAGAGGTGGAAACTACTAATAGCTGCATCTAACTCTCCTATTTCTTGAAATATTTTTCCTAGTTTATGGTGAGCTACCCACAAATTAGGTTGAATTTGAATTGATCTTTGATAATAATTTATTGCTTCAGTTAACTCTCCTTGTTTAGCAACAGCGTCGCCTAAATTTTGATAGGCATTTGCCAAAGATGGATTTAATTTTATGGCTTTTTGGAAATTAGCGATCGCTGATTCTATTTCCTCATTTTCTAGCCAACTTTTTCCCTGTTTTAAATATTCTGAGGCTTGAGGATATTGAGCTTCTAAACTTAATGCTTGTTCCTGACAATCTCTGGCTAATTCTATTTTTCCTATTTGTTGCCAGATTTTTCCTAAGTTCCGATAAAAACCTGGTAAATTTGGTTTGATGCTGATGGCTTCTTGGTAAGATTTTATTGCTAATTGCCATTGTTTTTCTTGGGCATATAAGCTGCCCAAATTTGCATGAACTTCTGCCCATTCTGGCTGTTGACTTATTGCTTTGAGATACCATTCTTTTGCTTTGTCTATTTCACCAATTTTGTGAAAAATATTTCCCAATGTTTTATAGATGCCTAGAAAATCTGGCACTATTTCTAATACTTGATTACAAGCTAATATTGCCTCTTCTAATTTTCCTTGAGTTAAATATAATTCTGCTTTTTGAGATAAATTTATTAGATTTATTTTTTTGTTCATTTTGAGCTTAGTCATACTAAATTACTTTGTAAGTATTCAACTATTAGCGGTCAGTTATTCCTGCGGAATACGCTAGCATTCAGCTTTTTAAAATGAAGCAAGCATTCGTTTAACTTATACTACATTCCCAACGAGAGATTCGTACTCTGAAGCTTTAATAAAATTGCTTTTTTCTCCTTTAAAGGTAATTAAGCTGAAGTCCCCAGTTCCGACCTTATTAGACTAGCTAATAGCTGACTGCTGAGTGCTGTTTGCTTAGATTACTTTTGCTAATTCCATGATTTCTAATAGCTGTTTTAAATTGACAATTATATCTGGTGTCCATAACTATTATTAGAGGGAATAGGGAATAGAAGATAAATAAGTATAGGTCTACCTCATTAGGTTGAGAAACATTATATTATCGGAGATGTCTAATAACATCGGCTATTTCCAAATTAATTTTCATTGTTTCCAAACATGATTTTAAAGAGTTGCTCAAATCCCCGTTACAAAAATAACCTCTGACTTCTAACTTCTGACTTCTGACTTGGTTAAAATTATTCCACAAACTTCAAAATCAATAACTATAATGTCCCAAACTTTTATAGCTCCAAAAGTAAGTGTAATTATCCCAGTATATAACTGCGAACTTTACATCGCCCAAGCAATTGAAAGTGTATTTAAACAAACCTATACTAACTATGAAATTATTGTAATAGACGACGGTTCCACAGATAATACCCGTCAAGTATTACAACCATACATGACAAAAATTCGCTATTTTTATCAAGAGAATCAAGGATTATCTGCAACTCGTAACCGTGGCATTAAATTGGCAAAAGGAGAATTAATTGCCCTCCTAGATGCTGACGATTTATTTCTCTCTTATAAACTTAAAGAACAAGTTGCTATTTTTGATGCTCAACCAAATATTGGTTTAGTACAAAGTGGGTGGCGAGTTGTGGATGAAAAAGGAGAAAAAATTCAAGATATTGAACCTTGGCATAAATCTCCAGAATTAGATTTAGTAAGTTGGTTAAAATGGAAAACTACTAATCCGAGTGGGATGATGTTTCGCAAAGAATGGTTAGAAAGAGTGGGTGGGTTTAATGAAAAATTACGCAGATTAGAAGATTTTGATATTGTAATTCGATTAGCTTTAGCAGGTTGTCAATCTACTTGGTTTCCTAAAGTAGCTGTATGTTATCGTCAACATAGCAGTAATATGACGCGAAATTTACTTGCTCAAACAGCAGTAGAAGAAAAAATTTTAGATGAACTTTTTTCTAACCCCAATCTTCCCCCAAAAATTCAACAATTAGAAAAGGAGTTACGCTACGGTTCTCTAATTTGGAATTGTTGGTGTTTATATAAATTTGCCTACTTCGCTGAAATGGCTGATTATTTATATAAATCTTTAAAATTTTCCTCTTTTTCTGTTCTTAAAACTATCTGTAATTGGCTCTATTATTTTCAATATTATGCTGCTCTAGAAAACTATGATTTTAATTCTGTATTTTTCCATCAATTACCAGAATGGCAAAAATTAATCACTAAAGTTATCCCTAATGGTTTACCGTTGGTTAGTGTTGTAATTCCTACCTACAATAATGCTGATTATATTCTTATAGCCATTAAAAGTATCCTGACTCAAACTTATACTATTTATGAGATTATTGTTATTGATGATGGTTCTACCGATAATACTTATCAAGTTTTGGAACCCTACCTAAATCAAATTAAATATGTATATCAAGAAAATCAAGGACAATCAAAAGCGCGGAATCATGGCATAGAAATAGCTCAAGGAAAATATATTGCTTTTCTGGATGCCGATGACTTTTTTCTACCCGAAAAATTAGCCGAACAAGTAGGATGTTTTGCAGAAGATTCTACTTTAACTATGGTGCAAAGTGGTTGGAGATTTGTTGATGAAAAAGGTAGTACTATTAAAGATGTAAAACCTTGGGAAAATGGTGCAGAATTAGACTTAGAAAATTGGTTAATCTGGCAAGCAACTTTGCCTAGTGCAATGATGTTTAAAAGTGAGTGGTTAAAGCTGAATGGAGGATTCGATCCACAATATATTCCAGAGGATTTAGAAATAGTTTTACGATTAGCTTTAACTGGGGGAAAAGCTACTTGGTTACAGAGAGTTTGTGTTTGTTATCGACAGCATAATAGTAGTGTTTCTGGACTGGAAAATCGACAAAAAATTACTCAAGAATTGGAAAAATTATTAGATAATTTTTTTAGCAAACCTAATTTACCTGCCTCAATACGTCAAATAGAAAATCAAGTAAAATATCGCTCCCTACTTTGGAATTCTTGGCGCTTATATCAGGGGGGTAACTTTTCCGAAATGACTGCTTATTTGCAAAAATCTTTAACTTATACTTCCGCCTCTACTACAGAAGCAATTTCGACTTGGATAGAATTATTTACCAAACTTGCTCGCCAAGAAGGAAATCAATTTAATGCCTATAATTTTAGTCAATTACCAGAGTGGAAAAAATTAATTAGTAATATTTTTAATCCAGTAATACCGAGAGTAAGTGTAATTATTGCCACTTACAATAATGCCCACTATATATTAGAAGCGATCGCCAGCGTTTTTAATCAGACTTATACCTCTTATGAAATTATCGTAATTGATGATGGTTCTACAGATAATACCCGCGAAGTTTTAGAACCTTATTTAGATAAAATTCGTTATGTTTATCAAGAGAATAAAGGAGTATCCCACGCCCGAAATTTAGGTTTAGAAATGGCAGGGGGAGAATTTATTGCTTTTCTAGATGCTGATGACTTTTTTCTACCAGATAAACTAGCAAAACAGGTAGCTATTTTTGATACTCGTCCTTCTCTTGGTATCGTGCATAGTGGGTGGCGTTTAATTAATGAAAAAGGGGAGAAAATTTCCGATATAGAATTATGGCATGGTTCCCTAGAATTAGATTTAGAAACTTGGGTAGTTTGGAAACCTGTAACTATTTCTATGATGTTTCGTCGGAGTTGGATAAAAAGTGCAGGAGGTTTTGATACTCGTTGGCATCATGGAGAAGATATAGATTTAGTATTGCGTTTATCTGTAAATGGTTGTGAGGCAGTTTGGTTGCCAAAAGTTACTTATTGTTATCGTCAACATCATCGGAATGCTACTAGAAAATCTACTCACCAAGCTGTTAGTATGATGGCTGTTTTAGATAACTTTTTTAACAGACAAAATTTATCAACATCTATTCGTAAATTAGAGGGAAAATCTCGTTATTATACTTTGAGTTGGTTAGCATGGCAGGCGCATAGAAATGAGAATTTAGTTGAGATGAGTAAATATCTACGACAAGCTGTAAAATATACTCCTTTATCTATGACAGAAACTGTTTATCATTGGATTGATAGTTTTAATAGTCTTTATCAACAATATGGTTATGAATTTGATGCTTATGATTTAACAAATTCGGATATTTGGCAACAGTTAATGTCAGATATTTTTGTGAAGTAAGAAGTAAGAAGTAAGAAGGAAGAAGGAAGAAGGAAGAAGGAAGAAGGAAGAAGTAGGAAGATTGATTATTTGCATTCCGTTATTTTTATGAAGGAAGAAGGAGGAAGGTTGATTATTGATATTCCGTTATTAGGGTCAAATCAAGGACAACATAGGTTGACAACAGTTATCAAACTATTCATGGCTAGCGGTCGCTATTGCTGGTAATTAGTGTATTATCTAAGCTTATAGGTGATTTTTCTGTCAGTTTATAATAACTTATAACGACAAAATGTTTGACAAAGCGTCAAATCAAGGACAACATAAGTTGACAACAATTATTAAAGCATAATGACTCCCTCTACGGTAAAGACGGCGACGATGTTTTAGAAGGTCGTTTGGGTTTTGATCGCTTATTTGGTGGTAATGGCGACGATACTCTCAGAGGTGGTCAAGGTCGCGATCGCATCAATGGTGGGGCTGGAAATGATGAACTTACAGGGGGAGCTAGCATTGACCGCTTTATCTTTAGTACAACTCAAGAATTTGAGTCAGAAGATTTAGGTATAGATAGTATTACCGATTTTTCTCAAACTCAGGGAGATATTATTCTTCTAGACCGTACAACTTTCACTGCTATCAACAGCGATTCGGGAACAGGTTTCAGTATTGCTGATGAGTTTACAACAGTAACCAGTGACGAACTTGCAGAAACAGTTGATGCAGTCATTGTCTACAATAGTTCAAATGGAAATTTATTCTATAATCCTGATGGTAGCGGAACTGGTTTCGGTGATGGAGGTCAGTTTGCCACTTTGACAAATACCCCTTCGTTGGCAGCAGATGATTTCTTCCTCAGAAGTTAGTCAGTATTGTATAGCGCTATGCGCTGTATAACAAGCAAATAGGGTTTGCTGAAAAAGTCTTTTAGTAGGTCTAGGAGACAGGAGAAAACCCACCCCTCGCCCCTCCCCCGACCGTGGAGGGGAAGACAGGAGACAGGAGGAATGGGGAATGAGCGAGGAGGTAGGAGCGGGCGTTTTGTCCCAAGATTGTTCTGCCCAAATCTTGACCAAAATCATAAATTTTTGAACCATTACCACTTAAAACCTCGTACTTTTTGATACTTAAAAAGGCTAAAACCTTTATATATGAATACTTTTAGATTTAATCAGCAAGCTCCAAATAGACATATCCAATAATAAAAGATAAAATTCAATTATCGCACATAAATGATCAATTCTTTTTCCCTACTCCCTACTCTCTATTTTCTGGAGATGTCTAGTAGCTTTGATAGATATCAAATGGGTTTTATATAATATTACTAGCTTTATATAAATGATGATCTTAACTCTACAATAAAGTAATTATCGTTCTCTATTCTATCTAATTCCTTTCAATTCGGTAATATGCAATTATTAATATTAGCATCACTAAAATTAGTACCACTTAAATTAGCGTCACTGAAATTAACACCATTGAGATTTGCACAGCTAAGATTTGCGCGACTGAGATTAGCTCCAATCAGGTTAGCATCTTTGAGATTTGCATGGCTGAGGTTAGCATAACTAAGGTTAACGCCACTAAGATCGATACCATCCAAGTCCACACCCCACAAGTCAGCTCCCATCAAGTTAGCACCACTAAGATTGACATCACTTAGATAGGTATGCCAAAGGTGGGCACGATTAAGGTCACTGCCACTGAGGTTAGCACCCTTGAGATTAGCACCACTAAGATTCACACCACCCAAGTTAGCATTGCTAATATTGGCATTTTCTAGGTTGGCATCCCACAAATCTGCTACTCGTAGACTAGCACCACAGAGATTAGCGTTGCTCAGGTTGGCACGATTGAGATCGACACGATTTAGTTGAGCATTACTGAGGTCATTACCTTGTAAGTTTCTTCCTTCTATTTTGTGATTAACAATGTCCCAAACTATATACCATTTTTGGTCAAGTCTAGTTGTTTCACTGAGTTTTACACCCTTAAGTTGAGCATGACTAAGTTCGACATTTTTCAGGTGAGCATGACTAAGGTCAGCATTGCTAAGATCGACTCCCTTAAGAATAGCACCTGTTAAATTAGCATTACGAAGATTGGCATGACGGAGTTTAGCATTAGTGAGATTAACATTGGTGAGATTAGCTGTACTCAGATCGACTTGGTTCATTTTAGCGCTATTAAGTTGAGCATTGCAGAATTTAGCAGCACTCAGATGAGCATTTGTCAGGTCAGCGTTACTAAGGTTAGCGTTACTAAGGTCAGCAGCACTGAGGTTGGCACTACTGAAGTTGGCATCTCTCAAGTCTGCATCATTGAGGTCAGCAGCAGTAAGGTTGGCACCGCTCATTTCAGCATAGTTGAGTTGAGCTGACATTAGATTAGCTACACTCAAGTTAGCCTTCTCTAAATAAGCTCCAACTAGGTTAGATCCTTTCAAGTTAGCGTTACAAAGATTGACTTTTCTGAGATTTGAGTGACTGTAGTAGTTGCTATCAATATTTTGTATTTGGCAATAGAGAACATTGCGGTCGCACATCCCAAAATTAGCTCCTTCTAGGTTAGCACTCCGGAGGTTAATATTGCTGAGGTCAACACCTCGAAGATCGGATCGACTGAGGTTGAATCCTTTGAGATGGTTATTTGTAGGTTGTTGGTTAACAATTTGCCAGACCAAATGCCATTTAGAGTCTATTTTTGTCAAATCATTTATTTTTGTTTCTCGGAGGTTAACGTAGTTAAGATTAGCACCACTGAGATTGGCATTACTTAGGTCGGCACCACTGAGATTGGCATTACTGAGGTTAGCATCACTCAAATTTACACCAGTTAAATTAGTATTACTACAGTCAGTATTCTTGAGATTAATACTTATAAGTTTAGCCGCACTAAAGTTACTTCCACTGAGGTTAGAATTACTCAAATTCACTCTTCTAAGTTGAGCGCCACTGAAGTTAGAATTACTCAAATTTACACGTTCAAGGTTGATGCCAATTAGATTAATATTTCTGAAGTCTTTACCAATAGCTTGCTGATTAACTATTTCCCAGATTAATAACCATTTACAATCAAGTTTTGTTTCTTTATTTAATTTAGTACCTCTGAGATTTGTATCTCTAAGTTTACTACCTCTTAAGTCTGCATAACTAAGATTTGCATTAGTTAAGTTAGCATTATTTAGGTTAGCAAGACTTATATCTGCACCACTAAGGTTTACATTAGTGAAATTAGCATTAGTTAGGTTAACACCCCTGAGTTTGGCAAGGCTAAGATTAGCATTTTCAAGATTAGTGTTTTTGAGGTTAGCATCCTTCAGGTTAGCACCTCTTAAGTTAGCTTCTTTGAGGTTAGCATCTCTAAGATTAATACTACTTAGATCGGCATCTTTTAAATAGGCAAAACTGAAATTTATACCTTGTAGGTCTAAACCATTAAGGTTTGCTCCCCTCATGTTAGCTCGGATAAAATTCCGTTTTCCAGTAGTGTATAACTCTAGTAGTTTAGATATATCCCAAGTATATTGGGACAATGCCAATTTAGCTTTAGGTTGTTGTTGTTCTAGGAGTATTGAATATGCGACCCATTGCACTTCTGCTGACCGATCCTGCAAGGCCATGAGTAACAAATCTAGTCCTAAATCTCCGTATTTGAGAGTTTCAGAAACTGCTGCTATTCTCAATTGTACTTCACCATATAGTAAACATTCTTTGACTGCTTCAATGTTATTGAGAATAGGGGTGGTAGATAGGGAAGATGATGTGACTAAGGTAGTATCCAGTGGAGGGATTTGATTCAAGTCGTTACTCATTTTTCTGGGCTTGATATATATATGCAATAACTTTACCTGAAAATAAAAATTTTGACATATTTGGTGAGTAGTTCTTCGAGGCTCACTTACTTTCTCTACTTTTGGAATCCTCTCATTGAAGAAGGAGACAGGAGACAGGAGACAGGAGACAGGAGGAAAATTACATGGGGATTCTCACCCCAAGTAATTTTGAACACCGTGTAGACGGTGGGGTATTAAACCCACAAAGAAAATGATAAATATTGATAAATTTATCTAAAATTAAATGGTACAATTATAGTTTTATCTTTAATAAATTTGACTTTAGCAGTATAGTTTTATTTTAAGAGTATTTGATTTTGACAAATTGGAGAGAATTTCATGATTTTTCAATTAACTATTTAAGTATTTAATGAAGTTCTAAATAATTGATGCTAAACAAGATTAGTAGATAGAGTACAATGTAAATTATGGGTAAGCATTTCCTGCGGACTGCTGCGCAAACAGCTATTAGCGGTCAGCGCTTCCCTACGGGATGCTACGCAAACAGCAATGAAAATGAACCTAAATAGCTCAAGTTAGCTGATGCCTTTGCTTTTTCCCAGACTTTTAATTCTTGCTCAAACTCAATCCTAATCTCTACTCCAAATGCAATAAACTAGGAACGCTGAGAGCTGAGAGCTGAGAGCTAACACCTGAATGCTGACAATTATGGAATGGATTCAATTACTGTATTTTATCTAAGTAAAACAGTAAAAATAATATAAGTTACAAAAAAAAGAGGAGAAATAATATAATATTGGTTATACATTTATTCTTTTTGAATTTAATTGATAGTTAAGTAAAATATTTACCAGTTAGGATAATAAAAAATATGATAACTAAAACTTTACCCCTAGTAAAAGACTCAAAAAAATTAGAAAATCGCCTCAAAGAAATTCCCCAAACTCCGGGAGTTTATTTAATGCACGATAGTAGCGATCGCCTTCTTTATATTGGTAAATCAAAAAAGCTGAGAAATCGAGTCCGCTCCTATTTTCGAGAAAGCAAAAACCACAGTCATCGTATTAGTTTAATGGTACAACAAGTGGTGGAAATTGAATTTATTGTCACAGATACAGAAGCAGAAGCTTTAGCATTAGAAGCTAATCTTGTTAAACAGCATCAACCATATTTTAATGTCTTACTCAAAGATGATAAAAAATATCCATATTTATGTATAACTTGGTCAGAAAATTACCCCAGAGTTTTTATTACTAGAAAACGACGATTAGGTAAAGCTCAAGACCGTTATTACGGTCCTTATGTAGATACCAGACTTTTAAGAAATACCCTACATTTAGTCAAACAAATTTTTCCTCTACGTCAACGACCAAAACCTTTATTTAAAGACCGCCCTTGTCTGAATTATGATATTGGTCACTGTCCGGGAGTTTGTCAGGAATTAATAACACCAGATGAATATCATAAAATTGTGCAAAAAGTCGCAATGGTTTTTCAAGGCAGAACAGGAGAATTAATTGATATATTGAATACTCAAATGGCAAAAGAAGCAGAGGCTTTAAATTTTGAAAAAGCGGCAGCTATTCGTGACCAAATTAGAGGTTTAGATTCTCTAAATGCCGACCAAAAAGTTTCTTTGCCAGACGATCGAGTTTCCAGAGATGCAATAGCATTAGCTGGTAATGACAAATTTGCTTGCGTTCAATTATTCCAAATTCGAGCAGGTAAATTAGTCAGTAGATTAGGATTTATTGCTGAAACACCTAATTTAGTAACTCAAGAAAGTAAGGAATTAGGAGCAATTTTACAACGGGTTTTAGAATCACATTATCAAACAGTAGAATCTGTAGAAATTCCTGTAGAAATTATTGTGCAACATGAGTTACTAGAAAGTGAATTTTTGACAAATTGGTTAACAGAAAAAAAAGGTAAAAAAGTAGAAATTTTTGTGCCTCAACGCCAGGGAAAAGCAGAATTAATAGAAATGGTAAAAAAGAACGCTGAATATGAGTTAGCACGGTTGAATAAAATGAGCAATCGCAACACTAAAGCAATGACTGACTTGGCAGAAATATTAGATATGCCAGAATTACCCCACCGTATTGAAGGTTATGATATTTCTCACATTCAAGGTTCAGATGCAGTGGCGTCGCGAGTCGTTTTTATTGACGGTTTGCCAGCAAAACAACATTATCGACACTACAAAATTCAAAACCCAGAAGTGCAGTCTGGTCATTCTGATGATTTTGCTAGTATGGCAGAAGTAATTCAAAGGCGGTTTCGCAACTATGAAAAACAACCAACTACAGAGAAACCAGACTTAATAATGATAGATGGTGGAAAGGGGCAACTTTCGGCAGTAATGACAGTGATGCAAGAAATGGATCTATTAGAGGAAGTGCGGGTAGTGAGTTTGGCAAAGCAACGGGAGGAGATTTTTTTACCAGGGGAGTCGCTACCATTAACAACTAATGCGGAACAACCAGGAGTACAGTTATTGCGGAGGTTGAGAGATGAAGCGCATCGGTTTGCCGTAAGTTTCCATAGAGATAAAAGAAGTCAAAGAATGAAGCGATCGCGCCTAGATGAGATTCCTGGTTTGGGACATCATCGGCAAAAATTGTTATTGGGACATTTTCATTCTGTTGATTATATTCGTATGGCAACAGTGCAGCAGTTGGCAGAGGTATCAGGAGTCGGATCAAAGTTGGCGCAGCAAATTTATGATTATTTTCATCCTTCTTAGAATCAGGAGTCAGGAGTCAGGAGTCAGGAGTCAGGAGAAATGGGAATGAGCGAGGAGGTAGGATTAATATCATGTCCGGTTGAATACTTATAATTAAGATAGTAGGGGAGCGGGGGAGTAGGGGAGTAGGGGAGTAGGGGAGCGGGGGAGTAGGGAAAACAGAAAGATTTACTGTTGAAGCATTCATTATAACTTTTTTCATCACGTTCTTATCCGGACATGATATAAGAATTGTCAATTTGGGATTTTTCTGCCCAACAAAGCCGCCTAAAATACTAATTGAAGAGCTGAAAACCAGGTACTTTTTTCGACCCCAAAAAGGCACTTGTCTTTATATGTCAATGCTTTTAGATTAGATCAGTAATATCATGTTCGGACGGGTCAGTTATAAATAAAATTTCAGAACTGACAATACCGAATAAATACTGAAATTATCTTGAAATACTGAAATTATCTTGATTTTTCTCCTTTCTTCCCTCCTGACTCCTGACTCCTGACTCCTGACTCCTCGCTAAGTTATTTATAAGTATTCAACCGAACATGATATAAGAGCTAATTTTTAAGCCGTCCACAATTTTGATTTGCTGGAACAGCTTCTGCTATTTTTTTCGGGTTGGATAAATTTAGACTGGCCATAAGTTGAATAAAATCAAGGCGATCGCGACCCACAAAACGGGGGTTAAACCGTTTTTCTTCGCCAATGCTAGAAACAGTCTGACCTTTGTAGTCGTGAGCAGGATAAACCAAAGTATCATCAGCAAGAGTAAATAACTTTTGAGTAACTACATCATATAATATCCCTGCATCTCCTCCTTGAAAGTCTGTACGACCACACCCTCTAATTAATAGAGAGTCTCCGGTCAATAAATATTTTTTATTTACTAAATAAGCAAGATGACTATCCGTATGACCGGGAGTCGCGATCGCCTGAATCTGAATTTCTCCCACTGCCAATATTTCTTTGTCTTCGAGAAAGCGATCGGCACAAGTCACCTGAGCATTTTTCGGCACAACACCTAAGCATCCTGTTACAGTCTTTAGTTTACCAGTTCCTGTAATATGGTCAGCATGAATATGGGTTTCCAGACAATAGCGTAGTTGCAATTCTAATTCTGTTAATAATTTCAAGTCTCGTTCCACCTGTTCAAGCACTGGATCGACCAAAACAGCAGTTTTAGTTGCCTGGTCAGCAAACAGATAAGTATAGGTACTTGTTGTTGGATCAAATAGTTGTCTAAATAACATTTTCTGATCTTATAGCTAGTTTTTTCTAGGCGTTTGGTCAGCAAACCGATTCTACTAATTATACCATTTTGAAAAAAGAATGTTACGAATAATAAGCTCCATCACGCATACTTTATATGAAAGTATATTTGACGAAAAAGATAACTTACAACATCAAAAATGGTATTAAATCTATTCCCATACGACTCCTGAATTCTGTTTGCGGAGCATTCGGTAGGAAATTCTGAGTTCTAAGAGATACCCTAGCTATTTGTAGCAAAAATTTATCAATTTGGTATTAAATATAGCAGTGCAAGGAAAAGGCGCGGATATATCAAAAACTTAAAACTCAAACAGCGCCAGATTTTTCCTTCTTCCTTCTTCCCTCTTCCTTCTTCCTTTCTTCCATACCATTAGACATCTGTTCAACAATTAATAATTAATAATGAATAATTAATAATTACCTCTCCTTGAAAAGAAGAGGATTGACTAATCATGAAAATTTTTATTTATTATCCCCTTAAAAGGGGAGGCTTTAAACCAAAAATTTTCGGTAAAAATCAAAAATAAAATCAATTATCACACTAGATATATCAATTATTTCTCCCTACTCCCTACTCCCTACTCCCTACTCCCTACTCCCTCTTTTCTGGAGATGTCTATTAATTTTGAGATTTTTACCCATGACAAATCTATTCAAAAATCACTCCTTTTAAGTTAACATCCTCAAGATTAGCATCAGTTAAATCTGCATTAGCCAAATTACAAATTTCTAAATTTGCTCCTTGTCAATTCGCTTTTTTAAAAGAAGTATTACTTAAATTTAAACCAGAAAAATTAGCATTTTTTAAATTCGCTCCGTCAAATATTACTCCAGTTAAATTAATCAACTTAATCTGAGTAAAATCCACTCCTGATAAATCCGTATTTGTAAAATTAGCACCTTGAAAATTTACTTCTTCTGTAAGTAGCTCCATAATAGCACTAACAAAAAAATTATCTAAACCTGTTGCACCTAAAAAATTTGCATAACTAAAATTTGCCCCATTCATTTCACCTAAAGTAAAATGTGCTTCCTGAAAATTTGCCCCTCTACAATTAGCATTTCTAAAATGTGAATCATCATGGCAAAAAGAAGCTCCACTAAAATTAGTATTAATACACACAGCATCATTAAAATAACCCGTAATAAAACAAGTCTCACTTAAATCTCCACCTATCAAACAAGCACCTGCTAAAAAAGCGTGTTCAGAACCACTTAAATTAGCATTTTTAAGATTAGCATTAGTAAAATCAAATTGATATAAACCAGAATTACTAAAATTAGCACATTCAAGATTAGCTCCAGTTAAATTGACCCGTGAATCATCATCATCAGAGTCGATAAAATTAATCTCAATATCACTCAGATCGACTCCCTTTAAATCCCGATTTTCTCCTCCTAAATTAACTAATTTCCAAACTAATCGCCATTTAGAATCAATTTGTGTCGTTTCATCAATTTTACTTTCTTCTAAAATAACACCTTGAAGTTTTGCACCCCTTAAATATGCACCAATTAAATTTTTTTTATAAAGGTTACAACCCTTTAAGTCAGCATTACTTAAATTAGTATGACTTAAGTCAAGTTCTGCCAAATATTCTCTAATATTAAACCCTGCTTTTTTAAGCTCATTTCAAAAATTGCTGACTTTTTTTTGCTTAATTTAATTGATAATTTTCTGTCTTTCAGGCAACGATATTTCTAATAAATATTCGTAGTAAATATGTTGAAAATCAGAAATATTATACCCTCTTTTCTGTTTATAATTAACTAACTCATCAAATATTGTTTCCGCCTCATTTAAAGAAACAGGAGTTTTTGTCTTGGTGTCACTCTTAAGCTTACGACCAGTTCTACCATAGGAAAAATTAACCTGATATTTGTTCCAACCATGGTAAACTATTTCCACTTCATAAACCTTATCTGACTTTTCATCTTGATAACGAAGAGAAGCCTTTTTGATAGACATAACTTCATTTTTTTCCTCCATACTCTCCTATATGCTTTTCAACCCCTTGATAAATATTTTTTACAGCAAATGCCACTTCTCAAATATTAGTAATACCGATACAATTCTCACATAAATAATGACAATGATAGTTAAGACTTTAACTACTATCAAAAAAAGCGATCATATTGTATTATAACAATAGTAAGTAGGTAGCTCTAATTAAACATTAAAAAATTGTAGGGGCGGGTTTAACCGAAAGCCTTGACTTAAGCGCAATCTAGTTCTAAAAACCCGCCCTCTAATATTGCGTTTATTTATGCCCATCTACTTAATAAAAGTAAGTCAGGACTTACGCAAATTAACCTTGAAAACGCCATATGTAGAGGCGAATGGCATTTGCTAACGCAAAGCTCCGCTAACGCCCTCACTTGATTTAGTGTTCATCCGTAAGTCCTGTAAGTAATATATTGGATAACAGAATGAAAATAGCAATTATCGGTTGTGGTTATGTAGGCACTAAAGTTGCCAAATTGTGGAGTCAAAACGGTCATCAAGTAACAGTGACTACTACTACTCCAGAAAAAGTTTCAGAACTAAAAAATATAACCTCACAAGTAGTAGTAATGAAAGGCAATGACCCCCAAGCGATGCAGGATGTATTGCAAAACCAAGACATGGTATTATTGAGTGTCGGTTTTCGCTCTCATATTGGCATGGAGTACAAACAAACCTATTTAGAAACTGCCCAAACTCTAGTTGCCACCTTGAAAAAAACTCCCAATATTCAACAAGTAATTTACACAGGTAGTTACTCAGTTTATGGTGACAAAAATGGTGAATGGATAGATGAAAATTCCCCCGCTAACCCCTCCACTGACAACGGAAAAATTCTCCACGAAACAGAACAAGTATTATTATCTGCATCCACTCCCCAGCAACGAGTTTGTATTCTCCGTTTAGGGGGAATTTACGGTCCTGGTAGAGAGCTAATAAAAATTTTTAGTAGGTGGGGAGGCAAAACTCGCCCTGGTACTGGTGATGATGTCACAAACTGGATTCATTTAGATGATATCGTCGGTGCTGTAGAATTTGCTATAGACAGACAGTTGCAGGGTATTTACAACTTAGTTAATGATGTACCAATCAAAGGTAAAGAATTACTTGATAGTTTACATAAATATCAAGGTTTAGAAAAAGTTTCTTGGGATGGTTCTCCCTCATCAATGCGACCTTTTAATGCTAGAGTATCAAATAAAAAATTGAGGGATGAAGGTTTTGAGTTAGTTCATCCGGAAATTGTGTTTTAGGCATTGGTAAATTAGTGTATGATATTAATCTTGATTCTTTAGGAGTCAGGAGTCAGGAGTCAGGAGTCAGGAGGGAAGAAAGAAGAAGAAACCCCGAGTAGAAGGAGAAAGTTTTTTTTGCCACGTAGACGGAACGGAGTTCTATCGCGCTCTTATCCGGACATAATATCATACCTCTTTTCACCAACGCCGTGTTTTAATAAGGGAGGACTCAGGAATCAGGAGTCCAGTAGTGGCGTGACACAGCTAAAATGCTGGATTATATCAAATCCGTTTAATTCGGTATAAAAAATGTTCCATCTTCAACCATTACCAAATATTTCTCCTACTCCCCTACTCCCCTACTCCCCTACTCCCCTACTCTCCTACTCCCAAACCCTATTTAACTATTGCCTAATTCTTGAGACCTTTCTGTTGCCGCCACCACTGCTTCAATTAAAGCAGAACGAAAACCCAAACTTTCTAATTCCGCAATTCCGGCAATAGTTGTTCCTCCAGGACTTGTTACCCGGTCTTTCAACTGTGCGGGGTGCATTCCCGACTCCTGTAACATAACTGCCGTACCTAAAACTGTTTGTAATGCTAACTGATAAGCGATCGCTCTAGGCAAACCAGCACAAACTCCCCCATCTGTCAAGGACTCAATTAAAATTGCCACATAACCAGGTCCGGAACCAGATAAACCCGTAACTGCATCCATTAAAGTTTCTGGAACTTCCACTACCTGTCCTACTGACCGTAAAATGCGAGTAGCTAACTCCCGATGTTCCGGTTGAACATGCTTACCAGGAGCGATCGCGCTCATTCCTGCACCCACTGTCGCTGGAGCATTAGGCATGACTCTTACCATAGGTCGCGATGGGAAAGCTGCCTCCAACCTTTGTAGAGGTACACCTGCCATAATTGAAATTACCAATATAGTCTCGCCACCAACTTGCCAGTCTGCCAATTCCAATGCTATGGTATCAAATATTTGAGGTTTAACCGCCAGTAACAAAGCTTCCGTTGTAGTAGTCACCACCAAACGATTATCAGTAGTTACCTCTACACCATATTCCCGTGCTAAAAAATCTCGCCTTTGTTGCTGCGGGTCACTAACTAAAATTTCTGAGGGTTGATAAATTTTTTGTTCCAGCAGTCGGGATAATAAAGCTTCACCCATTACCCCACCACCAATTAAACCAAACTTTGCAGTTGTCATTTTTCACGTTGCTGAATAGCGTGCATGATATTAGTCTTAACTACTTAGGAGTCAGGAGGGAATTAAAGAGGAATAGAAGAAGAAAGTTTTTTGGTCGCGGAGCGCGGAACGGAGTTCTATCGCACCCCCATAGGGATATGATATCATACTTCAAATCACCAACCCCTTATTTTTCAACTAAAATGTATGAATAGGGAATTGATAATGGGTTCCTATACCGTTTCACGGAAGTTAGAAGTCAGCACGGGCGAATGGCCATTCGCCCGTACAGAAGGCGCGAAGTAAAAGTTGATAGACTTAAAGTATTAACTACACAGTAATTTCAGCCTATTATTCCACATCATTCAGTTGCTGACTATTTGTGACATCCTTAGAGTGAATTGGTATTAGATAGATATATATAATTAGCGCTAATTATATTTGTTTGTGACCCCATACCCAAAATTCCTCAGCTATTATTGCATCATTTGAATTTGATCTGGTTGCCAAACTTGAGACCCAGAAGTTCCCACACGAGGGCGTGTTTGAGTCTGAGGCATCTCGTTGATTACACCTGCTTGAGTTCTGACTTGTACGCAGCTTGGTGTAAACAGAAAAATACTTTCTCCGATACGTTCCTGATGACCATCCAGAGCATAAGTACCACCTGCTACAAAGTCCACTGCCCTTTGAGCTTGGTCTGGGTCCATAATAGTCAAATTTAAAACCACGGACTTGCGCTCCCGTAGAGCACGAATTGCTTGAGGCATTTCTTCAAAAGTTCGTGGTTCCATAACCACAACTTCTGACATTCCATTTAAAGCGCCAGGCATTCCAATTACATTGTTCATAACCGATCCCATTCCAGATTCTGATTTAACAGCTCCAGTAATACCTGTGCTGCTTGTCGTTGTTGTCGCAGTAGTGGCCCTATTTCTTAATCGGCGACTATTGCGATTTTCCTCTTCTGCTACTGGTATAGCAGCAGGAGGTTGCTGTTGTGGAGGATAAACACTTTGATATTGTTCTCCTTCCACTTCATCGTAATCATATTCGTACTCAACTTGTTCGTTGAGTCCTACAAAATCTTTTAGTTTGGAAAAAAGACCATTCACCATTAAATTACTCCTTCGCTACTGTCAAATTCGGACTATTGTCCCAAGGTAGCTTAATCGTGGGTAGTTTACTACTATTTTTACTTTTTAAGTTGCATGTGATAGCATATCAGTCCTTTTGACTTCTGCTTCATAAAACTGACACAACACGTCACAAAAAGTGACGAATTGATGTTTACTTCCTGCTTCTTGTGAGACCGTCGGCAGTTACTCATCCACAGGCATTAACGGTCAAACCTACCGCACCTCTTGAGTGCGTCTTACATTCTGAGGTCTCCTCAGAATTACGCACTCGCTTTTTTAAATTAATTGACGCATTCAAGTCGCGGTCTATTGATCAGCCACATTCTAGACAATCATAAGTCCTCAGATTTAATGACTTCTCCCCGATAATTTAAAGATACAGGCATTTTAAGCGGATGCTACGCAACGGGACAAATACATATTGCTTGCTTGCTTGTTCTGAGCTGTCACCCAGACTTATCCTGGTCAGACCAGTCAAAGCGCCCCTAGAAACTCACTTGTATTCACATTGTTAGCTTTCGGGAGGTTCTATCACTATGCCAAAATGGTACACTCCCTATCCTGCCATTGCTTGCGTTGAATGTATCAAACGTTGTTTCTTAATTTACCAGGATTTCTCCGTACTAGGACAGTTCCAAGTGCAGATGAAACCCTTACTCAAACTTTAATTTTATCACTTCGGCGGGATAAATCCCGAACCGTCATTTTCATCCCCTGCCTAAAGGCGAGGAGCTTTCAACCTTCTTGTGTGTAATCCTCCTCTCACCAAATAGAATTCTACCTAGTCTGACCATAGTTGTACCAGCAGTTATGGCTAAATTATAATCTTCTGACATTCCCATTGAAAGTTCCTGGATATTTAGATTAGACAAATTTTTTTTGCTAATTTCCTGGGCTAACTCCTGAGTTTTCTCAAATACTGATAAGGTTTGCCCATGATCTAATCCTTGGGGTGGAATAGTCATTAGACCCTTAATTTTAAGATTTTGACATTGATTTAACTGTGATAAGTCAGTAATTAATTCTGGTATACTCCACCCATACTTATTAGGGTCGGGTAAAATTTTGACTTGCAGGCAAATATTAGGACTACAAGATAACTCTTCTGCTAAACGGTCAAGGCGTTTGGCCAGTTTTAAATTATCTACAGAATGAATCCATTGAAACTGCTGTAAGGCTTTTGCTGCTTTATTTCCTTGCAAGTGGCCAATCATATGCCAGGTAATATTTGGTAAATCTCGTAGTTGGCCTTGCTTTTCTTCTGCTTCTTGAACTTTATTTTCTCCAAAATCTCTTATTCCTGCTGCATAAGCAGTACGAATAGCATCAACTGATACCTGTTTAGTTACAGCAATTATGCGTATTGATGCAGGTAAGTTAGAGCGGATTTTAGTAATACGTTCAGTAATTGACTCAACCATTTTATCTTGAGATTTGAGAATTTCTTATTATCTTTGTCTGTGGCGGGCTTAATAACCCACCGTCAACGGGAGTGCTTAAAATTGCTTGGGGTGATAAGACACGCAGGTGGGCGGTCGTTGACTATACCCATGCAATTTTCCCTTCTGCCTTCTTCAAGATTAGGCCGGACAATATAGTTAACTTTACTTTACTTGAGTAGAAGCAGAGAACAGTTTAATTATTGAAAAGTATTTTTGTGAACTGCCTGAAGTTTTTGGTACTCAGTTGCTTGACCATTTCGACGCAGTTGGCGGAGGCGAATTTCCACCATTAAACGTGCGTCTGAACGACCTAAAGGTTCAAATTTAATACCTCCTATTCCATTTGTCACTAAAAAAAATAAGCGTTGAGCATAGAGGGTAGTAAATAATTCTTGGTGATCCTCAACTAAGCACACTCTGTATAAGAGGCCAAAGTTAGGATGGTTCATATAAGTTTCGTTGGTCATTTAGGCTTAAAAATCAGCAGATAATGACAGGATTTTTAAATAACTTAGTGGCCTTTGTCAATTGAAAGCCCCTAATTGTTTTAGATTTTAGATTTTACAGCTTAACAGATAAATTTAGGTTTTTGTTTTTTTCTGTAAATTATTAAATGCTCTTAGAAGTAAATAGACCCAGAAAATATATTTTCTGCAATGATAATTATTTGATATTCAACTCAAATATCAATCTATAATTTTTGTCTTAAAATTATCAACAAAATCAATCAGTGACTAGGTATCCCACAGCACTTTTTGAAATTTTTTTACTTTGAACATATTAACCATACCAGATAAATAATTGTCTATAAGAATACATAATTTTGTTTTAATTTTGTCCTCCCCAAACTAACCTAACCCACCAGAATAACACTAAGGTAACCAATACTAACCAGTCCAATACCTTTAACTGTAGATCATGCCATTGTACTTTATGTTGATCGGGAGTTGTAAAACCTCGCACTTTCATTGCACTGGCAATTTGATCTGCTCGCAATAGCAAATTTTCTAATAGTCTTTCTGCTACTATTAACCATACCTGAGAAGCTTGTCGCAGTCCTAGTTTTTTCCAGTTAATTGCTCTAGTTCTAACTGAACGAACTAAATTTTGTATTTCCTCTAAAACTAGGGGAATAAACCTTAAGGATAACGTTAAAGTTAAACTTATTTCTGTTACAGGTAAATTTAATTTATTCAAAGGTTGCATTAAGTCTTCTATTCCTGCTGTAATTTCTTCTGACCCTGTGGTTAAAAGATATAAGTTCGTGCTATAAATAACAGTGAATAATAAGGTGGCAATCCTAATACCTAAATCTACTGAACGACGAGTTATAGTCAGTGGTCTTTGTTGAAAAAGGACGTACCTATAAGAGGTAGGTTGAGGTAATTCAGTTAGTTTTTGCTGTTGTGTTTGAGAATTTGATTCAGTTGAAGTTTCTGTTTTTATTAATCCAAAAAAATTTGAAAAAATTTTCGCTTCTGGTACTGGTGGTAATTTAGTGGTTTGTTCAGCAAAGGTTAATTCATCTTTTGGTAGACGGGGTTGATAGTTCATTGAAAGTCCATCAGGGGCAATAGCTGCACTCATTAAAAAAACTAAAGAACAGAATGTGAGCAACCAACCCATTTGTCGTTTCCAAACTCGTAAAGGAATTGAGGCACTAAATGTTAATACAATTAACATAGCTACTAATATTAAACGCCAGATTGAACTACTCAAAACTGGGCTGATTAGAAAGCTCATTAGCCAGATTAATTTAACTCTAGGGTCGAGTTTATGTAGCCATGTTATGGGTTTTTCTAAGTATAGTCCTAGAGGAAGCGATCGTAGTAAATCCATTTTTACTTTGGTGGTAGGTTTTAGGTTTTAGGTCGTGGGTTTTAGGTCATAGGTTTTAGGTTGTAGGTTTTATATCAAGTCTTTTTAATTAATTAAAATACGAAAAATTATCCTACAGTTATTTTACAAAAACTGAAAAAAAAGTTGACCTAGATGAGATAGTAATATGATTTCCGGTTGAACAGTTATAAAATAAATAACGACGGAGGAGTCAGGAGTCAGGAGTCAGGAGGGAAGAAAGAAGAGGGAAGAGGAAGAACAGGAGAAGAAGGAAAAAGTTTTTTTATCACTAATTATCCGGACATGATATAAAATAACAAATTTAGATTAAATAGAAGTTATTCTGCTATCTCCTTATATCCCTAATCAATTATCTGTAGCAAACATTAACCTATTTAATATTATCTATCTTGGAAAAACTTTTTTTTGAACCTCCCTGATATCCTCTCATTAACTATTTCTAATATTGATTGTATTTATTAAGTATTCAACGGGCATAATATTATTTAGCAAATAAAAAAACTGCCAAATATATTAATCTTTAACTTTGACAAAAAAATTATGCATCTTCTCGCTTTCCTATTACAGGAAGTACTGTTAACAAAGTTCCTTCGGAAGATGCTAACTGATATCAAATCCGGTTAAACAGCCATAGAATGGTTAAGTTAGGAGTCCTCAGGAGTCAGTCGGACCTCCTCAGGAGGAGAAAGAATTACAAAGATAAACGTAGTTATGGCGATTGAAGATTTTTTTTATGTCCAATTAAACGGATTTGATATGATAACTGAATTGACAATTATAGCAGTCTAAACAAAGGTTAGGACATATCAAAAACTTAAAACTCAGACAAACCAAGCTTTTCTTTCTTCTTTCTTCCTTCTTCCTTCTTCCTTCTTTTTTCTTTCTTCCGCTATAGCTGTTGATTATCCTTAAACACGAGTTGCTCTATTAACAGTATTATGCTCTACTTCCCTAGCTTTTTTGCCACGCCAAAGTAATCTTATTGGTGTTCCTGTAAATCCTAAATGTTGACGAAACTGACTTTGTATATAACGACGATAATTATCAGGAAAACGCTTGGGGTCATTCACAAATAAAGCAATTGTTGGTGGTTTACTTGTCACTTGAGTTCCATAATAAATTTTTCCTTGACGACCCTGACGAGTCGTTGGAGGAGAATTCCAACTAACAGCTTCCTCTAAAACTTCATTAATCACTGAAGTTGTTACCCTACGTTGATATTCATTAGCGGCATTATCTATTAAATCTAGAATTTTCTCTACTCGTTTTCCTGTAGATGCACTAATAAAAATCATCTCTGCCCATTCCATAAAATATAGTCTCGACCTTACTTCTTGTTCATAAGTATAAATAGTATAGGCATCCTTTTCCACAGCATCCCATTTATTCACCACAATAACGCAAGCTCTACCCTCCTCAATAATTCTATCTGCCAACTTTTGGTCTTGCTCTGTTACCCCATCTAAAGCATCAATTACAAACAGAACAACTTCAGTACGACGAATAGCTTTAAAAGCTCTATTAATACCAAAAAATTCTGCACCATATTCCACATTTTTCTTTTTTCTAATACCAGCAGTATCAATCAAACGATAAGTTTTTCCATTACGTTCTACTACAGTATCAATAGCATCTCTTGTCGTACCAGAAATAGGACTAACAATTGCACGATTTTCTCCAAGAAATGCGTTTAATAAACTAGATTTACCCACATTAGGACGACCAACAATTGCTACTCTAATCTCATTTGTTTCTGGAATTTCTGTAATAGGTGGTAAATGGGTAATTAACTCATCCAATAATTCTCCAGTGCCATTGCCATGAATACCAGAAATGGGATAAGGTTCTCCTAAACCCAATTCCCAAAACATCGCAGCTTGGGTTAATCCTTCTGTCAGAGATTCGCACTTATTAACTGCTAGAAGGGTAGGGACAGGTTGTTGACGAAGCCATCTAGCTATTTCTTCATCTCCTCCAGTTGGGCCTGCTTGTCCATCTACTACAAGAATAGCAACACTTGCTTCCGCAAGAGCGGCCATAGCTTGTTCGCGAATTAACGGTAAAAATTCTGTATTATCATCAAATATCAAGCCTCCTGTATCTACAACTTGGAATTCTCGGTCTCGCCAATATGCGTTACGGTAAGTACGATCGCGAGTTATTCCTGGTTCGTCATGGACAATTGCATCTTGATTTTCGGCCAAGCGATTTACTATTGTGGACTTTCCCACATTTGGTCTGCCAATAATAGCTACTATAGGTAAGGACATACTTAATTTTAATTAGTTTAGCTAAATATAACAATATGATTTTAGTTGTGAGATATTGAAGACTTTTAGGCAATAGGCAACAGGCAACAGCTCATCTGGCAACAGCTCATCTGGCAACAGGGAAAAAACGAATATATATTAATAAGATAACTGCCATGTTCTATGCTTTAAAGGAACACCTCAATTCTCACATCTGATTTCTGATTGCTATATAAATTCTTCAAACTTTTATTGTAGCAAGAATTTTGTTGAAGCAAGTTTTATATCATTTCTGTTTAATAAGACATCTCCAGAAAAGAGGGAATAGGGAATAGGGAATAGGTATGGAGGGGGAAATAACTGATAATTCCTGTACGATAATTAATTTTATTTTTGATTTTTGGAGATGTCTATATAGTGGTGAAAAAAATTATCTTCTCACTTCAAGGGTAAATCTCTTTTCCTTCTTCCTTCTTCAATTGATTTTATTTTTGATTTTTGGAGATGTCTATTAGTGGTGAAAAAAAATTATCTTCTCACTTCAAGGGCAAATCTCTTTTCCTTCTTCCTTCTTACTTCTTCCTTCTTGTTTCTTACTTCTAATGAATACACCAAGTCATGCCATTATTAATCTAGCTCTTCTTGCTAAACCACAATTATCACAAGCTAATTTTGCTATTGTAATAGGTGGAATTTTACCAGATATTCCAATCTTTATTTTCTACTTTTGGGCAAAATTTATTGTCCGGTTACCAGAAGCAAAAATTTGGTCAGAAGCCTATTATCAACCATTAATACAAAATCTTGTTGCTACTTTTCATTCTATTCCTTTAGCGATAATTTTATTACTAATTTCTTACTATTTTGGCTGGGAAATTATGCAAGTTATTTGTATTAGTTTGGTGCTTCATTCTCTGTTTGATTTACCAGTACATAATAATGATGCTCATAAACATTTTTTCCCTTTAAGTAATTATCGATTTATTAGCCCTATTTCTTATTGGGACCCGAAACATTATGGAGCAATTGTTGCCTTGATAGAAATTTTACTGGTGTTATTAGCAACTTTGTGGATATTTCCTAGCATTAATTCTGCAATCGGAAAAGTATTGATAGTTCTAGTTAATATTTTTTATTGTAGTAGTTATATTTATTTTTATAGCTGAAGGAAGAAGGAAAAAGGAAGAGAGAAGAAGTGAAAAAGGAAAAATCTGGCTTTGTCTGAGTTTTAAACTTTTGATATGTCCGCGCCCTTTCCTTCCACTGCTATATCTTCGTTCTTAAAATTTTCACCTACCACCTAATATTAAATCTATTAGTATCGGTATAAAATCTTTTGAAGTTAGGAGTCAGGTAGTAGGGGCGTTAATGATAGTTATGCGAAGCTAACGGCCGTTTGCTCAGGTAGAAGCTCTCCGCTTTACATGTCGCGGAGCGTTAACGGAGTTATGCCACAGCAAAACGCCCGTACAGGAGTCAGGAGGAAAAACAGTTATAAAGATTTGGTAATTGTGAAAATGGACAATATTTTTATACCTAATTAAACGGATTTGATATAAAACCTAAAACCTTCTTAAATCATTCTCAAATTTTCACCTACAACCTACCACCTAAAACCTAAAACCTTCTTAAATTAATTAAGAACGCCGAATATTAAAACAACACCACTCTCCTCGTTTCCAAAGAGTGGCCACAACCCAACCATTTTCTTCCAAAGTATCAGCAATTGATTTAGCTTGTTCTAGTAAAATTCCACTAAGAACGCCCCAAGTTGTAGGTTTAGCGATCGCTTCCAGACGTGGAATTATATCAATAATTACTTCAGCTAAAATATTACAAACTATACCATCTACCGGACCAGAAGCTAACTTAATTAAATGCTCAATATCCCCATGTTCAACAATTAATTTTTCAGCCGTTATATCATTTAATTTCCGATTACCAATAGTGGATCTAATTGCTAGTGGGTCAATATCAACTGCATATATCTGACGTACCCCTAATAATGCTGCACCAATGGACAAAATACCACTACCACAACCAATATCAGCAATAATAGCTTCTGGATTAGGTTCCAACCCCAAGCGCATTTCCAATGACTCCAAACATAACTCCGTAGTAGGATGAGTTCCTGTACCAAAAGCCGCTCCTGGGTCTAAACGAAGAATAATTCTATCTAAATTTTCTGGTAAATCTAGCCAAGCAGGATGAATTAGAAAGTAGTCGCCAATTTCTTGAGGTTGCCAATATTGTTTCCAACTACTTGCCCAGTCTTCTTCCTCAATTAAATCCCAATTCACTACTGGAGTTGGTAGATTCATACATAGGGCATCCTGACGTAAGTGTACGGCCAAAGCTGACAAGTCCAACATTTGAGCTTGTTCTTCTGGTATATAGGCCCAGATCAAGCAATGATTCTCTTGGACTTGACTCGCAGTACCTCGGCAACCAAAAGTATCTAGACGCCAAGCAATGACTTCCTCGAGACTTGGGTGACACAACACTCTAATTTCCCACCAGTTATATGCCATAAAAATTTAAGCTTTTCTACATTGTTATTTTCTAGATTAGGTGTTAGGTCGTAGGTCGTAGGTTCAACAATTAATAATTAATTATTAATTATTATCTATCCTTGAAAAGAAGAGGATTGACGCGGAGCGTGAAAATTTTTTCTTCCCTTGGTCTATTGGATATGGTTAGGGAACCCATCCATCCCACCCTACGGTAAGCTGCACTTTTTCCTTCGGAATGCTGCGCAAACATGTCGGCGACTGCCGTTAACGTGCGTTGTGCGCCAGCAAAACGACCGCTTTTTTTCTCCTTTAAAGGAGAGGCTTTAAACCTTAATTATTCGGTAAATTTTGTCATAATTCATAATAGAGTATATAACCTACAACAGCTTTTTGAGATATTACTCTTACCTATAACCTATAACCGAAAAATCGTGGTCTAAACCCTCCCCTTTTAAGGGGATAAAAAAAAGAGAATTCCGTATTTTCTTGCCTCCTTATTGCAGAGGTACTGTTAGCGTAGCTCCTCCGGAGGAGGCTAACTGTTAACGCAGTTGCTCTGGAGGAGGCTAAGAGATAACTGAAATGACCTATTACCTATTAGACATATCCAAATAATCAAAAATAAAATCAATTATCGTACATGAATCATCAATTATTTCTCCCTACTCCCTACTCCCTATTTTCTAGAGATGTCTATTAAAGAGCAACTGTATAAGCATCCCTAATTCCTGGTTCTTTGAGAATTTCAGTTAAAATTCCTTCCGGCAATAAGTCATCAATACTTAATACCATCACCGCATCACCCCGAACAATTTTACGACCCACCTGCATACTGGCAATATTCACATTAAAACTACCCAAAAGTGAACCTATTTTACCAATAATTCCGGGCATATCTCGGTGTAAAGTCAATAACATATAAGGACTTGGGGGGACATTAATTGGAAATCCATCAATATTAGTAATCCGAATCTCATCTTCTCCAAGTAAAGCACCTCTAACGATATGGTCACCCAGAGAACCCTTTGCTTCCAACTCTAACGAACCAGTATAGTCCCGGACTGAAGCATCCTTAGTTTCCACTACTCGAATACCTCTTTCCTTAGCTTCAATTGAAGCATTTACATAGTTTACACGCTCTCGCAGAGCTTGAGAGAGTAAACCTTTGAGAGCTGCCACTACTACTGGTTTACTATCCCCAGTGGCCAAATCTCCTTGAAGACGGACATTCAGAAAATCAATTCGTCCACCTGCCAATTGACTAACTAAATTACCAAGAGTTTCAGCCAATAACAAATAAGGCTTAAGTTTTTCTAATGTATCTGGATACATACCAGGGATATTCACTGCCGATCTAGCAGGTAACCCCAACAACACATCTCGAATCTGTTCCGCAACATCTATTGCCACATTCACCTGAGCTTCAGCAGTAGAAGCTCCCAGGTGAGGAGTCATCACAATTTTTTGTCCTAGCTCTCGTAGTGGGGACTCAGCTTCTAGAGGTTCATTTTCATACACATCTATAGCAGCACCAGCAATTTTGCCTTCTTTTAAAGCTTCTGCCAAAGCAACTTCATCAATAATGCCACCTCTAGCACAATTAATAATACGAGCTGTGGGCTTCATTTTTGCGAAAGTTTCAGCATTAATAGAATGATAAGTTTCATCAGTTTTGGGTATATGGAGAGTAATGTAGTCCGATTCTTGGACCAATAAATCCATATCTACCAAATTACAACCCAATTGGTCTGCCCTTTCTTTAGAGATAAATGGATCGTAGGCCAGAATTTTCATACCCATAGCTTTCGCCACCTTAGCTACATGGGAACCAATTTTACCCAGACCAACAACACCGAGAGTTTTTTTGTAAACCTCTACCCCAATAAACTTTTTACGGTCCCATTTGCCACTAACAACTGACTGGTTGGCTTCTGCAACGTGGCGCGACATAGATAACATCATGGCAAGGGCGTGTTCTGCTGCAGCGATCGTATTTCCTTCTGGGGAATTAACGACTACAATACCTTTGCGGGTTGCTGCTGTTACATCTACGTTATCTACCCCTACTCCAGCACGACCAATAATTTTTAGTTGAGTAGCAGCTTCAATAATTTCTTTAGTAACTTTAGTACCAGAGCGAATCATTAAAGCATCATATTCTGGTATAATCTTAACAAGTTCTTCTGCGGGTAAACCTGTTTTGACATCTACCTGAGCTACTTGGGAGATAATATCAATTCCAGTTTTATCTATGGGATCGGATACAAGAACTTTTGGCATAGGAAATTAGTTGAATAATTGAATTATGTGACTGTTTTACCTACTGAAACTTTCGCTTCAGTTTGATTTTTGAGTTTTTCAAACAGCAGGAGATTTTGCCAGACTATAAATTGTAATTAATAATGTTTATTTAGCAAAAACATTAACTGCTGACTTAACCTTACCTTCAGAGTACCAGTATGGGCCTATAATTTTATTGATTGTCAGAAATATTTTAGATTGCTTCGATCGAATTTTATGAATTATCTCGTTGCTGTATTATCAGACCGCATTCAAGCTGAATCTGCCTATTCTGCTTTGGAAAAACAAGACTTGCCAATGAAGCAAGTGGCAATATTGGGCCGGGGCTATAAAACTGCTGATGAATATGGCCTAATCGATCCTAATGAGCAGGCCCGTAAACAAGCAAAACAAATGGTTACTTGGCTTGCACCTTTTGGTTTTGCTGCTGGTGTTACTTTTAGTCTGATTACGGGATTGAATACTTTTGCCTGGGCAGGGGAATTTGGTAATCATTTTATTGGTGGTATATTGGGGGCTATTTCTGGTGCAATGGGTGGAACTTTTGTTGGTGGTGGAGTGGGTTTGATTTTTGGTGGTGGTGATGCTGTTCCCTATCGTAACCGCCTTAATGCTGGTAAGTATTTGATTGTTGTTCAGGGTTCAGAAGCTCTGATCCGTCTAGCAACTCGGACTTTATATCAGTTTAAACCAGAAAATATTCAAGGATATACTGCAAATTAGGAGTCAGGAGTCAGTCCTCAGGAGTCAGGAGGGAAGAAGAAGGAAGTTTTTCGGTAAGGGCGAATGGCATTTGCTAACGCAAAGCTCCGCTAACGCCCTTGCTATATATAGAGTCCCTGCGTAAGTTCTGATTACTTAATTCCTTCTTATTTGAAATCGGGTTATATCAAATCCGGTCGCGGGCAAAATGCCCGCACTACAGACATATATTAGCGTTTGCGGAGTATTTCGTAGGAAAGTTTTGTGTTAGCAAACATTAATATTTGTACCTCATATACGACCGAATCTGCTGTAATTATCACTCTCATTGTTCCTGACTCCTGACTCCTGACTCCTGACTCCTGTGAAATAAATTTATTCAGCAAAAAAATTATGTTACCAAAAGAAGAACTTCTCAAAGGAATTGAAAATCGCGAAACTATCACTCGCATCATCGATCTAGCAGAACAAGCTATCAGAACTTGGGAAATTACTCAGAGTGATTTTTTATCACCGCCAGAAATATTTGAGTCGGAAGCAATTTTTCAAAAGTTGACAGAAGTAGAATTAGTTTCCTGGGGTGGTTATCCTCAAGCGGAACGAAAAAGATTAGCGATCGCTCGTTCAGATTTGCCTATTGATACTTCGAGTGTGGAATTAACAGCTATTAATATTGAGGGAAATTTTCTGTTTGATACTGCGACTCACCGAGATTTTCTTGGTTCCATGTTAGGTACGGGAATTGTCAGAGAAAAAACTGGGGATATTATTGTTTTGGGAGAACGTGGCGCTCAGGTAATAGTAGTGCCTGAATTGGTGGAATATTTAGAAATGAATCTGCAACAAGTTCGGTCTGTTCCTGTTAAAGTTAAACCTCTAGAATTGAGTGATTTAAGAATAAGAGAACCGAAAAAGAAAGAGTTAACAACTGTGGAAGCTTCGATGAGATTAGATGCAGTTGCTTCTGCTGGTTTTGGAATGTCTCGCAGTAAAATGGTTGATTTTATTGAAGGGGGAGATGTGCGGGTAAATTGGAAGGAAGTTAGTCAGGCAAGTTATACTGTGAAAACTGGAGATTTAATTGCTATTCGAGGAAAAGGAAGGTTAGAAGTAGGGGATATTGCGATTACGAAAAAAGAACGTTATCGAGTGAATTTAACGCGATATGTTTAGAAGAAGGAGTCAGGAGACAGGAGTAGATTTCTGTTGCGCGGATTGCTATATATTTACTCCTTTTTCCTTTATTAGACATCTCCAAAAATCAAAAATAAAATCAATCATTATCCAAAAATTATTAATTATTCTTTCCTGTTCCCTGTTCCCTATTTTCTATTCCCTATTCCCTCTTTTGGAGGAGATGTCTATTATAAAAATTATTTACCGAAAAATTCAGGTATAAAGCATCTCCATGAATGGAGAAAAAAGAAAAAAAATCCTTTGATCCAATCCTCTTATTTATAAGAAGAGGTAATTCTAAATTCGCGCATTCTAAATTCTAAATTCTTGACAATGGCTAAAGACATTTTCCATCAACAGGTTAAAAATGCTTTAATCAAGGATGGATGGAATATCACCCACGATCCTTTTACAATTCGGATTAGTGAAGCTATTAAATTACAAATAGATTTGGCAGCAGAAAATGCTATTGCAGCAGAAAGAGGTTCTGAAAAAATTGCTGTAGAAATTAAAAGCTTTATTGCAGACTCAGATATTAGTTCATTTCATACTGCATTGGGACAATATCTTAACTATTGTCAAGCACTTGAAGAACAAGAAGCAGACCGAATTGTTTATTTAGCTATTCCTGTAGAAACTTATCAAGATTTTTTTCAGCTTCCTTTTATCCAACGTTCTCTTAAACGTTATCAAGTCAAACTGATTATTTTTAATCCTAAATTGGAGGTGATTTCTGAATGGATAAATTAGAAAAATATCGACAATTTGTTAGGCAAATTTTGAGTTCACACGCAGAAATAGCAAATACCAATAATACAGTAAAAGATGAATTAATATTTGATACAGAACGTGACCATTATCAATTAGCTTATGTAGGTTGGCAAGGGGATAAACGAGTATTTGGTCCTGTGATGCACTTTGATATTATAGATGGCAAAATTTGGATTCAATATAATGGTACGGAAGAGTCTGTTGCTGAGAAATTAGAGCAAATGGGTGTACCTACTTCAGATATAGTTATCGGTTTTCATTCTGCTTTTAAGCGTCAATTTACTCGTTATGGGAAAAATTGAAGGTAAGCATTTAGTTATTATTGATAATTATAACGGGACTTACGCAAATTAACGTTGAAAACATTATATTTAGGAGCGTTAACGATAGTTATGCGAAGCAAATGGCATTGACTAACGCCAAGCTCCGCTAACGCCTAAATCTTTTTTTGTATAGGATAAATTAGTCTGAGCTACAGAACTTTTGTACTTTTTAGTTTTGAGCCTAAAAAATCTTACTTTTGATTTTTGACTTTTGAATTCCTTAATTTACTCCACAGCAAAACCTGTATATTTTCGTTTATAAGGTGCATGAAAAGCCAGAACAATATCTGATGATGGAACTCCTAAATCTACTAATTCACCAGCAATACCAATTTCTGTACCATCATGTTGTATCCAGATTTTTTCATTTTTAATATCTATTTGTAAGACACATCCCCGAATTCTTTCATTGCCATCCCAACCGACATTTAAAAGTTGATAATGGTCGCGTTCCCTGTCAAAAATTGTTTGTACTTCTACCTCTCCATAAGACGGTTTATATTGTCCGTAATCTTTAATTATTTGCTGAATATAATTTCTGTATTTTTCTAATTTTTCCATTCTATAATTACCTCCTGTTTTTGCCTATAATAAAAAATTATTGACACTTTGTAGGTTGGGTTGTTCGCGTTAGCGTTGCGAAGCATGGAACCGAAACCCAAAAGATTTGAGCTTGGTGTTGGGTTGCGCTGTCGCTTAACCCAACCTACTGATTGCTCTAAAATCACATTTTGATTAAGTCGAAAACATTCAACCATTATCTTTTGGGCATCAATCAAAACATATTCTTTCAAAGTATAAATACGACGATAATTTTGAAACTTTTTACCGCGACAAATAGCTTCAGTACCTAGATACAAAACTTCAGCAATTAAGCAAGGATAATAAATAATTTTACTTGCATAATTTTACTTGCACCTCTATCTTGTTCCTTAATGCTGACAATAATAAAAAAGTATTGAAACTTTGTAGGTTGGGTTGATAAAGGAAACCCAACAATATGTTATATCTGTTGAGTTGTACCTTAAGGCAATCTACTGGACTGAAATAGCTAAAAAGTTTATTGTTTTAGGGTGCATTAGAGGGTTAAAATTTAAGCTATCATAATTGTTTCAAAATCGGTCATAACAAACCATTGCACTGTTTGAGATCTGTTGCTCCACTAAATTATCCGAGTATAATATAAGCAATAAATCTAGAGGTAAAAATATGTCACGATTATATAATCGAGCCTATAAAATATTAGAGGTAGAAGTTGACAAATGTGCTAAAGAAGATTTGGTTGGGGAAGTGGGAAAAAATATAGTAATGAAAAGATTGGATAAGTTAACTTTCCAATCAGGAGAACCCCTAAAAGAAGAAGAGTTAAGTTATTTAGTAAAAGACCAATTTCCTAATTTTAGTGAGACAGTTATTCAGAAAGCAGCTAAAGCAAATAAACCACCAGGAATTTTGAGTAAAATTGCTTTGATACCTGCTGCACTAGCAGGAATAGCAGGGATAGTTTGGGTGGCAAATTTACCCTATCCAATGATTCGTAAACCTGTGTCTAGAATAGCACCAATAATTTTATTACCTAGTTATATAAATATGGATTATAACTATCGGGAGGCGATCGCTAATGTTGAACAAGCAGATCAATTAATTAATAAAGCAACTTCTAGTGCAGATATTAATTTTGGTGCTGAGAAAGTTGCTTTGGCACAAAAACATCTGGATGAATTGCCAGTTTGGTTTTTAGGTTATTATCCTGAAAGATACTGTACCTTTTTTAGTTGTTCTTGGAAATTTACATTAGATGAATTTGAAACGGCGAGAAAACAGATAGGACGAATGGAGGCGAAGGTATTTCAAGAAAAAAATGCTCAAACATTGTTAACAGAAGCAGAACAAACAATTGCTACAGCTAAACAACAATATCTGGAAGCTGAAACTTCAACAGAAAAAAATGAGGCGATCGCTAACTGGCAAACTGGAATAGATAAGTTAGCACAAATTCCACCTACTACTGTTGCTGCAAAAATGGCAAAACCACAATTAGCCGCAACTAAGCGAGATTTTCAAGCAGAGGTGGGTTTAGCTAATGGTAGTAAACGTAGTGATGTGATCATTGAAGCAGCTAGACAATTTGTTTTGCAAGCAGGCAAAATTTCTGAAAATGAACCCTATCCAGAACAAAAATTGCAACTAGCAGTCAATTTATGGGAACAAGCAATTAGTCAATTACAGAAAATTTCTGTAGATAACCCAAGTTATGTAGCAGCACAAACTAAATTGGCAGAATATCAGGTAAAACTAACCGAAGCAAAAATGCGTTTACAAGCAGAAAAGGAGTCAGGAACAGCTTTTAAGCGAGGTAAAGATTTAATTGCAGATTGGCACAAATATGCTGTTGATAATTCTGATCGAGGTTTACTTGCTAGTAAGTTACAGGAAATTATTAATCAGTTAGAGAATGTGAAACCAGGAACAACTTATTATCAAAAAGCTCAAGAATTATTGAAATTTACTAAGAATAAACAGAAAAATTTATAAGTTGAAATTAGAGGCAAACAGGGATTTTTTCACGGATGCACGGATGAGGTTTTTTATTCCAAATATTAGGTAGAATATTTTCCAAAATTCTCTACCTAATAGACATCTCCGATAATTAAAAATCAAATCAATTATCGTCCATAAATCATTAATTATTTCCCCCTACTCCCTACTTCCTACTCTCTCTTTTTCGGAGAGGTCTATATAGATAGGCGTTCAAAAGTCAAACTTCTGTTTCAAAATAAATCAGTATTTTTACAGATATTTTTACTTTATGCTGCTAAATTTATCAAGAAATATTGATAGTTTTGCTGATGACTAATTAAAAAATTACGCTTAAACTAAAAATGATTATAATCTAGAGGTTAAAATATGCCACGTCTCCATAACTATGCTTACGAAATATTAAGTGAAGAAATCAAAAAATTATCAAAAGAAGACCTCACAGGTGAAATAGGCCAGAAAATAGTTCTGAAGCGATTGGAAAAACTACGGATGCAATCTGGCGAACCTGCTAAATTAGAGGAATTACGAGAACTAATTGTAGACCAATATCCTACCTTTAGCGAAAAAGTTCTCAAAAAAGCAGCAAGGGAAAATCATCCCGCAGGAAAAGTAATTTTATTTCAGTTAGCAGGTTTAGCTGCTCTAGGAGTAGCTGGTTTAGTCTGGGTAGCAAATTTACCTTTTCCTATGGTTCGGAGACCAGTGGCAAGAGTAGCACCGATGGTATTGTTACCAAGCTACATAAGCATGGATCGTAACTACCGAGAGGCGATCGCTAAAACGGAACAAGCAGATCAACTGATCAATAAAGCAACTTCCAGCGCCGATATTAATTTGGGAACGCAGAGAGTTGCTGAAGCACAAAAACACTTAGATGGTTTACCAGTATGGTTTTTAGGTTATTATCCCCCAAGATATTGCACCTTTTTTAGTTGTACTTGGCGATTTACTCTAGATGAATTTGAAAGGGCGAGAAAAAGGGTAGGACAAATTGAGGCAAAGGCGTTTCAAGAAAAAAATGCTCAAACATTGTTAAAAGAGGCAGAGCAAACAGTTAAAATATCTAAACAGCAGTATCAGCAAGCGACAACTCCAACAGAAAAAAATGAGGCGATCGCTCAGTGGCAAGCAGCAATAGATAAGTTAGAACAAATTCCACCAACTACTCTCGCTGGAAAAATGGTGAAACCTAAATTAGCAGCGACTAAGCGAGATTTCAAAAAAGAGGCAGGTCTAACTCAGGGAAGTAAGCGGAGTTTCACTCTAATGGAAGTAGCCAAAAAATTTGGTTTTGAAGCAGCTAGATCTTCCCAAAATGCACCCCATCCAGAACAACAGTGGCAACTGGTGGCGAGTTTATGGGAACAAGCAATTAGTCAATTGCAGAAAGTATCAGTAGATAACCCTAGTTATTTAGAAGCACAGACAAAATTAGCAGAATATCAAGTTAATTTAGCTAATGTGAAAATGCGACTACAGTTAGAAAAACAGTCAGGGCAAGCTTTTAAACAGGCTAAAAATTTGATAGCTGATTGGCAAAGGTATGCTGTTGATGATAATTCTAACCAGGGTCTACTTGCTAGTACAATTCAATCTATTATTAATCAGTTAGAGAATGTGAAACCAGGAACAACTTATTATCAAAAAGCTCAAGAATTATTGAAATTTGCTAAGAATAAACAGAAAAATTTATAAGTTTAAATTAGGGGAGCAAGACAGGGATTTTGTCGCGGATGCAGGGATAAACTTTTTATTAGGTAGGGGATTTTACGAAATCGTCTACCTATTTTTTTTATACATAGTTTTTCTGTTGAGAAATTGAGAGATAATTAAAAGTTACTGCCAAAGTAAGCTCCTTTTTTGTGTTATATTGTCATATTATTATGTAATGCTCAAATATACCCATTCCTAGGAAGGAGCTTTTGGTTTATAGTTTCAACTAACTAACAATAGAAGAAATGATCAATAAAAACCTCCTAGAAAGAATCACTATTAACCCAAACATCTGTCACGGAAAACCCTGCCTCCTGGGATTGCGTTATCCCGTAGAATTTATACTAGAATTGCTGAGTAGTGGCATGACTATTGAGGAAATTCTTGAAGACTATGATGATTTAGAAAGAGACGATATCCTTGCTGCTTTACAGTAGACTGTTACCTTAAACTCAGAGATTATCTGAAATTGAAAAATCAATTAATAAATAACTAAGGAACAATAATTTTTATGTCAGACACAATCTTTTCTAATTGTTCTAAACCTACCTGAACTTTTGGGGGAGTTTCATCAAGCCATTGTTCATAATCTTGTTTTTCTAATAGCTTTAAAGCCGAATCAATAACTTCCTCAATATTGGTATATTTTCCCTTGGCAATTTGGGATTGAATAAACTTTTATTGTTGTGGACTTAAGATGATATTCATAACTACATAACCTGATTTTTTATTAAATTAAATCAATATTATTATGAGCAAAATCAAGCATTTCTTCAGCTTCATTAATAATGCATTGAGTCTGTTCTATTGTAATATTAGGATTAAGATTATAATCTGCTTCTGTACGTTTTTCTTGAGCATTAATTAAATAGCGATGATATTCTACAGGCAAACGTTTTGTCCTAGCAAATTCTCGACCAAAAGCAGAGATAACAGCAGAATGACTAGAAAATGTTAATCCTTCTCCTAACAAAAAAGCCTCCGCAATATAAAACATACTATAGTAAGCCCTCGCAGCAGCAAAAGCAGCCAAGTTATGATCGACTAAAAGTTGAGCAGCTTGTAAGCTCTCCCTAGCTTTTTGTAATCATTGTTGTTGTTCAATATTCACAGGAAAATACCTTCTTGATGAATATTCAATAATAAGGGACTTTTCTCTTGTTGAAATTGAGATTCACTCACATAAACACAACTTACTAACATCCCATATTCGATACATATATCGGAAATAAATTCAATGATTTTTTGATGCTTATTATCGAGATTATTATTTTCTTTTAAAACTACTAAAACATCAATATCTGAGTCAGGTTTTGCGTCACCCCTTGCTTGAGAACCAAATAAAATTAAACTAATGAAATTATCTTGATAAATTTGTTTAAATTCCTGCTTTACCCTGGTCAGAATTTCTCCTAACTTTTGATGTTGTCCTAAATTTTCAACTGTACATAAAGGAATATTGTCCATTTCAGATGATAACTCCCTTGTTTCAATATTCTAACTGCTAATTCTACTACTCAAAGCTAAATTTCCTAAACATTTATCTACCATAGCATAAGTAAGAATAAATTAGCTATATCATACCAAATCCAGTAGTATTGGTACAATTCAATATTGTCATAATTTGGAGACAAAACCCCTACTAAACAAAAAAAGATAAATGAGCGATCGCCATTCCGGTCAGCTAATAATTTAGTTATTATTATTTTGGGATTCAAGGAGCATTTAAAAACTATTAATCAAGCTCAAGCTACTTTTGACCTTAGTATTAATATGGTTAATTTATTTCCTAATATCGAGTTAGTTGAACCGAGTGAATATTTGAAAATGACTCTGAAACGTAATCTCAAAGTTGCTTTTGATAATAATACTGAAAAAGCTCGTTTCCTGACGGAATGCTCCGCAAACGGAGTTAATTATTGCACCATTGTTGATAGAAATTAGAGAAATATTTGATGGTAAAATTAGTTTGTTTTCTGGCAGAGATTTTAATGTCGATATTACCAGCGGACTAAATGGATTTTGTGACTATATTTTGAGTGCTTCAGAGTTCACTTTAGAAATAGAAGCTCCTGTAATCACAATAGTTGAAGCTAAAAATGAAAGTACAAACGTAGGTTTAGGTCAATGTATTGCAGAAATGGTAGCAGCACAAAGGTTTAACCAAGCAAGAAATAGAACAACTGAAAGTATTTATGGTGCTGTTACCACAGGACGTATCTGGCGCTTTCTCAAACTTTCTGGTCAAAATGTAGATATTAATAATGAGGAGTTAGTCATTGAAAATGCAGAAGATATAAATATTTCTAAGATTTTAGCAATTTTAAGTTTGCCTATTAAACAATTGAACAGTTAAATTTTCAGTCAACGGGTGGCAGATTTGGTTGCGGATTTGCGATCATCTTCCAATAACAAACACTAGGCACGTTGCATACAATATCCTTACTGGGTTATCATTTTGCCTATATAATATATTAAAAATTCCCCAATTAATCTGGAGGTAATTATGTCAGAAAAATTGACTATTCTGCCCCATGGAGATCCAGACACCAGTCACATGATTCTAGAGGATGATACTCCCTTGGATAGTTTTATTAATGAAAAACAACAACGTCTACTCACAACGGTATTTTATAGCGGTGCTAAAATACCGATAAATGTTCCTTTTATTGTTGCTGCCAATGTGGGTTTATTTTCTCATCTCCTAGATTCAGGAATTGTACCTGATGTCTTTTTAAGTTTGAATATTATTGGTGAGAAAGAATGGTGGGAACGTAATGTTAGCTCTTATTTATTCTGGGAATTTGGCAAAGCACCAGATATCGTAATAGAAATTGTTTCTCCGACTCCCGGTAATGAATTAGGAAGTAAATTAACGGACTATGCAAAGTTAGGAATTCCTTATGATGTTGTCTACGATCCATTGCAAAAACTTAGCGAAACTGTACTGCAAGTCTTTCAATTACAAATTAATTCTTACGTTCCTAAAAATGATGCTTGGTTTGCTCATGTTAATTTGGGATTAACTCTATGGAATGGTGTATTTGAAAATGTTAATGGTACTTGGTTACGTTGGTGCAATGGTGATGGGAATGTAATTAAAACAGGAGATGAAATAACAACAGCAAAAAATCTGGAAATTTCCCAAAAAGATGCTCAAATATCCCAAAAAGATGCTGAGATATCTCTAAAAGATGCTCAAATTAAACAGGGGTTATTATTAGCAATTGAAATGGGATTAAAACTCAAGTTTGGTGATGAATATGTGGAGATTTTATCAGATATTTCAAAAATAGATGATGTGAAATTGTTAGAGACAATAGTATCTCAAATTCCCCAAATTTCCTCAATAGATGAATTGCGAAAACTATTGAATAATTGATAATGGATAATTAATTGAATCTAGGTTTAAAGACTCTCCTTTTAAGGATAAAAAAGGGATTTATCAAATTAAGGTCTATTCAAATCAAGCCCTTTCCCCCTACATTTTTAAGCTGACCATAATCATACACAATTCTTAACAGACAATTCTTAATTCAGTACGCTACAAGAGAAGTTAATGTATTACAAAACAAATTAATTTCTTTAGGAGGATACACACTTATGTCTACAAATACACCAACTCTCGCAGGATTATACGTTGTATCCTCAGAGGAGAAACTGACTTTTCCTCTGAAACACACGGAAGTTAAAGCCAAAATAGCGGGCAACCTATCCCGCATCGAAGTAACTCAAAAATTTGAGAACTCATTCACCGAACCCCTAGAGGCAACTTACGTCTTCCCACTACCAGACGAAGCAGCAGTCGATGAAATGGAAATCAAAATAGGCGATCGCCTAATCAAAGGCAATATCAAAAAACGAGAAGAAGCAAAAAAAATCTATCAACAAGCTAAACAACAAGGTCGTACTGCTGGACTACTCGAACAACAGCGCGATAATATTTTCACTCAATCTCTTGCCAATATTAAACCAGGGGAGCAAATAGATGTGATTATTCGCTACACAGACTCCCTGAAGTTTGAAGGTGGGGATTATGAATTTGTCTTTCCAATGGTAGTCGGACCTCGTTATATTCCCGGAACACCTATATATAGAAGTGGCGATACAGTGCTTTTACTATTGCCTTAGACTTGCGGAAAGAAGTTTATTCTCACTTACAAAGACTCAATATTAGTTACT
>NZ_JAAHGB010000024.1:0-85360 GCF_010672695.1 Okeania sp. SIO1H4
TCCATAAATTCTCAAATTTCCACCTTTTTTCCTCTTTAATATTTATGTTTTTCTTTCTCTGTTCCCAGCTCCGGTGTTCCCAGTTAAGTGTGTCGTCACGCTTTGCAATATTTTATGAAATTGGTATAAAAATACTTGCACTACAGAATATTTAGTTATGAAGCAGTATTACCAATAGTATTGTTATTTTTAGTTTCCTGCAATAAATCTGCCCAAGACCAAGCAAAACTGACAATCATAGCTTTAGCTATTGCATTCATCTGTTCTTTGTTATAACTTTTGGGAATTTGTTGTGCTTCTTTAGATGTATTATTATTCATTTTGATTAATCTCATAAAATTACTCATAAAATTAAAATCCATACTTATAGATACAACTTCTATTAACTCTTTTCCGTAAAAATATAACTGTGACAAATAACAAACTGAATAGTGATCTATATCATCAAAAAATTACCGAAATATCAGTTTATAGATAAATTTACTTAGAGAAAAATGTCTTAACTGTACAAAATTATTAAAGTAGGGATTTTGCACAAATGAAGTAGAGAAATTACGAACTTTTGAATACTTGCATTATGCCAATTAAAAATATGGTTAAATACGGTTTCACAATCAACTAAATCCTGTAAAATGGCTTATTTATGAAAAGAGATAACACTGGATATCAGAAAAATTATCAACCTTTGATCAACTGGAGTTATACTAAATCCGGTTTAGATACTATCTTTAAATTGCAGGGATAATAGCATATAACTGAAGTTTTCAATAAAAAAAGCATTATTTTTAGGAATTGGTATAATACCAATTGATCGAGGAATATTATCAAACCAATAGGGAGGTTTCATAGAGCCTCCGTACAAAAGAATTTTATTTGTTTAGATACAAATATAAAAGCCTACATAGTCTCAACTACATATTTATAATTCTCACCTTTTTGTTCTTAATTCCCTTGCCTTAACATTTTTTTTATAGATGCTCTCTAATTCTAAGATATAATTATGAGAATTACGAGTAAAATAACAAATTCATATTCATAGATGCCAGTGTTTACTGTCAATAAGCAAAACTCTCGTCAACCTTATGACGGTTGGTCTTTAGATGACCGCGATCCAGAAGTAATTAAATCTTTGATGCCATTATGGGAATGGTTTTATCGTTATTATTTTCGAGTTCAAACCGATGGGTGGCATCATATTCCTAGAGATGAAAAAATACTGATCGTTGGCTCTCATAATGGTGGTTTACCCGCTCCAGATATGCATATGTGTATGTATGACTGGTTTAAAAGATTTGGTACAGAGCGTTTGGTTTATGGACTTATGCACCAGAATGCCTGGTCTGTTTTTCCTACTACTCCCTTAGCAGTACAATGTGGAGCAGTTAGAGCGCATCCGAAAATGGCGATCGCTGCTTTCCAAAGAAATGCCTCTGTGGCTGTTTATCCTGGTGGTGGCCCAGATGTTTTCCGTCCTCATTCTATGCGAGATAAAATCTATTTTGCTGGACGTAAAGGCTTTATTAAGTTGGCTTTGCGTGAAGAGGTACCTATTGTGCCAATGATTTCTAATGGTGCCCACGATACTTTAATAGTGCTGGCAGATGTTTATGAACAAGTGAAACAGCTCCATGAATGGGGTTTGCCTTGGTTATTTAGTCTCGATCCAGAAGTGTTTCCTATCTATATTGGATTACCCTGGGGATTAGCTATTGGGCCTTTACCTAATTTCCCTTTGCCAGTAAAAATTAATACTCGGGTTTGTCCTCCCATTGTGTTTGAGCGTTATGGACGTGAGGCAGCTAGCGATCGCGATTATGTTGATGCTTGTTATGAGCGAGTTATAACTAGAATGCAACAAGAATTAGACCAATTAGTGTTATCAACTTCATAATTTAGTATTGATTTCATTGCCCAAGAAATTTTAGCCTTCTCTTTCTGAACAAAAGACTCTGGTTTTAACTGGGAAAAGTTAGTGAAGTTCTCTCCCGTTAAATCGGAGATTATAACGGGAGCTTCTAAAACAGAGATAATTGAACTGAAGTGGGCTTGATTTTATAGCAATAAGTAATTATCATATTTTGATTTTACATTTACTGCTATATCATGTCAAGTAACTATAATAAAGGTTTTAGGTCTGTTTACTCTCTTGCTGTTCATATTGTATTTGTCACTCTTCTACCGAAAAAAAGTAATTACTTCTGAGATACTACAGCAATTGAACAAAATATTTGATCAAACCTGTCAAAAGTGGGAATGTGAGTTAGTAGAGTTTAATGGTGAAGTTGACCATGTACACTTATTAATCACATTTAACCCAAAAGTTCAATTGAGCAAATTTATAGCAAATCTCAAAACTGTTTCTAGTAGGTTGATCAGGAGAGACTTTGCTGATTACCTAGCCAGGTTTTACAAGAAACCTGTACTGTGGAAGGGTTCTGATTTTGTTGCTAGCTGCACCAGGTGTAACTATTGAGCAATTAAAGGAATATGTTGAACATCAATCGACACCTATTTAATTTGCTGTCGGGAATTGCCGAATCTAATTGGATATGGAGTAAAATCCCAATTACAAGTGGAGCAATAATTAACTTTTTCTTCTGTATATTTCGTATGACATATCGGACATTGATTCATATTATTTAATTCTTCTTATGAGTAAATATTGACAATAGTTTATATTATTATACCCAATACTGTCGCCGACAACTTGTAGATAGTCCACGAAATAAACCTATTTAAATATCTTGTGCAAGAGAATTTAGGAACACTCCATGAAATATCCCTACAAGGGTTTCATAAAAGGAGAATAATCTTAAATAATTTCCAACTCTAAATTATGACTTTTAGCAAAGTTATGAGTAAAATGATCTACCTCATTTGTATCACTCAATTCTAAGTTGTAAAAATCTACAAATTCATAATCTGAATATGGTCCCGCGTGCCAGGTTCCCACCTCTAATTTAATAAAACAATTCCCGGGAATTTTAAAAGCAACTACATCTTCTAATTTTGGTGCATTCTCTACACAAGGTGGAGCAACTGCCATTAACCATTCCTTAGCTTCTAGGGAACCCAAACATTGAGTACATTTTATATGACGAGTAATTTTAGTAAATTTTCGGTCTTTTCCAAATAACCGCATAATATAGAATCGTGGCGTACCATTTTCTAAATTTAATTGAGCATCGTCTTGGTTATATTGTTTATCATCTCCTGTTGCCCAAATTACTTGTCCAAAAGGTCGAAAATTCTCTGGTGTAATTTCTTGGGCAAACAGTTGTTTAACTACTATTGATTTACTCATTTTTGATTCTTATAAAATTTAGCTATACAAGTTTTTTTTACAGTAGATTTGACCAGGCGTGAGATACACACATAGGGGGCAAGATGCCCACACTGGGAACATTTAATTATTAATATTTGTACTTCTTATACGACCGAATCTACTGTATCTTTTCTATGGCGGGTTTAATCATGTTCGGATAATTACTTATATCATGTCCGGTTAAACAGTGATAAATAAATAACTACGGAGGAGTCAGGAGTCAGGAGTCAGGAGTCAGGAGGAAAGAGGTAATAAAGAAGAACAACAGGAGAAGAAGGAGAAAGTTTTTTTATAACTAATTATCCGGACATGATATTATAATAAATTTTTTGTTTGTAGTTAGGCTTTAGCCCTTACAATACTTAGTATTATTGCTCAAGCAAAACTACAAAGTCCTATTATAACTGTTCTACCGAACATGGTATAATACCTCACCTTACAGCGAGTGCTTCAAATTGTTTGGTCTCAGACCAATTCCCATGCATTAATTCTATACTTAAGTAAAACTTCAGTTATTAAGTAATTAACACAGGCAGAATTTTTTTTTGCTAATTTAAGCCAAGTTAATGTTAATTACTCTTATGTTTACTACTCCCCGACTCTCCCAGTCCCCTAATCAATAAAATCTAGAAAAGTTTTTGATAAATGGTATGATAAGACACGCCAATTCATGTCGTTGACTTATCCCCATCTACTTCTTCCTTCTTCCTTCTTCAAAGTTACTTAATTAGACTTAAACTCGAAACCATTCGCCTCAGCATAACGGTGTAAAAATCGCATGACTCTCTCAAAATTTTCCTCTGATTCTACTTCAAAAGAACATTCTACTTGAGAAAAATCACTTTCATCAGCAGACAAAAATTTAATCCCACTAGGAGCAACTTCAATATTTCCTTCCTCGTCTTTCAACCATAATTTATTTATTTTATTAGTGAAGGAACGAAAACTTTCCGTAGCTTGAAGACGGTCAAACATTAGTACAACTATTTTTGTGTCAGAGTTACGACGTTTTCTCAGACTAACTTCTGTAATTTTCTCATTCAATCCTTCAATAAATTCCACAGATACTGTCATTTTATTTCTCAAGCTGAATATTAATATTAAACAGTGATTATTTTACCAAAAAAAGTAGAAAGTGAGGAGTATAGCAGTCGAAGGAGAGATTATACCATTTCTCAAAAACTTTTCAACCCGTATCTTGAGTAGGAGACCCACCCCTACTGCTCCCAGGAGGGGAAGTAGATAGGGACATTGCATCCAACGTCTGTACAGAGAAGTAAACATACAGCAGATTCCACTTTAGTGAGATACATTCATGGCGGGCAAGATGCCCGCACTTGAATTCATTTCCTTGTTAATCTCTGTACTTCTTATGCAAGGAATCTGCTGTCTTTATCAAAATAATATGGGTCGCGCAACCCCACCTTTTAAGGCGCAATATTTTTGGATAGTTGCTCAAATCCCCTACTTCCGCTCCTGGGAGGGGTTAGGGGTGGGTTGACTTCTGAGTTCTGACTTCTGAGTTCTGACTTCCTTAAGCTCTGAGCAAGAAATCATCAGCACTCACAGATGCTTCATTGAGCAGTCTAGCAAATCTGCCACCACTACCAAATCCTGCTTCACTGCCATTTTGGTTGTAGAATAAGTTTCCGTTACCAGTGTTGTACACAATCAAAGCATTAGCAGTGGCCGCTTCTTGATTACTGCTAACTTCCTCAAACTCTGTTTCAATACTGGTAAGTGCAGTGAAAGTTCTTTGGTCTAGGAGAATCAAGTCTTGTCCGGGAACAAAATCTGTAATTCGATCTATTCCTAAATCTTCAGCAGTAAACTCCGCATTAGTGGCAAAAATAAAGCGGTCTATACTTGCTCCCCCAGTTAAAATGTCATTTCCACTACCGCCATTTAAGCGATCGCGACCAGTACCACCTTCTATAATATCATTACCATTACCCCCAAGGAGATGATCGAAACCAGGACGGCCAATCAAAAGGTCATTGCCATCCCCACCAAGTATAAAGTCGTTACCCAAACCACCATTAAGAACATCATCGCCATCCCCACCATTCAAACGGTCGTCATCCTTTCCACCCAGGAGACTATCGTTGCCGTTGTTACCATTAAGGGTGTCGTTACCTCCTAGTCCACTTAATCTGTCGTTGCCCAAGTCACCATTGAGAATATCGTTATCATTAGTACCTTCTAGGTTGAGACCAGGAACTATATCGCCGTCATCAATATTAGAAATCTCTACATCATCTGGATCGATGCCATTGTAGTTATCATCCTCACTTTCAGCGGCTGCTAGTTCAATAGTATAGTCGATGTTCCCGTCGATTTCGTTGTCGGTTACTCCTGTCACAGTAACGGTTTGGGGTTCGTCCCAATTTTCTGAAGTAAAGGTGAGACTGTCAGTATCAACTATGCCTTCGGTTTCGTCGGAACTGCTAATGGCAATGGTAACGTCGGCGGTAGGTTGGCTATCGAGAACAACGGTAAATTCGACAGTGTCTCCTGTTTCAGAGGTGTTGAGATCCTCTGTAGAATTAACTGTAATTCCTGGGTGTACTTCAATACTATATTCAATTTCCAGAGTATCTAGAGCTTCATTTGCTATGAACTGATGAGCTGCTTCTGTAGGATGAATTATATCCCAGAATATGTATTCATCTGGATCAGGAACATCAACATCACAGGATTCTACTGAACCATCTTCTCCTAAAAAGGCATCTGGGCAAACAGCCAAAACGTTATCTGACCATATATCTGTTACATTGGTAAAACCAAACTGAGCGGGATTATCAACGAACCCATCTAAAATAGGGTTAAAATTGAATAAGGTAATAGTAGCTCCAGACAAAGATTGCTCTAACTCAGCGATCTTTGACTCCAGTTTTTGATTATGCTCATTAGCTAAATTATTAAATTCCTCAGATGTAGATGTATCTACCAATGCACCTACAGGTGTGAGTTCTAATGATGATGATAAGTTAGGGACCAGGAAGTTGCGAGCGCCTACATCATATAAAGCTTCAATACCATTGGTGATATTATTAACAGTTGTATCTGTATTAGCTGGTTCCTCCGGTGGCGGTACTATGCCTAATTGAGATATAGGCTCTACAAGATAATCATTGGAACCCACCCAAATAATATATAGTGCATCAGAGTTAGCAGACTGATTTGTTGCTAATAGAGGATCGATAAAACTCTCAAGTTGTTGTTCTAAACCTGGCAGACCATTAACATTGTTTTGGTTTCCACTCTGCGCTCCAGCTATAGCATAGTTGGCTCCATCTGGAAAGACAACACCAGTGGAAAAAGCTATAGGATTTATTTCTAAGTCTAAGGATGATGCTAGAGAATCTACCCAAACAGGTCCGTTAGAAAGTCTGCCCTCAAAAGATAGGGGGTTTTCTGGAATTTGTCCTTCTAGGATACTAAAAAAATTTCCTGTATCTGAAAGACTATCCCCAAAGACGAACATTTGGGAAAAATCCAGATTGGAATTATCAAAGTTTTCATCCTCAATATCATTCATTTATTTAACCTTGATTAGTATAATAAACAGGACTTACGCAGGGACACTAAATCCAGTGATGGCCTTAGCGGAGTTTGGCGCTAGCCAATACCATTTGCCCCTACATATGGCGTTTTTAAGGTTAATTTGCGTAAGTCCTCATAAATTTACTTTTTAAGGATAATTCAAGTTATCTAGGAATGTCAAACTTATATGTCAATGCTTTTATATTTAATCAGCAAACCCTAATTAAATGATTGAGAAATCGCTGAGGAATATCTACTCTACTCCCCCAATGAATATGAAGATAGGAAGCATGAAGTTGATAAAATTTCCAACCTTCAACAGTTGCTTTGCTCCGATTTTTATCCTCATCAATTCGCCACATTTTGTATAGAGGTATTGGGGGTGCTGCAGTTAATTCAGAACGATGAAATTCATGTCCATAAACTTGTGTATTTGCTGCTAATAAAGGAGTATCTATATTAGTAATTGCTTGCCGATATCCTAACTTTAAATTTTTACCCATTACTGCCGTAGTTGGTAAAATTCCTACCATCTCCCAAGACTTACTATTAAAGTCAATAATTGCCTGAGATAAATACATTAACCCACCACATTCAGCATAAGTTGGCATTCCAGAAATAATTGCTTTCTCAACAGCTTTTCTGATTAAAATATTTTCGCTTAACTGTTGAGCAAAAACTTCTGGAAATCCACCACCAAAATATAAACCTTCCACTCCCGCAGGTAAATTTTCATCCTTTAGGGGACTCCAAAATACTATTTTTGCTCCTAACTCTTCCAGAATATCTAGGTTGTCTTGATAATAGAAATTAAATGCGCGATCGCGAGCTACTCCTATCAAAAATTGCGACTTTTTTTTCTCAATATTCTTGACATTTGATAGTGGAAAATGTATTCTATTGTTAGGGAGAACTTGGCTAGATAAAAAGTGCTGAGACCCCTCATTATGATTTTTTAAAAGTGGTAGTAATTTCTCCCAATCAAAACAAGTTTTTGCTAAGTCAGCTAAGTCATTAATTAAATTATCTAAATCTGGCATTTCATCAGTAGGAAGTAAACCTAAATGTCGGTCAGGAATAGTAATATTTTGATGTCGTCGTAGTACCCCAAGTACAGGTAAATTTATAAATTTAAGGGAATTTTGAAGTAACTGTAAATGGCGATCGCTCCCGACCCGGTTGAGTATCAAACCAGCAAAATTAATATTAGAGTCAAAAGAAATTAAACCATGAGCGATCGCTGCCACAGAACCTGATAACCGACTACAGTCAAGCACCAATAATACAGGTACATTCAGTAACCGAGAAATATGAGCAGTAGAAGCAAAATCAGGAAAACACCTACCACTTTGATCTTCTACCCCCCTTAAAAAGGGTGGACAGGGGGGAGCAAAACTTACCCCATCAAATAAACCCATCACCCCCTCAACCAAAGCAAAATCAACATCTTGAATATTTCGTGCAAAACATTGCTGCACATAAACCTCGGAAGTCAACACCGGGTCTAAATTCCGACAAGACTTACCCGTGACATACTGATGAAACATCGGGTCAATATAATCAGGCCCCACCTTAAATGATTGCACCTGCAAATTTTGCCACTTTAAATAAGACAGTAAAGCCAACGTAACAGTTGTTTTACCAACCCCACTACGTTCCCCCGCAACTATTAAACTCAATATTTCCCCCGTCTTTTTAACTCAAAAAATTGGGCATTGCTGAATTAAGATATGAAAGTAGGTTTATAGGGAACACTTAACTGGGAACAGGGAAAAGTTAATATTAACAAGTAGTTCAAACCATCCAAAATAAAAAATCCCAAATACAAAATTATCAAATCATACCCAGAATCAGCAACGCCAAAAATTGAAATCAGGAAACACCTTCCTCTTCATAAATTTCATGCTCTCGGTGAATAAAAACTTCTGCCAACGCCTGATAAGCTTCTGTCCAAGCAGATATAACTTCTGGCGTAGCTGCCTCTCCCAAAACATCCTGCATAGCTTGCAACATACATTCTCCCACCACTGGATATTGTTCCGGTAGTACATGAGTTTGCACATGGCGGTGAGCAATTTTTTCAACCATTGATTTTAGACCAGCCAAATTATCAATATGAGCAGCATAACTATAAACTGCAGTAGCTAACTTTGCAGGTTGAGATCCATCAGCTTGAGCAGACATATTAAACTGGGATTTGATTTCAGGATGATTTTCAAACATTATTTCATACATCCGAGTAGTAATTTGTTTTCCCTGTTTTTTCAGCACTGGTGCGGTAGATTTGACAATATTAATTGTTTGTTGACTGACCATATATATTGTTAATAATTTGATACCAAAATAATTTTACCTTTCGATAATTTGTTATCGAATTAAATCAACTTTTTCTTTATACATATAAAGTCAAAAAAAATAAGCAGGTAGGCGCGAATAAACGTCACTATGTAACGAAATGTTTATGCACCTCATATCCTTGAGATTGCTTCCTTCCATTCTGCTCCAATCGCAATGACGTAGTTGTAAATTTTCCCACCTACCTACTTATGGTGTTGCTGATTTGAGGTATGAAATTAAACTTTAGGTAAATTTTAAGCCAAAACAAGGCATTGCTTAGGGGTGGGATGAATATAAGTGGGGTGGGTATCCTGCCTGCCCAAAAATATCAGGAACGGGCAAATATCAGGAACGGGCAAGATGCCAATTCCACTTCCACAGTGCAAATTATATAAGACTTACGCACCTGCAACGTATTTTAGTCATTGCCATCGACAGGGTTTGCGTAGCAGTCCGGAACGGAAAGCAATCTCAAATCCTAGTTTTTCCTATCTCATAGGTAAGTCCTATATTTCTCCCTGTTGCCTGTTGCCAGATGAGTTGTTGCCTCTTTTCTGGAGATGTCTATCATAACCAAAACTAAATTTCACAGACATATTCGCTCCGTTGCTGAATCAACTTTGCTACTAAACCAGTCCAACCAGTCTGATGACTCGCCCCTAAACCCGCACCATTATCGCCGTGAAAATATTCATAAAACAAAATTAAATTTTGCCAGTGGGGGTCATTTTGGAATATTTCTGTGTCACCATAAACTGGAGATTTTCCATTTTCATCCTTGAGGAAAATTTTAATTAGTCTCGCTTCAATTTCTAATGATACTTCCCATAAATTCATCATCCGACCTGAACCTGTCGGACATTCCACTCGAAAATCTTCACCTAAATAATTATGAAATCTTTGCAGAGATTCTATCATTAAATAATTAATTGGAAACCAGATTGGACCCCGCCAATTAGAATTTCCTCCAAACATTTGACTGGTAGATTCGGCAGGTTCATAATCAACTCTATATTCTTCTCCATTCGCATTAAAAATATAGGGATTTTCGGCATGGAAATGAGATAAGGAACGAATACCATAATCGCTGAAAAATTCATTTTCATCTAACATTTTTTCGAGGATTATTCGTAGGCGTTCGGGACTAACAATTGCTAATAAACGTTCTGAGTCAATACCGCAAGCTTCCATACAAGCAATATTGGCGCTAAGGTCTATCCTATTTGCCATAAACCATTTTACCCGTTTCTGGAATTTAGGTAATTGTTGTAAAGTTTCTGAGTCAATAATTGCCACAGCAAATAATGGAATTAATCCTACTATTGAACGGATTTTTATATGTATATCTTCTTTATCTGGTTGGTGGAGAACATCATAATAAAAATTATCAGTTTCATCCCAGAGTTGAGTCCCATCTGAACCTAAATGATTCATGGCATCAACTATGTAGAGAAAATGCTCGAAAAATTTAGAAGCAATATCTTCGTATACTTCATTTTCTTTGGCAAGTTCCAGAGCAATAGTTAACATATCTAGACAGTACATTGCCATCCAACTTGTACCGTCTGATTGTTCAATATGACCTCCGGTTGGTAACTCTGAACTCCGGTCAAATACTCCAATATTATCTAAGCCTAAAAAGCCTCCTTCAAACACATTATTCCCCTCAACATCTTTCTGATTTACCCACCAAGTAAAATTAAGTAAAAGTTTTTGAAATACTCTTTCGAGAAACTTGCGATCGCTACGACCATAAAGTTCTTTTTCTATTTGATAAACTCGCCAAGTTGCCCAAGCATGAACGGGAGGATTTACATCACTAAAATTCCATTCATAAGCTGGTAATTGACCGTTGGGATGCATAAACCATTCTCTGGTTATTAGGTCTAATTGACGTTTAGCAAAATCAGGGTCAACTATTGCTAAAGGTACGGCATGAAATGCTAAATCCCAAACAGCATACCAAGGATATTCCCACTTATCAGGCATGGAAATTATATCGTCATTAAATAGATGAACCCACCCATAATTTCTAATATGTTTACGGTTTTCTGATACTGGCGGTTGGGTAGGGTCGCCTTTTAGCCATTCTTCGACAATATAATGATAATATTGTTTTGTCCAAAGTAGTCCGGCAAAGGCTTGACGCTGAATATTACGCCATTCATCCTTCATTTTACAAGGGGAAAGACGCTGATAAAATTCATTTGCTTCTTGAATTCTGGTTTGAAAAGTTTCTTCAAATTCTGTGTCTAAAGGCTGTTTAATTTCTGGGGAGTTAGCAAGTCTCAATTTAACAATTTTAGTTTCACCTGGTTCTAGTTCTAGACGATAATGTGGAGAAAATTTAGTTCCATACATCTCTGGATTAATGGCATTTTTTTGACCGTTAACTAGATAATTATTGATGCCGTCTTTGGTATAAAGAGAATCATTTTTTTCTCCAAATAAAGTTTGTTTATTAGTTTCATTTTCTGTGAAAAATAGTTCCATTGTCTGAGGAAAATAAAACCACCTTTTTCCTAAAGTTGGATGCTCTGCTTCAATCAAACCAGGATTAACTTTTTTGAGGAGAGGTTTTTGGGATTTATTATCCCAAGACCAAGTATTTCTAAACCAAAGAGTGGGCAATAAGTGTAACGTCTTAGTTTCTGAACCTCGATTATTTACTGTAATTTTAATTAAGATATCTTCTGTTGTTGCTTTAGCATATTCAACCAAAACATCAAAATAACGATTTTCTGCAAATATTCCTGTGTCGAGTAGTTCGTATTCTGAAGATTTGCGGTCGCGCTGTTGATTTTCTGCTACTAAGTCAGCATAAGGATAAGCACTTTGAGGATATTTATAAAGTGCCTTCATGTAACTATGACTGGGGGTATTATCTAAGTAAAAATAATATTCTTTAACATCTTCCCCATGATTTCCTTGACTTCCCGTTAAACCAAAAAGTCGTTCCTTGATAATAGGGTCTTCGCCATTCCAGAGAGCGATCGCAAAGCACAGTCGTTGATGATTATCTGAAATACCACAAATACCGTCTTCTCCCCATCGATAAGCACGAGAAAGAGATTGTTCGTGGGAAAAGTAATCCCAAGCAGAACCATCTTCACTATAGTCTTCTCGTACTGTTCCCCACTGTCTCTCGCTCAAGTATGGCCCCCAGCGTCTCCAGTATGCTTCATGGTTGAGGTCTGCTTCTAATCTTTGTTCTTCTTGAGTAAATAGGTTATTGTTTTGAGTATTCATGATAATTAATACTTCGGAACAGTTGAAAATATCAATTTATTATAATTTTCCTCAACTATCTGTAACACAATAACTATTTCTAAATCAGGGAATAGGGAACAGGGAACAGTGGTAAAAGCTTTTTCACGATCAACTCGATGAGCATTATCTTTTTTCTTTACGGGTTTAATACCCCCCCATCTATACGATGTTTACAATTAGTTGGGTTATAAAACATGAACAGGACTTACGCACAGACATTAAATCTAATGAGGGCGAACGCCATTCGCCCCTACATATGGCGTTTTCAAGGTAAATTTGCTAATTCCTGATGAAGTGACTTATCGAGGACTATCCCCATCCATTTTTTCCTTCTCTCCTAGATAACTAAACACCTTCTTCCTTCTTCCTTCTCTCCTAGATAACTAAACACCTTCTTCCTTCTTCCTTCTTTTATCTATTGAGATTATTTTTTTCTTCCAGTTCTTTCACTTCTTTTTCTAGGAAAAAGTTGAGAAAAGTCCTAATTCCAGCAACTGCTGCTAACTTTCCAAGATCGCTCCAACTTGGAGAGATGGCAGTTCCTACTATATCAGCAGCTAACAGAAATTCTAAAGCTAGAACTAGGGAAATACCTAAGTCGAGTCTAATTCTTCCCTCTTGTGCAAAAAGCTGATTATTTTTCCGTCTGTGCCACATTTGTGCTAGTGCTTTTAGCACTGCAAAGGCAATAATAAAAACTGCAACTGCCTCAATAAAAATCTTCAGAATAAGGACAAACTCATCTAAAAAAATCTCAGCTAATTCTATTATATTTGTAGCTAGATAAAAATATATCATTGAAAATAGATTGAGTAGATTCATTTTCCAGTATAGCGATCGCGTATTTTTCTAGATAGCAAATTAACAAATTATATCAAATTCGGTTAAACAGTTATAGAATGGTTAAGTCTTTAGGAGTCAGGAGTCAGGAGTCAGAAGAATCACAAAGATGAGCGTAGTTATGACGATTGAATATTTTTTTATGTCCAATTCCCTCGGATTTGATCTTAAAACCCGGTGTTGGTGATTTGAGGTATGATATCAAATCCGGTTAAATACCCTCACAATCAATAGACATCTCCAGAAAAGAGGCAACAGCTCATCTGGCAACAGGCAACCCACCCCTCGCCCCTCCCCCTCCTGGGAGGGGAATAATTGATAATTTATGGATAATAATTGATTTTATTTTTGATTTTTACCAGATGTCTAATAGCTTAAAACCCTGATTATTACCTTATTGGATCTATATGCAATTAGGCGGATTTAATATGATATCATGTCCGGATAATTACTGATAGAACTCCGTTCCGCGCTCCGCGTTAACGTTTGCGGTAGCATTCCGTAAGGAAAGTTGTGCGCCAGCAAACAAAAAACTTTCTGCTTCTACTCCTCTTTCTTCTTCTTTCTTCCCTACTGACTCCTGACTCCTGACTCCTGACTCCTAAGTCATTAAGATTAATATCACTCACGCGCTTCAGCAACCTCTAAAACCCAATATCATCCAGAGCAACCTGAGCTGCTTCATATAATTCTTCATCAGACACATATCGCCAGTCTGTATCTCCAATTTCCTGATAAAAAGTCTGGTCATAAGCACGAGTTTGAATAACCACTGGCATCGGTACCGCATGACCTAATACCAAAGCTTGTTGTTTAGAATCCAACTTTGCTAAAACAGACCGTAAACTATGACCGCCAGAAACTCCTGTAAAAATAGAATCTATATCCTTATCATCATTTAATAGAGCTGTAATTCTTGTACCAATTTGAGACATAACTTCTGCATCTATCCCGGAAGGCCGCTGGTCTACTACCAATAAAGTTACAAAATATTTCCGCATTTCTCTAGCTATTGTTCCAAAAATAGTTGAACGTACTATTGCGGGGTCGAGAAAACGGTGAGCTTCCTCAATAGTTATAACTAATGGTTGAGGGCGATCGCTCGGATTTTTAGAACTCAAAAATTTATCAGCTTTCCGCACATAACTATTATGAATTCTGCGAGTAATCATATTAGCAGCTAACATATAAGAAAGCATATTTGATTGGGAACCAAATTCAATAATAACGTGTTTACCAGCATCCAAAGATTCTAAAATTTCTTCAATATAATTATTAGTATTTTTTGTCTGCATATATTTCAGATTATCCAGTCGCAATAACTTTCTTTGTAAAGACATTATTGAACCTTTGTGACCCCTTTTCTCATCACAAAATGTTTGGATATCTTCATTAGTCATTTCTAGCAATTGAGAAATCCAAGACTTACCAAATTCACTTCTGAGAATATTTGCACTATCAATACTTGCCTCAGATAAATTTAATTCCCGTTGCACCAACCCAATATCTTCTACCTCAATTTGGTTATAACTTAAATACAATTCTCGTGCATCTCGCACCCCTCTACGTTTAGTCGCTTCTGGGTCGAGAGTCCAAAGTTCCACTCGTTCTGGAAACAATTGTTTTAAACCTTTTACCGTATTAACTTGTTTTCCTTCCGCCATTGCTTCCCAACCATATTCAGAGTGCATATCAAAGATTAAATTTACAGCAGCTCCTTTACGAATAATCCCAGATAAAAGTAAACGAGTCAGAAAAGACTTACCTGTTCCTGACTTGCCAAAAATGCCATTACTCCGTTCTACAAATCTATCTAAATCTAAACAAACAGGTACATCCATATCAATAGGTTTACCCACAGCAAAATTGCGCCGACTCTGGTCATCTTCTCTACCAAAAACCAGACTAAAATCTCTCTCACTTGCGTCAAATACTTGGGAAAAATGACTAGGAATAGTTTTCACTGGCATTAATTTAATTTCAGCACTGGTTTGAGCTTCAAAAGATGCTAGATTTTCTATAGATTGAGATTTTTTGTTATTGCTATTATCGTTATTAGCATTGAAATATACTGGGGATTTTTCTGAAGAAATAATTAACATCAACATTGGTGCAAGTTCGATCGTGCCGTAAGTACTACCTCCAGCTAAAACAGATTGCAAAAAATCATCTGTAGGTAAAGGAGGATTAATCATTATTCGTTCGCTGGATGTTCCTAATAAAACATCAGTTAACATACAAAAAAAGTGGGCGCGTACTCCTTTTACGACCAAAAATTTACCAACCCGCATATCTTCTACTAATATGTCTGGATGTAGTCGTACTTCTAGTCCTTGACTGAGAGAACCTTGAATTACTGAACCTAATGGTTGTTCAAAATCCATATAAATTACTTAATTACTTGAGAATGCTATATCAAGTTATACCATTTTTATTAGCTATTGAGAGGAATTATATCAAGTCTGGTAGCATCGGTATTGTAAGGGTAAGGAAGAAGGAATAAAGAAGAAGGCTTTAGTTATCTAGAACAGAAGACTTAAAAGTTAGAAAAACTTAAATTTTCTGTAGATATTCACGCTAACTTTTACACAAAAGCAATTCTTATCTATCAATTTTCAATTATTTATCCCTGTTCCCTGTTTCCTGTTATTTATTTTCTGGAGATGTCTATTTGATAAATGACTCAGCATTGATGGTAGGTATTCCTGCACATAACTTTTCCGGCGTTATTGATTTGAGGTATGATATCATTCAGGATAAGAGGGCGAGCAAAAAACTTTCTCCTTCTACTCGGGGTTTCTGATTCTTTCTTCCCTCCTGACTCCTAACTTCCCCTCCTGGGAGGGACGTGGGGGTGGGTTGACTCCTAAGTAATTAGGATTAATATCATACACGTGCTTCAGCAACGCCACTTTTCCAAGTATTTTCACAAGGCAGTTCATTAGACATATGGTAAAAATCAAAAATCAAATCAATTATCACACATAAATTATCAATTCTTTCTCCCTACTGCCTACTTCCTACTGCCTATTCCCTCATTTGGTGGAGATGTCTATTTTTCAACAAAGCCATAATTAATTATTAGACATCTGGTGAAAAAGATATAAACTTTTTGCAAGAGTAGGGAACAGGGAACAGCGGTGCGACCCCCCGTTGGCGACACACGCATCTGGTAGCGCACTCCTGTGAGGGAACAGGGAACAGGGAATAGATTTTCACACCTAAGATACGAAAAATGATTTTGTAAGTTACTGTTACAACTCTAGCTTATTTTAAATAAAAAGCAAGTTTATTTTCTGGAGATATCGGCGTTGCTGATTTTAGCTATGATTTGTATTTTTTGGCGATTGCTAAACTATATTAATGACAAATATTTGAGATTCTTCAGTTTTTATTTTCATACCTTGATTCAGCAACGCCGAGATATCTATTAATTGTTGACCCTTCCATGATAAAATTCAAATTACTGACTCCTAATTTTTTAACTACCAAAACTTCATGTCTGACAAAACTTATGAATTAATTCTGCGAAACAGTCGCTTATTGCAACCAACTCAACAAACAGAAATAGTAGATATCGCCATTGATGACAGTAAAATTGTTGCTATTTCTAAGGATATTCCAGCTTTTGCCTACCAAGAACTCGATCTTCAGGGAAAATTAGTCAGTCCACCATTTGTAGAATCTCACATTCATCTAGATTCTGCTCTCACTGCCGGAGAACCACGCTGGAATCAAAGTGGTACATTATTTGAGGGTATAGAAATTTGGGGTGATCGTAAGCAAGAGTTGACACTAGAAGATGTGAAAAAACGTGCTATTGACACTCTTAAACTCCAAGCTAGACAAGGAGTATTATTTGTTAGAGCCCACATCGATGTTAGTGAACCAAAACTAACAGCATTACAAGCACTTTTAGAAGTAAAATAAATTGTCAAAGATTGGATGAATTTACAAATAGTTGCTTTTCCCCAAGATGGTATTTATAGTAAAGATGAAAACCTCTCACTTTTAGAAAAAGCTTTACAATTAGGAGTGGATGGTGTGGGTGGAATTCCTCATTATGAATTTACGAGGGAAGATGGGGTAAAATCTGTGCATAAAATCTTTGAATTGGCAGAAAAATATGACTGTTTTATCGATATTCATTGTGATGAAATAGATGACGACCAATCACGTTTTTTAGAAGTAGTTGCTGCTGATGCTATTAGAACAGGTTTAACTTCACAAGTGACTGCTAGTCATACTACTGCTTTTGGCTCTTATAATAATGCTTATGCTTTTAAATTAATGAGTTTATTAGAGAGGTCTAAAATTAATTTTATTGCTAATCCTTTAATTAATATTACTCTTCAAGGTCGTACTGATACTTATCCTAAAAGACGGGGTGTTACGCGAGTAAAAGAATTATGGCAACGAGGAATAAATGTTAGTTTTGGCCATGATTGTATACAAGATCCTTGGTATACTTTGGGTACTGGTAATATGTTGGATGTGGCTTATATGGGCGTACATATATGTCAAATGACTGGAATCAAAGAAATTGATGCTTGTTATCAAATGGTTACTTGGAATGGTGCGAAAACTTTAGGAGTAGAAGATGGGTATGGAATTAAAGTAGGAAATCCAGGCAATTTGATAGTTTTAGATGTGGATAGTTGTTTTAATGCAGTTAGGAAACGTGCTACTGTAAAATATGTATTTTGTCAGGCTAAATTATTGGCAGAGACTATTCCGAAAACAATTAAATTTACTTCTTTTACTTAAGGGAAATATTTTTGATTATACTGTAGTTATTGTGTAATGAAAAAAATCAAGAAATAGACTAGAAATTTTGTGGTAAAACTACTTAAAAAAATTGGATAATTGATGATAAATCATACATCTTTTATGATGAGAATTTCATGATTAACTCTCAAACCCTTTGTTTGTAAATTATTTAGCCTTTTTTAGAAAAAAAATGCAATTTTTTTTTCACTCCAAAAAGCTGAAAATACTCAAAATTTTAGCAAACCTAGATAGACAAAGATCAGACCATTATTCCTGCCCTCTTCTTCCCGATTTATGAGATATAAAACCTGACTTATAACCTCGACAAAAATACTTTTTCAGCAAACCCTAATTACTAATTTAATTATGAAAAATATCGAAAAATATGTGGAATGTACGGCAGAATTAATCAATTTACCATTACAGCCAGAACACCTTCCCGGTGTAGTAGAAAATCTAGAAAAAATTGCAGCGATCGCTCAATTAGTCATAGACTTTCCCCTACCACCAGAAATAGAGCAAGCACCAAAATTTGACCCAGAAAAATTAGGGAATTGATATGGCTACAAAAACTAGTGGTGGTGGATTGTAATGGTCGTGCATTGTAATTATTTTTGTTACCAGACACAGCAGTAGGAGCATCTTGCTCCCGTACTCGCGGGCAGGATGCCCGCACTAGACATTGTTGATCTGCGTATACCATTACTATGCAGAACTACCCAAAAACTTTTTTACTTTTTTACCTATTAAACCAAAATGACTATCAAATTTAATGAAATAGATGCAATAGCGATCGCCACAGCTATCAAAACAGGGGAAAGCACAGCTCAAACCATAGTAACTAAATGCTTACAACAAATTAACCAGCACAACCAAACCCTCAACTGCTTCACTGCTATTACTGCAGAAACCGCACTTAACACTGCCAAACAAATAGACACAGAAATTGCTCAAGGCAAAAATCCTGGTATCCTAGCAGGCGTGCCCTTTGCAGTCAAAAATCTCTACGACATCGCAGGTATAATAACTCTCGCTGGAGCCAAAATAAACACCAAAAACCCACCCGCAACAGTAGACGCAACCGCCGTAGCTAAACTTAAACAAGCAGGCGCTATCCTCATCGGTGCCCTCAACATGGATGAATACGCTTATGGCTTCGTCACCGAAAACAGTCACTATGGCGCAACACCAAACCCTCACGACCTCACCCGCATCTCCGGCGGTTCCTCCGGTGGATCTGCTGCTGCCGTTGCTGCTAGTTTAGTACCCATAACTCTCGGTTCCGATACCAACGGTTCTATCCGCGTACCCGCCTCCTTATGCGGTGTATTCGGATTTAAACCCACTTATGGACGCTTGTCACGAGCAGGGGTTTTTCTGTTTGCTAGTAGTTTAGACCATGTCGGACCATTTGCTCGTTCTGTAAGAGACATCGCAACAGTTCATGATGTTTTACAGGGGTCAGATATTAGAGACCCAGTTTGTACCCATCGTACTCCGGAAGCTTGTTTGCCTCAACTCAATCACAATATTGAAAGTTTACGCATTGCAGTTGCTGACGATCACTTTGCCACAGGTGGGGAGCCAGAAGTTTTCGCAGCAGTGGAACAGGTGGCGACTGCATTGGGAGTAACTCGAAGGGTGACGATACCGGAAGCACACCGAGCTAGAGCTGCTGCTTATATTATTACTGCTACGGAGGGAGCTAATTTACATTTGGATAACTTACGCACTCGCCCCCAAGATTTCGACCCGGCAACTCGTGATCGCTTTTTAGCTGGCGCTTTAATTCCCGCAGACTGGTATATTCAAGCTCAACGTTTCCGCCGTTGGTATCAAGGTTGTGTTGGAGAAATATTTAAGGAAGTAGATATTATTCTGGCTCCCACTACACCTTGTGTTGCGCCACTATTGGGGCAGGAAAAAATGACTATTGCTGGGGAGGAAGTGTTGGTGCGTCCAAATTTGGGTTTGTATACGCAACCTTTGTCTTTTATCGGTTTGCCAGTTTTGTCAGTACCCATCCGTCGTACTAATGGTTTACCTTTGGGGGTACAAATTATTGCTGCACCTTATAATGAAGCATTGATTTTACGGGTGGCAGCATTTTTGGAAATGGAACAGTTAGTAGGACTAATATCAAATCCTCCTAATTGCACATAGATCTAATAACTTCATAATCAGGATTTTAAGCTATTAGACATCTCCTATCATAAAAAATCAAATCAATGATCACACTAGATATATCAATTATTTCCCCTCCTGGGAGGGGGAGGGGCGAGGGGTGGGTTCCCTACTGCCTACAGCAAAGCTGCCTACTGCCTCATTTGGAGGAGATGTCTATTGATTGTGAGGTTATTTAACCGGATTTGATATAAATTCATAGTTTTGGGAACTAGGAAACACAAATTCATCTTAAAGTGTATCTCATTATCCTGAAAAGCAGTGCATTTGTTTGTAGTTGTGCTTGAGCACCGCCAAAATGTCAGGTAGCACTAAAGAGCAACTACGAGCTGCTATTAAGTAGTCGTCAAAATAAATTTCTTAGTTGAGAGAGGCAACAGGCAATAGGCAATAGTAGGATGTGTAATTAATTTTGCTTATGCACTTATCACCGTTATCGTTGATAGCATTTATTTCACAGGAGAAGAAACCTTTGGTGGAACTGAGTTTGCGTTAGACATTGAAAATAACACCCTTTGGAGGTATTGGTAACGACAGAGTATTGGGACAAAACAATGATGATGTGTTGATAGGTCGTCGCGATAACGATTTCTGATCAGGAGGTGCAGGTAAGGATACTCTTGAAGGTGGTATTAGTCGCGATCGCCTTAATGGTAATGCAGGAAATGACCAACTCACAGGTGGTGGTAGTATAGACAGCTTTATCTTTAATACTAAAATACTAATAATGCGTTTGCATCAGAAGATTTGAGTGTAGATACAATTACAGACTTCCAGTCTAACAAAGATATAATTCTACTTGACAAAGATACTTTTACAGAAATAACTACTGCTACGGGAGGAAATCTTGGTGGTGAGTTTGCTACTGTAACAAGTAACCCTGAGACAAGTAGTGGTATTATTGTCTATGATTCTACTACAGGTGGTTTATTCTACAATGCTAATGGTAATGCAGCAGGTTTCGGAGATTGCGCTCAATTTGCTACTCTCCTTGGTAGTCCGGATTTGACGACAGATAATTTCGTTCTCAGATAGTATGTCTACGTAGTTTTTAGCAATAGTGGAACTATTGGGAGATAGAGAAGACAAGGGAGACATAGTTATCAAAAAACTTTTTGCTTCTTCTGGGAGGCAACTCGCTATTCTCTATCTTTTTCCTGTTTTTGGTTTCCTGTAAATCTGGTTAAAACCACGATTTTCACGTTGTTAGTTTACGAAGTATGGCGCTAGGCAAAACAACCACATTGCTAGTACTGTAACGTAGTACGTATAAAGCAGCAATCCACGCTTACGGTGCTAATTGCCACTACCTTCTCCGGTCAAAAGATTATTGAGGCTACTTTTTAAGTTCTTGGTTAATTATAACACATTTTTTTGACACCGAAATTTTACTATGATTTATAAGTTATACCAAATCCGATGACTATAGACCACAATATATTATTGAGAAAACCTTGATATATATGAATTGTAGTTAACTTATTTGTGGTCTAGCTAAACTGGATTTGGTATTATTAAGTAGTTGACTACTCCAGGAACTAAAGTCACGGAAATTCTTAGAATAAATATTGATTATTTGACTAAAAACATTGATGTTTTTGCCTCTTATTTAAAAAAAAATTAGGCTATTTTTGAACTAAAAAAATGTTTAAATATCACTCATTAAACTTAAAATCTTAGCTTAAAGGTAGAAAGCAAAAGTTATATCATGTCCGGTAGCATCGGTATTGTATAGCAAGGGTAGGGAACACCGGAGCTGGGAACAGGGAACAGGCAAGAATACTTAAGAGCAAGAAAAAAACTTAAATTTCCTGTAGATATTCACCTTTGGGTTTACACGAACGCGCCCCAGCGGACATGATATTATTTATTCCATTAAAAAGTAAAAAGTTATATAATATCAATACCCAGAATAATTATCGAATTAACATTATAATATTTTTATTACTGTAAACTAAGGCCGCCTAATTTAAAGCCAAAATATTGAATCTCAAAGAGTATAAATCCCTTGAGAAATAAAACCAGTATCATAGGTCACTTTATTTGAGTTTTTACGGCCTACACTTTCATCCTTTATCAACAATTAATGGGAGGGTTGAGAAGAGGTTATGCTAGTCAAACGTTGACAAATTTTACTGAAACTTTAGAAGCGTTTGTTACAGGAATTTCTTACAACTTTTTTTGTTTGCTGCAAGAGCATCAAGATGTTTTTGCAGAGCATAAAGCGAATCTGGGATTTGTTTGAGGATAGACTCAGGTATAATCTGCTTGTGATCAGAGATTGAAGTGATTTTATTTTACTTTTTTCCAAAAGTCCAGGTATCATTGATAGTCAATCAGTAAAAACCACAGAGATTGTTTGTAGTGGGTTAAGAAAGTGGACATTGGTGGCGGAGGATGTATAGCTTGTCAACTGCTACCATTTTTTTCTTTTAATTCTACTCATATCATAATCTACACTATTTGTCGCCATTGTTTAGATAATTGATATAAATCTGTGAGTTTAAACCATACTTAGTATAATTAATATTTACCCACCTGAATATTTTAAGTGTAAGTCCCACTAGATTAATGCTCAAAAAAGAATTAAGAAGCTCGCTGTTAAAAAAACGTCAGTCTATGTCGGAGACAGAATGGAGGGAAAAGAGCGATCGCCTTTGCCACCACTTACAAAATTACTCCCTATTTCAAAAAGCTCAAACTGTTTTAGCCTACTTTAGTTTCCGTCAAGAAGTAGACCTTAGTTTATTATTTACAAATAATCGAGAAAATTCAACAGTTTCTAATAAAAATTGGGGATTTCCACGGTGTGTCAAAAAAACTCTATCTTGGCATATTTGGCAACCTGAAAGTTATTTACAAAAAGGCATTTATGGTATCTTAGAACCAGAATCAAATGCACCATTATTACATTCATCAGAAGTAGATTTAATTTTAATTCCTGCTGTTGCTTGTGATCTAAATGGTTATCGTTTAGGCTATGGTGGTGGTTTTTATGACCGGATGTTAAGTTCTGAAGAATGGGCATCAAAACCTACTATAGGAATTGTATTTGAATTTGCTTATTTACAACAATTACCAATAGATCCTTGGGATAGACCTCTAAGTGCCGTTTGTACAGAAAATGGTGTAAAATAGATAGTGTATAATAGGCAATAGGCATCTTCATGGAGGAGTCAGGAGTCAGGAGTCAGGAGTTAGGAGTTAAGAGGAAAAAAATAAGTAACAAAAGAAGAAGAAAGTTTTTGTTAGTGTAAGCAGAACGGAGTTCTATATAAGTCCAAGTAGTGTCATAATTAACTTATTTGCTCAATGATTATATGTTAGTTCCTAAATTGAAAATTTTTTCCTTCTTCTTTATTGTTTGTTATTTGTTGGTGACCCCTACTTTAGCAATTCAGACAAAAGATGGTACAGTTTATTTTGCTCAACCACCTCGCCTAGTTAAGGCAGTGACTACCCGTAGTGAAACCTATGTTTGGAGTGCAACCTATTACTTTACTCTCAGTTTATTGCCTGATGCTGGAGTGCCATTGGAACGAGTAACAATTACCAAAACTGAAGGATCTGGCAATATCCGATATAACCCAAAGAAAATTATTGCCTTTGAAGGAACTCATCGCCAGAAAGGACAGCAACTGGCAGTTGAGGAAGTGGCGATCAATCGGGAAACTAATACTGTCTCAGTAACCTTTAACCCTCCAGTACCTCCAGGCAAAACTTTTACTATAGGTTTGCGTCCAGTGCGGACTCCTAAGTATGGGGGTATATATTTATTTGGGGTGACAGCTTTTCCTGTGGGAGAAAAATCATCTGGTCATTTTCTTGGCTATGGTAGACTTCATTTTTATGACAGTTCTAATAGTTATGATTAAAAGATATTACTAAAAATTATAGAATGGTGAAAGCAGTTATCTTATTATCAGGAGGATTAGATTCCTCAACGGTTTTGTACCAAGCAAAAGCAGATGGTTGTCAATGTTATGCTATTTCTTTTGACTACCAACAACGCCATCGTCGAGAATTAGACTCAGCCAAAAAAATTGCTGAAAGTGTTGGTGTAGTAGAACATCATGTTGTTAGTTTTGACCTCAGACTATGGGGAGGATCAGCATTAACTGATAATCAAATTGATTTACCAAACGATCGCTCTGTTGAGGAAATGTCGCAAAATATCCCTATTACTTATGTTCCAGCGCGTAATACTATTTTTCTGAGTTTTGCCCTCGCTTATGCTGAAGTTGTCAATGCGAGTCGGGTTTATATTGGGGTGAATGCTTTAGACTATTCGGGTTATCCTGACTGTCGCCCAGACTATATTCAGGCCATGCAAGAAGTGTTTCGCCTGGGAACTAAACAGGGGAGGGAGGGTGAAGCGATCGCTATTGTTTCCCCACTTATTGATATGAAAAAGACCGAAATTATTCAATTAGGGAATAATTTAGGAGTACCTTGGGAAAAAACTTGGTCATGTTATGCAGGTGAAGAAAAACCTTGTGGTGTATGTGATTCTTGTCGCTTGCGGTTAGCTGCTTTCCAGGAGTTGGGATTAAAAGATCCATTGTCTGATTAAAAATCTTTGTTCATAGTAGTACGCGCTGGTATATTTACAAATTGCCGGAATGGCTAATTGCTGATTATCTGTATCTAGTCAGCTTTTTTCCTACTCCCTGAATGTAGCGCTATAGTTCCTGTTTCAGGGAGTTGATAGTTTTGTTGCGAATATCGCAATAGAAGTTTTTACTTACAGCGGTTTTCATTTCGGTAGACCACACTAGGGACCTTCCATGGAAGGTCTCTACTGGGTTTTGATTGTGACGTCAGGTCATCAATCAGCAAAAGCGCTGTAGGAATTTCCCAGAAATCAACTATCTGAGAGTATTGACATACTCCCGACGCTCCCCTACGGGAGAGCGCGGGATTCTTCAGTCAGATAAGCCCTGACTGCAGTTTTAACAGAGGTGATGTCCTCCCCCTGTGTTGATAACAATCCTATTTTTTGTATTAGTAGTGCTGAGTTATAGTCTCTGTCTAGTTCCTGTCCACATTTAGGGCAGGAATGCCAACGCTCAAATAAGCTTTTCGATACTTTATTCAAGCATTCCCAGCAATGTTGAGACGTACCTTTTGGGTCTACTTTGATAATTCTCTTGCCTAGTTTCCAGGCAACATACTCTAAAACCTGAACAAACTGACCAAACGCTGCATCTTGCAAAGACTTATTTAATCCTGACTTAGCTGATTGGCCATTAGGCAAAAACTGACCATTACTTCCTAATTTAGCTTTGCAACGTCGGAGTAAGTTTGCTGTAAGTAGGTCTTCAAGGAATATCACCCTTACATCACTAAACAAATGATCAGCAAGTTTGAATTGCCAGTCCAGTCGTTGTCTAGCTATCAACTGATGCAGTTTAGCTATTTTGCGTTTGAGAATTTTCCAAGACTTAGAATGTTTTTGTTTTTTTAGTTAATCTGACCTGTAGTTTAGACAACCGATATTCAGAGAGCCTGAAAAATTTAGGAACTTCTATAAACTCACCATCACTGGTAACAACATAGTGCAACAATCCTAAATCAATACATGCATGAGTTATCTTCGGTGGGTTGAATTTCTACAACCTCATAAGGTACCGTCTTATCTTCTATCGTGAAGCTAATATACCATCCGTCTGCTTCACGGATTACTGTACCTGTCTTAACTTTGAATCCTGTTGGTATTGGACGATTGTATACTAAAGCGACTAAGCCAATTTTTGGCAGATTTACACAAAAACGACCGTTGGCATTTTTGACAATATTTGCATTTGATAGTTGAGGATAACTAAAAGAGTTATAGTAATGCCTACCTTTGAATTTAGGTCTACCACTGGTTTTACCTTTTTTGTCGGGTTTGCTAAAGTTATCCATAGTAGTTTGTACTCTTTGGATAACATCTTGCAGGACCTGAGAGTGTATAGACTTGTATTCCCGAAATAGCTTTTTAGTTTGTGCTAAGTCCGCCAATTGAACAGTCTCCCACAAAACATAACCATTGACTAAATTCGGATGTTGATCCCCTTTCCTTGTTATGGGATTACCATCACTGTCTTTTTTCCTGCCATCTCCAAAATGCACTCTAAATTCGGGGATATTTTGATAAATCCGTTCTATTGGCACTACTGAAACATTAAGTGGACAAGCATTGACTGGTGTGCGCGTTGCTTCAAACCAGTTTAACCTTTCAGCTAAACGGTAATTATATTGTCGTCGAGCTAATTCTAACCAATTAGCTATAATTACCCCTTGCCTTTTATGTGGCTTGAGCTTGTACTTATATTTCAGGAGCATGGCAGAATCGACCTTTATATCTACAATTAGGTAGTATATCAAAAATAAGGGCAAACCACACAGACAACGCCCGGATATCCCATACGACGCTCCCCAAGGGGAGAGCGCGGGACTTCCCGCCGGGGGAGTTAAAAAATAAAAACAAAAAAAATATAGGCGGATTAACTAATTGAATCTGTCAAATTCTACCAATTTCCCTTAAAATTTTATTAACGGCTATTACAATTTTATTAAAAAATAATACTGTTTTAGATTTTTGTGTTTTAATTTTCCTCTTTTAAACACAAAATAATTCTTCAACTTTGTTATCACTAAATATTGTAATTGTCAAGACAAAAACTTTTATAGTTTTGAATTATGGAATGGCAAGAAAATTCTGGTAATTGGGTACTAATACCTTCTCACCCCAAAGCAGTCATACATTTTTTGGGAGGAGCGTTTGTTGCAACTGCACCCAATGTAACTTATCGGTGGTTATTGGAAATGCTAGCAAATCAAGGATATGCAGTAATAGCGACTCCTTTTGTCAATACTTTAGATCATTTAGCAATGGCTAAAAATGTTCTCAGCAGTTTTGATAGCTGTCTCAATCTTATTTATGCTCAAAGAATACTGCGAAAAAAAAGTCTACCTATATATGGCATTGGGCATAGCATGGGATGTAAGTTACATTTACTGATAGGTAGCTTATTTTCTCTAGAAAGAGCTGGAAATATTTTGATATCTTTTAATAATTCTGCAGCTCGTGATGCAATACCCTTGGTGGAACAGATATCTCCTGTGATAAAAGTAGAATTTACTCCATCTCCTAAGATTACAAACCGCCTAATTCAAAAGCGTTATCAAATTCGGCGCAATTTATTGATTAAATTTAAAGACGATGATATAGATCAAACTCTTCGTTTGAGTGATTTGTTGAGATTACGTTTTCCCGATCTGGTGACAGTTAAAAGATTAAATGGAAATCATTTAACACCTTTGGGCCAAGATATAAATTGGCCTGTAGGAAAAGTATATACTCCTATAGATGCGATCGGTCAATGGCTCAAACAAGAAGTTTATCGAGACCTCAATCAACTTAAACGTGAAATTTTGCTTTGGCTCAATCCATTGGCACAAATCTCATAGCTTTACACTCACACATTTTAGATTTAGCTGTTACTATCAGAAGTTTGATTTTGTTCTTTGGGGTATGGCCAATAATCTTTACTAATTAACAAACAATTCCGATTTTCGGATGTGCTACGGGTATAACTAATATTGTCTGCTATGGCATACATAAGTTTTATACCCCGTCCACCAGGAGCAAACATATCTGTTTGAGCTGGTTGTGCTTTTAACCATTCTTCCAAGTCAAAAGGCGGACCACAATCCCAAATTCTAATTTCTGTGTGGTCACTGAATATTGTAACTTCAATGTCTATAAGTGTTTCTCTAGATAAATCTCTATGGGCATGGCGGGCTGCATTAGTAAAACCTTCAGCCAAAGCCAGCTCACACTGTAGCCAAACTGTTTTCGGAATAGCTGCTTGATATAATTGTTCAAACCATGACAAAACTTTGTCGTTTTCTCTAAGGTCTGAACTAACTTGTAAAAAAGCACTATGTTTCGTAGGTAATTTATCAGATCCTTTGACTTTATTCACACTTACTGTCTTAAATTTATTACATAATATTTTAGGTATATCCTAAGCTATATTGTAAAGTATGTGTATAAAATTTATGTAAATAATTAAAAAAAATGAAGAAAGTTGATGAAAAAAGGGATTCGATCCCAATGTAAGATTGAAGACCACTAATTTTTAAAAGGCGTGGGAGAATTAAACCCAATATCTGCAAAATGAAGGAATTAAGAAAAGACAAAAAATATTAGCACTTTACTTATATCCTTCCTCCTGCTTCATTCAAATGAAGCGAGTGAAATAAAAACTCCTGTTGGTCTACTCACTTTTATGTTGGCTTTAGCCGAAACAGTGAATTGTTGAACTGAGTGCATGATGTATAAAATTTTGGTTATTGATGATGATATTGCCATTCAGGAATTGCTCAAAAGAGTTCTCCAGAAACAGGGTTATGAAGTGACGGTAGCAAGTAATGGTGAAGATGGTTTTCAACAGGCACAAAATTTACAACCTGCTTTGATTATCTGTGACTGGGTCATGCCACGACTCACAGGAATAGAGGTATGCAGCCGAGTTAAAACAAATTCTGAACTATCTACTACTTTCTTCATTTTATTAACTTCTTTAGGAACGGTTCAAGATCGAGTTAAGGGTCTGGACGCAGGTGCTGATGACTTTATTTCTAAACCAATAGAAATGAGTGAATTGACCGCCAGGGTCAGAGCAGGGTTACGATTACATCAGCTATCTCAAGACTTACAAACCCAAAAGCGACTATTAGAAGCAGAATTAGCTGAAGCTGCTGATTATGTGCGCTCTCTTCTACCAGAACCCTTAATGGAACCAGTAAAAGTTGAATCACAGTTTATTCCTTCCCACAAATTAGGAGGAGACTGCTTTGATTATTATTGGCTAGACGAAAATTACTTGGCTATGTATTTACTGGATGTAGCTGGCCATGGTTTACGGGCAGCACTTCCTTCTGTGTCAGTTTTGAATTTATTAAGGTCGAAGGCAATACCGAATATAGATTACCATCAACCTAGTGATGTACTTAGAGCTTTAAATAATACTTACCAGATGACCTATCAAAATGACAAATACTTTACAATCTGGTATGGGGTGTATAATCGCTCTGAAAATCAACTGGTATATGCAAGTGCAGGTCATCCTCCGGCTGTTTTAATCTTAGGTAATGGTCAGCCTAGTCAGGTGAATAAGTTGAAAACTCCAGGAGTACCTATTGGTATGTTTCCAGATGTGACTTATGTTGATAATTCTTGTTTAGTTGAGAAGTTAAGTTCTCTGTATATCTTTAGTGATGGTGTTTATGAAATTCCTCAACCTGGAGGAGAAATCTGGGGTATAGATAACTTTATCGATCTAATTTTAGAGTACCATAAATACGGTTATTTTCATCTAGATAAGATATTAAACTATGTGCGAGATTTGAATTGTGGTCATGCCTTTAGTGATGATTTTTCTTTACTAAAAATTATTTTTGGTTAGCTTGCTGATATAAGCTAAGAGACATTTAGGTTTTATGTTCTTTGTTAAGGGTTAAGGGTTCCCTTTGATCAAGAAGTTCTATAGTTTAAATGTTCAAAAGCTTATATCAGGTGTGATAAATATTTGTTAAAAATACTTAGGGTGTTTGTAGTAGTCTGTCAAGATAGTTTTGAGGGGTCATATTACCCAAAAAACATTACCCAAAAATCACAGTTACAAAAATCTATCCATCACTTCAAAGTTGACAGACCACTAATAGTTTGCAGATATGCCTTCAGTAAAATCTGCCTTTAGTAACATCTTTGATTATGTAGAAACAGCTAATTTTTTTGCCAATATCTGTCGAAAGCCAAATGGTCAATTAATTTATATTGGTGGTCAAAAAGCTAATCCTGAAAATGCTATTAAGATACCTGCAATAGCTGAATAGGGAACTGGATATGTTGCTGAAAACGGAAATATTATCTATATTGTAACAGGTGCTACTTTAAGTATTGTAGAAAATGGTAAGACTATCAGTGAAGAACAAATAACCTATGTGTGTAGTCAATTTTTTGAAAAAGTATGTCAAGAGAGATAGTAGCTCTATTGATTTTTATTTCAAGAAAGTTTAATTCGCCTCCCTTGCCAGATATGCTTTTTATTGAATCATAGAAATTTAATTATTAAATTTTGCTTCTATGTTGTATCATGGAATCCATTAATTAATTTATCGGAGAACTAAACTGTGAATTTTGTTAAGACTAATCAACAGCTCTTAAAGTTAGGACTGTTGACAATTACTACATTCTTTTTATATACATTTTTAGCAAAAGCTCTAGCAGATCATAACAATCTAGAAACAGAGCAAGGAACTATATTATTAGCTGAACTTCCCCGGAATAATCGGCGTATTTGTCTTCAACGTGGAGACAACTGGTCTGAAGTAAATTATTTTGAATCCAAGAACTATTTTGCCAATATTTGTCGTCAACCAAATGGTAAATTAATGTTAGTTGCAGGCAGAAAATCTAATCCGAATCAAGTTTTAGAGTTACCTGTAGAATTTAATCAAGGATATGCTGCAATTGATGGAAATAAAACTTTCAGAGTGAATGATGGTTCTTTTAGTCTAGCAATCAATGGTCTGGTCGTGAAGAGAGAAGAAATTACTTATCAACAACAATAAAACTAGGTATTGTTGATTTGCGATTGAAGCAAAAATTAAAAATTAAGATGTTAGAGTAATTATTTCCTCTATTCATTATGATAAATCAATACAAACAGTCTCTAATATATTTCGGTGGTCCTGTATATGTAGTGATAAAATTGTGGTCAGGCGATATAGCTGCTGCTAGTCTCCCCCTCTCATGTAGCGCAGCGAAACGCTTCATTTAGTTTCTATATCAATTGCTAATCAGAGCCATTGTTTGTGATTTTTATGGTCAACAAATGACTACATTTCATTACATTGGATTATGAGTTTACCCAGTTTTTTCTTAGTATATTTAATAGACCGAGAAACTTCAGCATACTTATTATTAACGTAATTCTGGAACCATTTTTTCGACACACCTGTTACACGAATTAAAAAGTGCCAAACTAATTTATCAATTAATTCTTTGGCTTCATTACTAAATATAATTTATTTTACTATTTTCCACAAATTTTCACAGACAATTTTGACACTGATATTTTTGTTTTTCTGAAGTGAATAATCCCATTTTTAACAATATAATTACTACCACAACTAGGGCAGAACTGAATTATAGAGATAGAGATTTTTTATGATTACTTTCAATAGATAATAGGATACTTTTTGCTTAGAATGTTTGGGGTTAATTCCTGATGATTTTATAGCTGATTATATGAAGCGTTTTGCTGCGCGACATGAAAGGCAGATCCTAGAGGCAGCTATATTGCCTAGACAATAAATTTTTAAATTTTTCAGCAGGAGAAAACGTAACTGGAGAGTACAAAGTTCTTCTAAAAAACGGTGTGCTCTCAAGACTGATAAGTATTACTGGAAAAGGCTTACTGAAGAATTAATAATTAAATAATTAAATAATTCAGGTTGAAAGCTTCCCCTTTCAAGGGGAAAAAAATAAATTTTTTCCTTTTAGTTAATCCTCTCCCTAAAAGGGAGAGGTAATTATCCATTATCCATTATCCATGGATGAAAGCACCTATTATTCTGAATCGATAGTTTTTAACCTTGAGTCCCTGAAAGCCTTGGCTAGCAATAGTTATTCCAAGAACTTTCACTGTCTAAAAACGTAATATTTTCAAGATTAATCTCAAAAACTAATAATTTATATTGACTTATCACTACATATACAGGACTATCACTTATCTAGTGTATATACAGCATTAATATCTACATCTCAATCCCAATAAAAAAATTTTCCAGTTTACAAAATTCTACGTTCCTGGTCATCAGTGACTACAACTTCATTTTCGTCAAAGGGTAGATCACCAGTGTTGGTTACTTCATAAGTCCAAGTAACTGTCTCGCCAGCAGCAATTTCTACTGCTTCCTCTATGGTGTCAGCATCTACACCATTAGTGAACTTTTCAATGTCAATACCAGGGTCTTGAGGATCTGGTTCGCCGTTAACGTAGTGACTAGGATCTTCGTCGGTGACATCATCAGCAACAACTGTACCAATATTTTTATAGATGACGTCACCTATGCTGTCAAAATCTAACCCAGAAATAGCACTGCTACCAGCAAGTTCAACTTCCCAAATAATTCAATTGCTATCTGTCTCAAATGAAGGGGTGTCATTCTTGGGAATCTCAATGGGTATTGTAAATTGGCGTTGGTAAATTACAGGATGAAATTTGTAGGGGCAATCCCCCAATGATTAACCGGGGTAGGTTACAGAGCGCTACCCCAAAATATAAATCATCTCATTAATTACCAACGCCGTAAATTCAATTACCTGAGTACCCGCAGGTATTGTTTGATTAATCAAAGGTTGTTCTAGGATGATTTTTTTAGAACTTCTTCTTTTTCTTTTTCTTTGAGTTATATCATGTCCGGATAATTAGTGATAAAAAAACTTTCTGCTTCTCCTCCTCTTTCTTCCCCCGTGACTCACTCCTCCTGTATCTCGCCCATCCGACGGCTTCCCTACCTGACTCCTCCGTCGTTGATTTATAACTGTTCAACCAGACATAATATTACTTTTGCTAATGTAAAATGCTTCCCTATTTTATAGTGTAAAACAGAGAAGCACTTACCGATCGCTTAAAGCAATTTATGCTTCGTCTAAAGCAACAATACCTGGTAATTCCTTACCTTCCAACAATTCCAAACTAGCACCACCACCAGTAGAAATATGACTCATTTTTTCTCCCAAATTCAACTGCTCCACAGCAGCAACAGAGTCACCACCACCAATAATAGTAATAGCATCCTGCTTATCTGCAAGAGTACGCGCGATCGCTTCAGTACCCTTAGCAAATTTCTCCATTTCAAACACACCCATCGGACCGTTCCAAATCACAGTTTTGCAATCACCCAAAGCATCTTGGAAAACCTTTGCAGAGTCAGGACCGATATCCAAACCCATCCAACCATCAGGAATAGCTTCAACACTAACGATTTGAGTATTAGCTTCTGGGTCAAACTTGTCAGCTACAACTACATCAGTAGGTAATAACATTTCCACGCCTTTCTCTTTTGCCTTAGCTTCCAGAGACTTAGCTAACTCTAGCTTATCGTCTTCAACCAAAGACTTACCCACACTTAAACCACGAGCTTTGTAGAAAGTGAAAATCATGCCACCACCCAATAGCAGCTTATCGCACTTATCCAACAAAGCATCAATCACACCAATTTTACTAGAAACCTTAGAACCACCAATAATTGCAGCCAAAGGTTTTTGAGGATTATCAATTGCACCTTGGAGGAATTTTAATTCCTTTTCAATTAAATAACCACCTACAGAAGGACTCAAATATTTAGTCACGCCTTCAGTCGAAGCATGAGCACGGTGAGCAGTTCCGAAAGCATCATTCACATATACATCTGCCACAGAAGCAAGTTGCTTGGCAAACTCTGGGTCATTTTTCTCCTCTCCAGGGTAGAAGCGAACATTCTCCAGCAAAACTACATCACCATCTTGCATCGCTGCCACAGTAGAAGTTACATCCTCACCAATGCAGTCGTCACACTTTTTAACTTCCTTACCCAATACTTCAGAGAGTCTTTCTCCCACAAGAGTAAGACGCATACCATCATTTACTTTTCCCTTCGGACGTCCAAAATGGCTAGTCAAGATAACTTTTGCACCTTTGCCAATTAAATCTTGAATTGTGGGAAGAGCTGCCCGAATCCTAGTATCATCTGTAATACTACCATTATCAACAGGCACATTAAAGTCTGCCCGCATGAGTACCTTTTTGCCAGATAAGTCAGATGCCGATAAATTTGCTACAGTTTTTTTTGTCACAGGATTAATCTCCTAAGTATTTGTTTTATCAATGTCCATTAATTGGGATTGTATGGCCTATAAATGGATAAAATTAGGTTACACCAATTCGTTCACGGTAAACATTTTATCGGAGTCCGTGCCCCAAATATACTTCTATGTTTAAAACAGTTCTATTTCCTGTAGACCGTAGCCGAGAAGCTCGCGAAGCTGCGGAAAAAGTGATTAACATTGTCAAGACATATCAAGCTCGCTTGGTAGTAATTTCAGTGCGAGAAGTAGTTTCAGAAGGCCAGGAAGCTTTCCACCCAGAAATGACTTCTGAGCAAACAGTTACCCAACTTTTAGAGGAGGCTAAGGCTCTATTTGCCGGGCAGGGTATTGAAGCTGAAACGATCCAAAGGGAAGGCCATCCGGCTTTTACTATCTGTGATGTGGCAGATGAGATTAATGCTGACTTAATTGTGATTGGCTGCCGAGGTACTGGTTTGAGTGAGGAAGGAGCTACTGATAGTGTTAGTAACCGGATTATTAATCTGTCTCCTTGTCCAATTTTGGTAGTGCCTTAGATTTTAGATTTTAGAGTGTAGGGGAATTTGGGATTTGGCAAAATAGAAAAGGTGATGATTGGGGATTTTTTTAGAGATTAGCTTCCTGGTATCAGTTTTGTGAACAAAAACTAGCGGGTCTGCTAATAGCTAAAAATTTGACAAATTATTTTCCTCTGTTCCATTCTTTGCCTTTCTTCTTGCCACCCTCACCCCCCAAAAAAACAAAAAACTATCTCAACTTCTAGGCAAATACTCAGCGTAATCAGCAGAATTGCTTTGGCTAAAAATGCGGATTATGTTGGGAAAAATCGGGTTTCTATGAGAAAAATAGGATTAAGAACTGGGAAAAGCAGATTTTTGGATATCTTCATAGCTAGAGCTTTGTTTTTGCTTCACTATTTGTAAACCTTCCTTAAGTGCAGTCAGGCGATCGCCCATCCAGTAATTCTCTGGAATTAAGCCAGCAATTCCCAGCTTTTCTAACCGGCGTTTTACCTTTCCAGTTGCTCCAACCATAATGATATCTCGTCCAGCATCGATCGCCTCTTGAATGGCATTTTCAATCGCTAAAGAAGAAGTTACCCCTAGAATTGGTACTTCACTCAAATCGACAATCAACACATCATAATTACTAATGGCACTATGTTCTCTGGAAATCGCTTTGGCTACTCCAAAAATCATTGGCCCGCTCAAATGAAACAGCAAAACTCGGCCATTTGCCCAATCCAAAATTTGCTTTTCTTCGTCATTCATTACGATTTGATCGTCCGCATCAGTAATCGCTTTTACAGACTGAGATTGCATTTCTTCGAGACGTTCAATGGTTAAAATATTCGCGATAAAAACTCCCACGGCAACCGCTACCATTAAATCCACAAATACCGTGAGGAGTACCACGCTATAAACTATTCCGGCAGCTTTCCAAGAAATGTTGTGAACCCGTTTGAGGAAACCCCAATCAATAATATCAATTCCCACCTTTAAGACAATTCCTGCTAACACAGCTAGGGGAATTCCGGAAGTTAAAGGTGCCGCCCATAACACAACAATCAACAGTGCTAAAGCACGACTAATGCCAGCTAAAGCGGTGCGTCCTCCTGCTTGGATACTAACTACAGTTGCCGTTGTTGCTCCAGAACCAGCAATTCCACCACATAAACCTGTAATTAAGTTAGCCACCCCTTGACTGATTAATTCTTTATTAGATTTATGTTCAGTTCTGGTCAAACTATCTGACACCAAACAAGTTAATAGGCAATCAATAGAACCCACCATACCCAAAACCATGGCATTTACAAACATTAACCGTAAATTTTCAGCGGTAAATGTAGGAATTTGCAGTTGTGGCAAACCGGGGGTAATTTCTCCAATTGTAGCGATCGTCCGAATTTCTATATTTCCAAAGAAAATCAAAGAAATCGCTGTACCAATTACCAAAGCTATTAGTTGGGGAGGGACTAACTTTTTTAGTTTGGCGGGACAAAAGAACAAAATTCCTAGAGTAATTAACCCTAACAACGTTTCCCATGGATTAATATTGGTAATCAAATTAGGGAAAGCCTTAATCACGCCAATTACTCCACCAGAGGGGGTTTGTTGACCGATAAACGGCGCAATTTGCAAAAAAATCAAAATCACGCCAATTCCTGTCATAAAACCGGAAATGACGTTATAAGGAAGCATGGTAATATACTTTCCCAACCGCAGGACTCCAAATAGGATTTGAAAGATACCCGCCATCATCACCACGGTAAAGGCCATTGCCAGACCACTTTCGGGATTTACGGCCATTAATTCGGCGATAACAGCGGTGACAATGACCGTCATCGGTCCAGTTGGTTCAGAGATTAGACTAGGGGTGCCACCAAATAAAGCGGCAAAAAATCCGACTAAGATTGCTCCCCATAACCCTGCAGCAGCACCTGCTCCAGAAGCAATTCCGAAAGCTAGTGCCATTGGTAAGGCCACCACTGCAGCAGTTAACCCGCCAAAAATATCTCCTTTTAGGTTTCGGAAATGAATCGTATTGGTAATTTGCATGAAAGATTTCCCTGAATCACCGAAAAACTGGGTTTGAAGCCTCCCCCTAGAAGCTATGCTTTACCCACATCTGTTAAATTCCTTACAGGATAGGGGAGAGAGGGGAGAGGGGGAAGAGGGGGAAGAGAAGACTTTCCTGCCATTTCTCATATCTAGGACATAGGTGGCTAAAAGTGAATAAGGCAATTTCGGCATTTGCCAACTCTGACTAGCTACTTAAACCATCTCCCCACACGGACCACACGGACCACACGGACCACCCTGCAATGCTTCTAAGACTTATGGGTAAAGCATAGCCCTAGAAGGGGGACTTTTGATTTGATTTAATACCCACAAATATCCTATAGTATTGTGAGTTAAAAACGATAATTATGAAAGCTAGGTACAAATATCGAATTTATCCAACACCGGGACAAAAATACCAATTAGCAAAGCTATTTGGTTGTGTCCGCACAGTCTGGAACGATAGTCTAGCTTGTTGTCAGGAAAAGTATGCTTTAGGCCAGAAAAAACCAAGTAACTCTGAATTACAAAAACTCTTTATTACTCAAGCTAAAAAAACTAAAAATAGGGAGTGGTTGTCGGAAGTTTCAGTAGTCCCATTGCAACAATCATTAAATGATTTAAATCAGGCTTACCAAAACTTTTTTAATTCAACTAAAAGTAAGAGAAAAGGTAAAGCAATTAAACCTCCCAGGTTCAAAAAGCGAAGGTCAAGACAAACTGCTAGGTTTAGCTTAAGAGGATTTCAAGTAAATGAAGACAAAGTATATTTAGCAAAAATCGGCTTATTAAAAGTAGTATGGTCAAGACCAATACCTGGAGAACCATCATCAGTAACAGTAATCAAAGATTGTAGGGGCGATTCGCGAATCGCCCCTACTGGATACTTCTTGAGTTTTGTAGTAGAAATTCAAGCACAAAAACTACCAGAATCTAGCAAATCAGTAGGCATAGATTTAGGAATTTCTACTTTTGCCACATTCAGCAATGGTCAAAAAGTAGAAGCACCAAAACCATTAAAAAAACGAATTAAAAAATATAGAAAATTAAGTAAATCATTATCAAAAAAAAGTAATGGTTCTAAACGATATGAAAAAGCCAGACTTAGGATAGCTAAATTTTCCTACGGAATGCTACGCAAACATGCCAGATTAAAAGACACTAGAACCGATTTTCTACATAAATTATCTACCGAAATAATTCGTGAAAACCAAACAATTATTCTGGAAGATTTAAACGTTTCAGGTATGATTAAGAACCGGAAATTGTCCAGAGCTATCAGTGATTTAGGCTGGAGACAATTTCGTACCTTATTAGAAGGAAAAGCAGAAAAATATGGTCGTGAGCTAAGAGTAATTAGTCGTTGGGAAGCTACTACCCAAATCTGTTCATGTTGCCATTTTCGAGGGGGAAAATTAGACCTGAAAGTGCGAGAATGGGAGTGCCTTAACTGTGGTACAAAGCACGACCGGGATGAAAACGCAGCAATAAATATATTAGTCGCCGGAGGACATTCGGAGACAAAAAACGGACGTGGAGGGAAGCGTCAGACTACCGCCAAGGAAGCAGCAACCTGTGTTAGCGACAGCTATGCGAAGCAAAGCGTCAACCCACCAAAGAGCTACGGCTCAGTAGGAATCTTCGCACCTTTAGGCCGGAGAGGATGTCAAAATATAAGATGCTACATCTGAATACTTTACCATAAAACAGCTTTATTTTTAGTGCCTCTTTTAGAGGAGCATTCCTATTGGAATGCTGCGCAAACGCTTGACTTCCGCAAAGCGGTTGAATTTATTCAATGACTATACAATGGTATCCGGGCCATATTGCGAAGGCCGAACGAAATCTTAAGGAACAACTGAAACGGGTTGATGTGGTTCTAGAAGTTCGAGATGCTCGTATCCCACTGACTACTAATCATCCCCAGGTGTCTGAGTGGGTGGGGAATAAGGCGCGGGTATTGGTTTTGAACCGCATGGATATGATTTCTTCGGATGTAATGAAGATGTGGCAGGAATGGTTTGAAGCTGAGGGACAAATACCTTATTTTACTAATGCTAAGTTGGGTGATGGGGTGAAGGGTGTGGCCAAGGCGGCGCGCGAAGCTGGTCGTGCTGTTAATCAAAGAAGGCGCGATCGCGGGATGTTACCTCGACCTGTCCGTGCTGTGGTTATTGGTTTTCCTAATGTGGGAAAGTCTGCTTTGATTAATAGGTTGTTGAAGAGGAAGGTTGTTGAGAGTGCTAGACGTGCTGGTGTGACTAAGCAATTAAGATGGGTACGGATATCTGATGAGATTGAATTGTTAGATGCTCCTGGGGTAATTCCTAGTAGGATTAAAAATGAAGAGGATGCGATTAAGTTGGCTATTTGTGAGGATATTGGCGATGCTGCTTATGATAATCAGCGAGTTGTTGCTAGTTTGATTGATTTGTTGATGTCTCTAGAGGTTGATAGTAATGGTTTTGTTTCTGCTTCTTGTTTAGAATATCGTTATGAGTTAAAAGCGAGTAATTATACAGGTGAAAGTTATTTACATGAGGTTGCAAATCAACTTTTTCAAGGAGATGTTGAGCGTACTGCTAGACGAATTTTGGATGATTTTCGTAAGGGTTTATTAGGGCAAATACCTTTGGAGTTACCTTTGAATAGGGAGTAGGGGAGAAGTGGAGTAGGGGAGCAGAGAAAAAGAGTATAGATTGTTGGCTAAACTACTTCAGTTATTGAAAATAATCTATTTTTTAATGCACTTTTTCTCTTCAAAAAGCCTCTCAAAGAGATACACATAACTTATCTATTTTGTCGGTTTTTTGTTAAGAATAGCTATTAAAACAAGACTTACGCCAAGGTACTATATATAGAGTTAAAAAAACTCTAACGTTAGAGTTTTTCACTCTATATATGTGGTCTGGTGCGTAAGTCCTATAAAATAGAAATTAGGGAATAGGGAATGGGCACTATTACTTGTCACTTAGTCACTTATTTTTTACTATAACTTTATTAAGTTTATTTAATAAATAAGCGATCGCTCAAAAATTTTATCTAGGATATTAATAATTTAAAAAAGTTTTTACTATCAAAAAAATGTCAAATATATTTGGAAATATTGGTCCAGCCGGAGCTAAGAATCTCTCTCTTGATTTTCAGGAACTTGTTGAGAAATATCAATTAAAAATTCCAGGATTAATTCATATTGGCGCTCATTATGGTCAGGAGTACGAAATTTATCAAAAATTAAATATAGTTAACTTGGTTTTTTTTGAACCTCTGACTGAAAATTTTGAAATTCTTAAAAGCCACGTTGGAGAAAATGTTAGGTTATTTCAGAAGGCTTTAGGGAATGAAAATAAAACAGTTAAAATGTATGTAGAAAGTGCGAATAATGCAATGTCATCTTCTGTTTTACAGCCTAAAAAACATTTGGAACAATATCCTGAGATTATTTTTGATAGAGAAGAATTTGTGGAGATGGTAAGACTAGATGATATTTTAGAGGATAAAGAAAACTATAATTTCTTGATTATTGATGTACAAGGATATGAGTTAGAAGTTTTGAAAGGTAGTCGAAAAACTCTGAAAAATATTGATTATATTCTGACTGAAGTTAACCGAGATGAATTATATGAAAATTGTGCCAGGGTTGAGGAGTTAGATGAATTTCTAGGAAGGTTTGATTTTCAAAGACTTGAAAGAAATTGGGAAGGAGAAACTTGGGGAGATGCTTTTTATCTAAAGAGGTAGTTTTTTGTTTAATTACTGTTAGGTTGGTAAGAATAAGAAAAGGTGGTAGTTCCAAGGGTAAATTCTTCCTGTAAATCTCAAAGCTCGGGACAGCGGAACGGAGTTCTATCGCTACTAGATTCACCATTTGTTAGATTTTTTTAGTTGAATAAATAATCATGCGTATGTACGAGCAACCACCATTAAATACAAAGTATCACAATTTTTTTGAGGATGCAAGGGAAAATACTCCTGCGCCACCGATTTTTTAGTAGTGCTTCACAGAATGATGTTTTCCTTTACTTTATAAACTCTTGTAGGGATAGTAAAAGTAGAATTATTGTATTTGAACGACTTATCGGAAAATTTGCTCAATGCAAATAGGATAGGAATATCATCTCCGGAACCAAGATAAATTGTAATGGAGAAAAAATTAATACAGACAAATAAATTATGAACAATTCAATTATCACATTAGTAGATGACTTACCCACTGGTGGGATTACAGTTTCAGCATTACGCGCTCTAGATTTCATCGTACCTGGAGAATGGAACAATTTAGTAGGTTTTAAAAATACAGTTCGGGAAGTTACTGGCAAAGATAAACCTCAAAAAATTCAGAAAATTAGCGAACGCGCTCTATGGATATATAATGACAAATCTCAAGGATATCAAGACGCTATCTGGGTTTACCAAACTTTAGATAAAGCTGATGCTGCTATGGGTGCGGCAGCAATGGCCAACAAAATTGGTGAAAAAATCTCTTTCCTCAGTTTCCTGAATAAATTAACCCCATCAGCAGATAAAACTCAGGCAGTTGATTTAGCGATTAAGGTGGTGGCTGAGTTGGTTGCTTTCTGCAAATTAAATGGAATGCCAACTAGAGAAAGTTTAGGAGATTTTTCCGCAGCTTTGGTAGAAGAATATAGTGGCCCTTCTTTGATGCGAATGGTTGCTTTGGTGTGTTTTGATGGGTTGATTCCTTTAGGACCTGATTTTGTCGATCGCGTGGGAGATATTATTGGAGGAATGAGTTCTGCTGGTCTCCAACAAAATCCTTTGTTTCAGAAGGTAAATAATTTGATTCCTGGTGATAGTACCCAGGGTAAACTTGATTTTATTGGTAATAGTTTTGATTCGGTTAGGGGTTGGATGAGTAATTTAGTGTCGTCGCGAGGATTAGACCCTCAAATGATTATCGATCATTTACAAAGTTTTGTTGAAATTGCTGATGATAAGTTGGATTATTTGGCCGCTTTTCTCGATTTGACTACTAATTATTTTGAACATACTGGTACTCAAACTGTAGCTCGTCGTTTGATTTTGCAAGCGGCAGAGGAAGTTTAATCGCTTAATTTGCTGATAATCAAAAAATTTTCTGTAGGTTGGGTTGAGGCAACGTTAGCGGAGCTTATCTGAAAGATAAACCCAACACTACTAATATTGTTACTTTGCAGGTTAAAACAATTCTTCTTTATTCCTGATTTTTTTGGGTTGCCCTGTCGCTTAACCCAATCTACAATATCTTTTGTTGAATAAAAAATCATGCGTAGGTACGAACAACTCCTAATAATTACATACTACTATGATTTTTTTGCCGATGCAAGGGGAAATATCCTACCGATTTTTTTTGGTGCTTCATAGAATGAGTGATTGGTTTGTTATGGTAGCGATCGCGCTGTGAGTTTATTTATAATATGCTTGCTTCTAAAATGCTTTTTTCGCGTTGAATAAAAAATCATGCGTAGGTACGAACAACTCCCAATAATTACATACTACCATGATTTTTTTGCCGATGCAAGGGGAAATATCCTACCGATTTTTTTTGGTGCTTCACACAATGAGTGACTGGTTTGTGATGGTAGCGATCGCTCTGTGAGTTTATTTATCAAAGTCTCTATGGGAGAAATCTTTTGGTGCTTCACACAATGATTTTTTGTCTTCTGATGCTATTGTTGGCGATCGCTTTTGAGCCTCTATATATATGCTTGGTTTATAAAATGCTGTTTTTTAGTTGAATAAAAAGTCATGTATAGGTAAGAACGAACCCCAATAGTTACATACTACCATGATTTTTTTGGGGATGCAAGGGGAATTTCCTGCCGATTTTTTTTGGTGCTTCACACAATGAGTGACTGGTTTGTGATGGTAGCGATCGCGCTGTGAGTTTATTTATATATTTATAAAAGTCTCTATGGGAGAAATCTTTTGGTGCTTCACACAATGATTTTTTGTCTTCTGATGTTATTGTTGGCGATCGCTTTTGAGCCTCTATATATATGCTTAGTTTATAAAATGCTGTTTTTTAGTTGAACAAAAAGTCATGCTTAGGTACAAGCGAACCCCAATAATTACATACTACCATGATTTTTTTGGGGATGCAAGGGGAATATCCTGCCGTTTTTTTTGGTGCTTCACAGAATGCAGACTCAGATTAATCATCCCTACATCTGTAGCAAAATCCTTGTCTTGCCACGACTTCTCCCACTCTGAAAAAAAATTTCTCCCATGGAGCGAGCAGGAGAAGAGAAAAAAGAAAAAGCACACACAGATTTGGCCACGGATATACGGATGGATGCAGGAAAGAGGGAAAAGGTGAAAACAGGAAAAGAAGAAAGGGGAAGAATCCTAGGAACGAAAGGGAGAAACTACCGACACAGACCAGACAACCCGAAAACCCCTATAGAAGATGAAGCTGTCGCCATAGTTGCTGCCACGCCTACCACTCCGGCAATACCTAGAATCACTGCTCCAGCTACCGCCACGGAGAAGTCTGTAATTACTATCACCTCCATTTTCCCAAGCACTACCATCTGTAGGCGCACCTTCATAATTATCATGCCAAACATCCTGACACCATTCCCAGACATTGCCATGCATATCGTATAAACCAAAAGCATTGGGTGGAAAAATTCCCACATCTGTTGTTTTTTTACGATATTTTCCTTTTGGTGCATCAGCGTAAGTATAATTGCCATTAAAGTTAACTAACTCAGACGTTATAGTTTCGCCAAAATAAAATGGTGTGGTTGTTCCTGCACGGACGCCATATTCCCACTGACTCTCACTGGGTAAACTATATTTTTTACCTGTCCAGTGTGAAAGTTTCTGACAAAATTCTGTCGCGTCGTACCAAGTTAAGCTTTCTACAGGACGCCTTGCACCTTTAAACCAAGAAGGATTATTTCCCATAACTGCTTGCCATTGTCCTTGAGTTACTGGATACTTTCCCATGAAAAATTCTGGCACATCCACATAATGTTGGGGATCTTCATTCTCAAATCTTTTTGCTTCTGTCTCTGGAGACCCCATGAGAAATGTGCCTGCGGGAATTTTTACCATTTCTAGGGTAACTCCATTACCGAGGTTTTCTATGATTACTTCTACTTGATGTTGACGGCGACTAATTATTTGTCCTCTGCTGTTGACTGTAAGGGTGGTAAATTTCTGAATGGAAGTTTTGGGTTGTGGTGCTGGTTTTGGTTCAGGAGTAGGAATAATTTCTGGAGATGGTTGATTCCACCAATCTTTACTTAACATTGCTGCTGCAAACCCACTTCCTGCTAAACCTCCTAATATCAATATTTTTCTTCTGGTTTTATTAGGTTGGGTTTGGGGTGGGGATGGAACTGTTGTTGCTTGTTTTGGTGCTAGTGTGGGTGTGAGTAGGTTTACTTTTGCTGTTGATGTTTGTGTCGGTGTAGGTGGGTTTACTTTTACCGTCGTTTTTGCTAGTACAAGTTCACTCAATGCTTCTAATACTTCTGTGGCGTTTTCATAACGCTGTGGAAAATATTCCTGCACCATCCTATCTAATATATTTGCTAGATAGTTACTTACTTTTGCTTGGTTTCGCCAGATAACATTTCCTGTCTTTGGGTCTGTGGGTAAATTTTGGGGGTCTTTGCCTGTCAGTGCTTTTATTCCTACCATTCCTACTGCATATATATCGCTACTCAGTTTTGGTCTGCCGTTACTTTGTTCGCTTGGCATATAACCAGGTGTTCCTACTGCCACAGTTAAAATAGTTGTTCCTGGTTGATTGGTAGTCAATACAGTTATTTCTTTGACTGCTCCAAAGTCTATCAATACTATTTTTTTATCTGACCTGCGACGCATCAAGTTTTGTGGTTTGATGTCTCGGTGAATTATATTGTTTTGATGAGCTTTTTCTAATGCTTCTAATATTCCTTTGAGTAATGTAATAGTGTAAGACTCGCTTAATTTTTTCCCTGATGTTAGTTCTTTGCTTATATCTTGCCCTTCTATATATTCTTGTACTAGGTAAAATTCTGTTGCTTCTTGGAAATGGGCAAATAGTTTTGGTATTTGGTCTGAGTCTTTGCCTAGTTTGTATAAGGTTTCTGCTTCTGTTTCAAATAATCTTTGGGCAATGGTTAATGTTCCTGGGTCTGAACTTTTGGGTTTGAGGTGTTTGACTACGCATTTAGGTTTGCCTGGTAAATCTAAATCTTCAGCTAAGTAGGTATCTCCGAATCCTCCACGTCCGAGGGACTGAATAATTTTGTAGCGTTGTCTCAGGATTTTTCCAGACTGCATGACTTTTTCACTTATCAGTTCAGTTATTCAGATATTCAGACTTCTTCGTATACTATCTAGCCTTGTTTCAAAAAAAATTTTTTTCAACCTGTGTAATTTAATTTTGCTGTTAAGTTAGGGAAATATGGTTTTTTTGGCCGAATTTATTTGAGTATATATGAGCGCACCTTTTCCATTATATTTATAATATCATGTCAAGTTTTTTTGTCAACCCCCTTTTTTCAGTTATCAGTTATCAAATTTCTTTGTACACTGCCTAGCTTTGTTTCAAAATTTTTCCAAATCGCTTCTTTTAAAAATCCTGTTTCTTGTGTATAAGTTATTTTCTGATTGCCCTAAAAATACCCTAAAGTAACAGATTTAAACTATACTCATCCACTTTTTTCTTCTTCCTTCTTCAATTTTTATAGCACTACGCAAATAGGGCGCGGAAATTTATAAATGCTCAAACTAAGTCAGGGATTACTTCTAACTTGTGACTTCTAACTTCTAACTTCTGACTTGCGCGTAGCGCCATACTTCTTACTATAAAGTAGAGGTAATAGAATATTTTTTTATTAGGGGATAACAAAGTTGCTTTCACAAAATCCGATTGTTACATTTACGATTCTTTTATTAGTAATTTTAACTCTTCCACCTCTATTTGAACGTCTCAGACTACCTGGATTAGTGGGTTTATTAGTAGCAGGAATTTTTTTAGGTGGAGATGGATTAAATTTACTCGACCCCGAAACAGAAACGATGAAATTATTATCAGACATTGGTAAGGTTTATCTGATGTTTGTCGCGGGATTAGAAATTGATTTAATAGAGTTTAAAAAACATCAAGACCGCTCTCTTTGTTTTGGCATTGCCACATTTTTATTCCCACTTATTACTGGTACATTAATTGCCAAAATATTTGGTTTGGGTTGGAATGGTGCAATTTTAACAGGTTCTTTGCTTGCTTCTCATACTCTCTTAGGTTATCCCATTGTGCAGCAGTTGGGTGTAGTGGGAAATCAAGCGATTACTGTTACTATTGGGGCGACTATTTTTACTGATATTGCTGCTTTATTAGTTTTGGCAATTTGTGTGTCGATTAATGCTGGTAATTTCTCTGTGATTAGTTTGGCAATTCAATTGGGAAGTTTGGCTATTTATGCGGGAGTAATTCTCTGGGGTTTTCAATGGGTAGGTAAACAATTTTTCCGGCGAACTACTAATCAAGAAAGTAATCAATTTTTATTTGTTTTGTTGGTTGTGTTTATTGCTGCTTTGGGTGCAACATTGATTAATGTCGATCAAATTGTTGGTGCTTTTTTGGCAGGTTTAGCGATTAATGATGTGGTTGGTAAAAGTCCGGTTAAGGAAAAAATAGAGTTTGTTGGCAGTGTTTTATTTATTCCTTGTTTTTTTGTTGATATGGGATTATTGCTGGATATGTCGGCTTTTTTCAATACTTTTTTAACTAGCTTTGAATTAACTTTATCTATTATTTTTGGTTTGCTTGGAAGTAAATTTTTGGCTGCATTTTTAGCAAAAAAGATTTATAAATATAATTGGTATGAAACTATGAGTATGTGGTCTCTATCAATCCCACAAGTTGCTGCTACTTTAGCTGCTGCATTGGTGGGTTTGCAAGTAGGAATATTGCCAGAGGTAATATTTAATAGTGTAATTTTTTTGATGTTGGTAACATCTATTTTTGGTCCGATTCTTACTGCTAAATTTGCGAGTAAAATTTCTTTGCCTGAGGTTGATTTTACATCGGATAATTCTTTGATTTGGTGGGAAACTCATCAGCAAGTTTCAGATAGTTTTACAGAGAGGGTTGATGGAATTATTAACCATAAGTTTGTTGTATTAGTGCCAGTATATTTTTCTCCAGAACAAACAAAATATTTAATTGAAATGGCAGCAATGTTGGCAAAACATGAGGGAGGTTTAATAATTCCTTTATCCATAGTTAAAGGTTACGTCAATATGGATTCTCCTCAGTTAAATTTGGCTTTACAACAGAGCAGTAAAAGGTTAAGTTCTGCTTTGGAAATTAGTCAAATTTTTGAAGTTGAAGCTGCTCCAGAAATCCGAATTTATGATGATTTTGCTAAAGGTGTTAGTCGCACAGCACGGGAAAAAAATTCTAGTCTAATTGTCATGGGTTGGCACAAAACTACTGGTATTAAAGCTCGTTTATTTGGAAATATAATAGACCGAATATTTTGGTCTGCTCATTGCCCGGTAGCTGTGGTACGTTTGTTGGAAAAGCCGATTAATATTCATCGGATTTTAGTACCTGTTAAAAAGATTACTCCCCAGGCATTAAGAACTGTACGTTTTGCTCAACTTTTTGCTGATACTAATCAAGCTTCTGTAACTCTACTTCATGTATGCGATCGCCAGACTTCTAAAGAACAACTTACTAAGTTTCATGCTCAGCTTTCTCAACTTATTTCTCAAGGAAAAACCAAGGTAAAATCAAGAATAAAAATTATTCGTTATGATGATGTTGCCCCTGTAATTAGTAAGGCAGCAAAATCATATCAATTAGTAGTATTACGCTCTATGCGGCGACGTACTGCAGCAGGATTATCTGTTAGTGATGTGACTACTAAAGTTTTGTCAGAAATTACTTGTTCAGTTGTTATATTTGGAGAACCTTATTCTTAATTTTAGGGAATAGTAAACAATTCATAATTAATAATTAATTATTAATTATTAATTATTAGGGCTTGCGCTCATAATGTTAGTTGTATTTATTGCTAGTGTAGAAGCACAAATAATTCATGTTGATATTATTGTGGGAGCTTTCTTAGCTGGTATTGCTGTGAATGAAGTTGTAGGACATGGCCCAGTCAAAGAAAAAGTGGAATTTATTGGCAGTACATTGTTTATTCCTTTTTTCTTTGTAGATATGGGATTAATCTTGGATGTTCCGGCTTTTGTTTCAACTATAACTAATGAATTTGTATTGTTAAAATGGCACGGTATTTTGATTTAGTTATTTTGCGTTCTATGCGTCGCCGTACTGCTGGTGGTTTGGCTGTTAGTGATGTGACTAATGAGGTTTTGAAAGAGTTAAATTGTTCTTTGGTATTGTTTGGCGAACCTCATTCTTAAGTTAAGGAAGAGGGAAGAGGGAAGAGGGAAGAGGGAAGAAGGAAGAGGGAAGAAGGAAAAATTTTGCGTTGTCTGAGTTTTATAGCACTACGCAAATATGACGCGGACATTCCTCTATTCCCTGTTCCCCTATATATCTACAAAAATTATTAGAACTACAAATTAAATAACCTCCGGAAAACTGCATCAGTAATATGTACTTTTATTTTAAGGACGAAAATTAAGTATTTAAGCTTTTCAAGATTTTCTAACTATGGGGACATTAAAAAAATTAATACTGACTCAAATTTAAGGAATAAAGGAAGAATAGTAATGCAGAAATTTAGTAATAATACTCCCAAAATGTTTTCTAAACCTCAAGTTGGTGTAGTCGATGAAAAGATTACTTTTGATGAACCTGGAAGAGTTAAATTCAAAGCTACATATTGGCCTGCTATGCTTTTTAGAGGTTACAGCATGACTCTTGAACCTGGTGAAGAAGTTGCAGTTATCGGTCGTCAGGGAATTACATTATTAGTACGCCCTTTTTAGGAGTGGGGGGGGTGTGGGGAGTGAGGGAGTGGGTAGGGACATTGCATGCAAGGTCTCTACTAAGAGGGAACTCACTCCTACTGCTCCTGAGAGGAGAAGTAAACATCAGAATAATTTAATGCGCTCCTAGGGTGCTAATTGTCAAAAATACAATTTGGCTGATGTTCCTTTGACAAAAAGAGAATTTTTGACCTAAAAACTGGTATTAAAGCCATTCATTCTGATTCCTGACTCCTAAAAAATCACCTATTTATTTGTAGCAAATATTTATCAGACTTGTTATTAAACTTGTCGTTGTACAGCCAATAAAGTAATATCATCAAACTGTGTGGCACTACCAGTATGATTTAAAACACTAGTAGATATTTCTTTGAGTAAACCTTCCGCCGAAGCTGCTTTTTTCTCCACAAGTAACCGCAATTTTTCATTGGTAAAAAATTCACCTTTACCATTACGAGCTTCTGGTACTCCGTCTGTGTAACCCAACAAAATTTCACCAACTTCTAAGTGAGTTTGTTCAATTTTAAATTTCATATCGGGCAACATTCCAACTGCTGGACCTGTAGAATTTAACTCCTCCTTGATTTCTCCTGTAGCACTAATAATAAATAGTGGTTCATGACCACCATTAATATAAGTAATTTTACCATTATTTATGTCTAAAACCCCAAAGAAAAGTGTGGCAAACATTCCCACTTCGCCATGATTTTTCGCAATATAATTATTAGTCAAACATACAGCTTTCAAAGCATGATAGCAATCTTCAGTAGCTAGACCTCTATCTAAATACAATTTATCTTTTTCACCTCCTAAATCCTCATTCATTTCTTCAAAATAATTTTGACCAGAAAAAACCCTAATTAAGCTACGAAATAAACTCATAAATAATGCTGCTCCTACTCCTTTATCACAAACATCAGCAATTACTAATCCTACGGTATGATTAGAAAGTTCAAATACATCATAAAAATCACCAGCAACTTGTCTAGCTGGTTGAAAGAAACTCGCAATTTCCCAACCATTTTGTTGCGAAATTTGAGCAGGCAGAAAATTTTTCTGCATCTGATGACCTTGCTCTAATTCATAATTGAGAGCTTGAGAATAAGTTTTTACTTTTTCTAGACTTTCCTGTAAAGCTGCTTCAGCTTTTTTCCGCTCACTAATTGCTTGAGAAATTTTGATAAACATTAATTCAAAGGCATTAATTACTTCTCCTAATTCATCTTGTCTTTGGAGATAAGTTGAGCTAAATGCAGGTGGTTCTTGATCGTTATATATTGCTTCCCCTGCTTGATTCAAATCGCTTCTTAATAGTAGAATAGGGTTAATTACAATTGGTTCTAAACATAGCCAAACTGTAATTGTCAAAAACAGAGATATGATAATAACTAAACCAATAATTCGAGAAATATAAGCTAGTAATTCTGGTCTGAGATTAGAACAATCATGGCGAATAATAATACTATAGTCTGTTTGCATATCTTTTCCAGACCAAATTAAGTCATCATAACGATAAACGTTACTACTGGTGGAAAAGAAGAGTTTTTTGGAATTATTTACTTCAGAAAGTGACAATTCTGGAAACTCACCAAATGTACCTACTTTTTGTTTGTTAGTATCATAAACAGCACCTCCTAAAATGGTAGGATGATGTTGCATAAGTTCTGATAAATGATTGACAAGTTCTGTATTTGAAGCGTCAGGATAGGTAATCAAAATCCAAGCAACTTTTCCAGAAGACATTTGCTTAATTTGAGATAGAAGTTCTTTTTCTCTTCTCTTGAGAGAAGGGATTAAAAGAATAGCTTCAATGACAATAATGCTAGTAAAAACACATAACACTACACGACGAGACAATTTTGATTTTAGTCGGTCATTAATTGACTGAGCTAACTTTTGAATACTAGATAGTTTGCTATTCTGTTGATTTTTTTTCATCTCAATTTCGGTTTGATAACTTGAATTATTTGATAACATATATTCTGCCCTTTATTATATATATTATTTGACTGCTTTACTCTAAAATCTCATACTTTATTCATTGATTTTAGGGAGTAGGGAGTAGGGAGTAGAAAAGAAGAAAAACAACTGTACCTTATTAACTTGAGAAACGCTATATCTAAAAATACTCACTATAAATTATGTTCTTTATATATTTTTTTTAACAATTATTGTGATTTTATGTATACAAAAATTTAATTTTTCTCTCTGAAACTGTACAAATTTATTCACGATCAAATCTACTTTAAATAATATCATGTCCGGATAATTAGTGATAAAAAACTTTCTCCTTTTCCTCCTCTTTATTCTTTCTTATTGCTTCTTTCTTATCTCCTGACTCCTGAGGAATGACTCTTGACTCCTCCGTCGTTATAAGTATTCAACCGGACATGATATAACTTGATTTTTGTATTGTTTTGGAGTAGTACCTGTAAGTTGATGAAATATTTTAGTTAAGTGACTTTGATGAGAAAAACCACATTGAAAAGCAATTTCTGTAATGCTGATATTTTGCTGTTTCAATAATTTTTTTGCCAGTTCTACTCTTTGGTGAATGACATATTGATAGGGAGTAATACCCATTGATTGCTTGAATAACCGGGAAAAATGATATTGACTCATACCAACTACAGCAGCAATTCTAGTTAGTTTTAAATCTCGGTCTAAATGTTCATTAATATATTCAATTGCTTGGCGAAGTCTATATTTTGATAATCCTCCTCGGTACTCATTAACTTCTAAACTCATAGTGGAATATTCGCGGACTAAGTGAACTGTTAATGAATATGCTAATGACTCTGCATATAACCTACCTGCTACTCCTCCTGATTCTAGTTCCCCTAGTAACAGCAACCCGACCTGACGAATAAATGGATCGCGCAGAGTAAATCTGTCTACGAGTTCAATTCGCTGGGCGTCTACTTCTACAACTTCATTAGCAACTTTTTCCATGAGCGAAGGTGCTAAATATATGTATAACAAGTCTGGGTTTCCTTGAATATGCCACTGGGAAAGTTCTCCACTTGGCACAACAGTTATATCTCCAGGCACTATTCTCCCCCGGTCGTATTTTCCTTTTAGCGATCGCTCTATGTGACAAGGATAGTCTAAGTGAATTATCAGTAGTTCTTCTGGTATAGCAGGTAAGGAAAATTTACTTTCTGCTGCGGAATAGTATAGACGTTGTAGCAGAATACCTTGCCAATTATTCTGTTTACTTGATATCAACAGTTTCCTAGATTCTGGTTGGTCTGGTATTTTTGATGATTGAGGAATTACATTAGATTGTAGTATCATGTTTTTTGCTTGTGATTTTTTGTATAGCAGAAGAAGAAAGAAGGAAGAATTTTGCGTTGTCTAAGTTTTAAGCTTTTGATATGTCCGCACCCTTTCCTTATATTGGTGGCTGAGAAAATAGTGATCGAAAAGATTGATAATTTTGTCTCCCTATTACAGTGCTATTAGTAGGGTGTGTTACGTTACCGCTAACACACCAAAATCCCATATCTATTGTCAGTGCGTAAGTCCTGAAGATTGATAATTTTGCCTTCCTATTCCAGTAAAGTACTGATAACGCAGTTCCTCTGTAATATAGAATCTGGTTATATAATATATGTTGATAATTCTATAATTACTTGAATATTCAATCTTCCCTACTCCCTCACTCCCCCACTCCCCTACTCCCAACTATATAATTAAGTATTAACCGGATTTGATATCAGAGGTTAACTGAATTGACTTTAGCTTTGTATTAGCAATACACTGAGTGCTAATTGCCATATAGTACATAAAATTAATTAAATATGAAGTTCATTTCAATACAAGAATGGATTGATTATCATCAAGCAATAGAATAATTATGTAGGACGATCGCACGTTGAGAGCGACTAATCAGACCATCTCTTTCTAAGCGTTTGAGGGCACGAGATAGAGTTTCTGGGGTCAACCCTAACTCAGCAGCTATTTCTTTGAGAGGTCTATCTAAATTGACAGATGTCTGGTTAGAAAGTCTAGCTATCTGGCATAAATATTGAAGCACTCGTTCGTGGGCAGTCTTGATATCCCGTAATTCTAGATGGTGTTGTAGGCATTGATTTTTTCTGACTAAAATTGCCATGAAATCTTGAGCTAGGTCGGGATAGCTATGCAAAGCTGCTAAAAAATGTTTCTTCGGATAAACCATTACTTGTGAGGCTGTTTCTGCGATCGCTGTATTGGTATATCTGCTAGAAAAAAGTGTTGTCTCGGCTAAAATATCTCCTGCTGTAGCAGTACATAACCTAACTATTGTTCCACAACTTTTGTAGCGCACTATTTTAAGTCGCCCAGTTTTGACAATAAAGACTGCTTGAGCTGAGTCTCCCTGCCAGAATAGTTTTTGCTCTTCTGACAACTCTCGCTTGGCGATCGTTTGACGTAAATCAGAAGGAAGGATATCTATATCTAAGAGCTTCGTCGGCACTTTTGCTTCTCCTGTCGAGTGAGATTTATCAGTTTTTTTGGAACGATTATTCCAGAAATAACAAAGAAAATCACACAAATTTCAGCATTAGAAGTTTATTAAAGAATGTCATAACAGGGTATTTTCCAGTTGTGGACAATCCGATCCAAACTTCTATAAATTGATAATTGATGGTTATTTTTTGTTTATATAACTACCCTAGCAATAACAGAATGCTCAGTCAAGTATATTAGCTTTCATTCAAATAAGTTATTAATTATTGCCAGTTTAGAAGCAATTTATATACTATTAATCAAATTCTCATTATTAATTTATTTGTTTCTCATCATTAATTTAACTTTGATATTAAAGTCAAAGCTTTTGATATAGTTCTTAATATTGTGTCTAGTTGAATACCCACAAATAACTGTTATTCTCGAATAGGAAATAAGGTCAATTCAGTTATCAGTTATATCAAATCCGGTAGCATCAGTATAAAATCTTTTGAAGCGAGGAAGACCGAGTCAGGAGGACTGAGTCAGGAGGAGAGAGAATCACAAAGATTTAGTAGTTATGACGATTGGATAATTTTTTGATGTCCAATTCCCCCGGATTTGATATTAGAGACTGTTTGTCAACAAAAGATTAAGTAGTGGACTGACACAGCTAAAACTTTGCAATAGATTTTTGTTTCTATAGCAATGTGCGCTGGCATATTTACAAATTGTAGGAATTGTCCAATAGCTAAAAGTTTGATCTTATCAGCTTTTTATTCCCCCTTCCGGAGCTGTTGCCTTCCGGAGCTGTTGCCTGCACACAGCGCTATAGTCCACTACTGGACTTTTCCCTTATGGGTTTAATATCATGTTCGTTTAATTAGCGATAGAACTCCGTTCTGCGCTCCGCGTTAACGCAGTTGTGCGCCAGCAAACAAAAAACTTTCTTCTCCTGACTCCTGACTCCTGACCCCTGACTCCTTCTTCAATGTTACCAGATTTAATATCATTATCCGGATGTGAGACCGGGGAATTTAGAAATAGAATAGGGAAAATATCAGGAACAGGCAAGATGCTCATTCCACTTCCACTTCCACAAAACTATTAAAATCCCAAGCGCATTTATGCAACACCCTGACTCCTTCTTCAATACTTTCTTCTCCTGACTCCTGACTCCTTCTTCAATATTCCAACTTTTCCATCGGTGCAGTTTTAGGGTCAATAATTTTTTTACTTTTACCAAATTTGATACCTAAACTCAGTTTTTGTCCTCCACCAAAAACATTAGTTACCTGTCCTACTCCAAAACTTTTGTGCATCACCTTCTCGCCTACTTGCCAATTTTCTGCTTGATTATTTGCCGATTTTTTGACAGAAGTATTTTTAGTATTTTTGCTTTGACGACGGGAACGATAAATCACCTTTTTCATCCCATTAGTATTAATCAAATCTTCCGGTAATTCAGCCAAAAATTGAGATGGAACTGCGACATCTCGCGCTCCCCAAAATTGTCGCCTTTCAGTAGCATAAGAAATAAATAATTGTTCCTGCGCCCTCGTAATTCCTACATAACAAAGTCGCCTTTCCTCTTCCAAAGACAAAGGGTCATTTTTACTGCGAAAATGAGGTAATAAACCATCTTCCAAACCAACCATAAAAACCACCGGAAATTCCAAACCTTTAGCCGAATGTAAAGTCATTAACGACACAGCTTCCTGCCCATCTTGTAGATTATCTAAATCAGAAGCTAGAGAAGCATTTGCCAAAAAACCTCCTAAACTTGTATCCTCATTATCCTCTTGAAATTGAGCAACAGCACTACATAATTCCCCCAAATTTGCCAGTCGATTATCTGCTTCTTCCGTACCCTTTTTTTTCAACTCTTCAATATAACCAGAAGTCTCCAAAATTCCTTCAACAATTTCAACCGCCGTCAGATTTTCTACTTCATTTTGCCAGTGCTTAATTATGTCAGCAAATCTATTCACAGCCTTTGAAGAACGCCCTGCCAAAGTATTAACAGAAGTTTCATCATTAATAATTTCCCATAAAGGTATTCCCATTTCCAAAGAAGCATTCACCAAAGAATCAATAGTCGCCTTACCAATACCTCTTCTCGGAGTATTAATAATTCTGAGCAAACTAACAGTATCAGCCGGATTAGCAATGACCCGTAAATAAGCCAAAGAATCCTTAATTTCCTTCCGGTCATAAAATCTCAATCCGCCAATTATCACATATTTAATATCGTAATGAATTAAAGCTTCTTCCAGGGCGCGTGACTGAGAATTAGTCCGATAAAGTACAGCAAAACTCCCTAAATCTAACTCTGGGTTTTGGTCTGTAATTTCCTGAATTTTACTACAAACAAACTCCGCTTCTTCTAACTCACTTTCCGCCTCATAACAATAAATTTCTTCCCCTAAACCTCTCGTTGGTTTGAGAATTTTATCAATACGTTGAGTATTATTTTCAATCAATTTATTTGCCACTTCCAGAATATTTTCCCGCGACCGATAATTTTCCTCCAATTTAATCATTGTCCGGGTATCTTCATCCGCCAAACCATCTCCAAAATCATGTTGAAAATCTAGCAAAATTGTATAATCTGCCATGCGGAAAGAATAAATAGATTGGTCTACATCTCCAACTACAAAAACAGAACGATTTTCCCATTTATTAAAATATTTAGGGTCTTCACCATTCGTTGCTAAAAATCTAATAAAATTATATTGAGTCCGATTAGTATCTTGATATTCATCTACTAAAATATGGTTAAAATGTTTATGCCAATAAGCCAATACTTGCTCATTTTGCCGAAATAATTCTACGGGTATTCTGATTAAATCGTCAAAATCAAGAGCATTATTAGCTGCCAAATTATCTTGATAAATACCGTAAACTTCAGCAATTACCCGCCCCCGATAATCTGGTTCTGACCTTTGATATTCTAGAGGCGACATTCCCTTATTTTTAGCATTGCCAATAGCATATCTAACCGAACGAGGTTCAAATCTTTTGTCATCCAAATTGAGCTGTTTCGTAACAATTTGCTTAATCAAAGTTTGAGCATCACTTTCATCAAAAATAGAAAAATTTTTATCCCAACGACGTTTTTTTTCATCCTGATACTTGTTAATATCAAAACGCAGAATACGAGCGCAAAGACTATGAAAAGTTCCCATCCATAAATGTTTCGTAATACTTTTATAGACCTGCGATCGCAACTTAGTCTGTTCTTCCAGTGTTAATGCTGAGAATGGTTTACCATATTTTGCTTCTGCTTGTTGCCCAGCAAATAGCTTTTCGATCCGCTCCTTCATTTCCCGCGCAGCTTTATTTGTAAATGTCACCGCCAGAATATTTTCTGGATGTACCCGATGATGACGTATTAGATGGGCCACGCGATAGGTGAGCGCTCTAGTTTTGCCAGAACCAGCTCCTGCCACAACTAGCATTGGTCCGCAGAAATGTTGTACTGCTTGGCGTTGCGATAAATTTAGCTCACTCAGAAAGTCAGTAGTTTGCATAGTTAAGTATTTAATATATCAGTTAATATATTGCATATTATCACCAAACTAAAACAAAATAGTAGTTGACTGACACAACTAAAATGTTGCAATAGTGGAGGCATGTTACACATTACAGCGGTTTTCATATGAATAAACCACAATGTTCAAACCAACCCATGGCATCATCTTCAGTAATTTGAGCGATACGGCTGACACCATGCTCCGCGATCACTAAACTAATAACTCGATCCAATTGTTTTTTTGTAACAAACATTTATTGAATTGGTATTAGGTGTAAACCTAGGGATCGTGCAACGAGTGGCAAATTTATAAAGTTTTATAAAGATTATAATACCAAATTGATAAATGTTTGCTACAAATAATTAGGGTATTTCTTATAATTTAGAATTTAGAATGCAGAATGCAGAATGCAGAATGGATAGATTTAATACCATTTTTGATGTGGCAAATTACCTTTTTCTTGAAACAGACTTTATCTGAAAGTCTTTTTATGGTGCTTATTATTCGTAACATTCTTTTTTCAAAATGGTATAACCCCGACAATACTGGGGCATTTTTGTATCAATTCTGTTGTTGAACCGGATAATAAATGAACTTGTCCGCCATCAAACCCTTTAAACAAATCTGCAACATTGACGGAGAACAGTTGAGTTGTTGCTGTAATTATCCGATTGTTATTCCTTGAGGATTATTGGAGGTCAAAAGTAAAATGTAACTATTCAGGTTGAGGTTAGCAAAGTCAAATTAAGTATTTGTACTGTTTGACTTGAGTGAAATTTTGAATAGACTGGAAATACAAAAATTGGAGATTAAATATAATGGCTAATACTGAGCAGCTAGAAATTTTAAGAAAAGGGATTGATACTTGGAATCAGTGGCGAAAACAACAAAGAGATGTTCAAGTAGACCTTAGTGAAGCTAACCTTAGTGAAGCTAACCTTAGTGGAGCTAACCTCAGAGAAGCTAAACTTAGTGGAGCTAACCTCAGAGAAGCTGACCTCAGAGAAGCTAAACTTAGTGGAGCTAACCTCAGAGAAGCTGACCTCAGAGAAGCTAACCTTAACTATGGATCTAACCTTAGTCAAGCTAATCTTATTGGAATTAACCTTAGTCAAGCTAATCTTAGTGGAATTAACCTTAGTCAAGCTAACCTTAGTGGAGCTAACCTCAGAGAAGCTCACCTTAGTAGAGCTAACCTTGGTAAAGTTGACCTTGGTAAAGTTGACCTTAGTAAAGTTGTCTTTAGTCAAGCTAACCTCAGTGGAGCTAACCTCAGTGAAGCTGACCTCAGTGAAGCTAACCTCAGTCAAGCTAACCTCAGTCAAGCTAACCTCAGTCAAGCTGACCTCAGTGAAGCTAACCTCAGTGAAGCTAACCTCAGTGAAGCTAACCTTAGTGGAGCTAACCTTAGTGGAGCTAACCTTAAAGAAGTCAACTTTAAAGGGGCTGACCTGGGAAAAATTCAACTGAAATCACAAATTGGAGTAGACTACAATCTATTGCAGGAACTTTTAAGTCAGGGGAGATGGAAGCAAGCTGATCAAGAAACAGAAAGGATTCTGCGACAGATATCTGGTTGCCAAGAGAAAACTAATATTGACAAAATTCTCAATCCTAAAATAACATACGCAGAGACACCTACTCCACTCTGCTGGGGATCTCAGGATCGTGGTGTTATGCCAGATGGTATGACAACCAGTATTCCTGATGAAGACTTAAAGGCTATTTATAGTCTTTGGATAAAATACAGTAATGAATCCTCGGATTTTTCTATAGGATCTCTAGATTTCTGGGTGAGTCTTAAAACTGCATTAGAGCATATATGGGATCAAGACAAAGCACTTCGATATGCATACGATCTAGAAGAATATAGTGTAAATTATTCTGATTCTGCATACTGCCATGATTGAAATTTCCCAGAGACTAACCACACTTAATAACCTCAAATTATTCTTATCTGTTAATAACTCTAATGCACGTTGAGAAAGTTTTGATGGCTCACTATCCCACCAAATAAAAGTATGTGTATCTAACAGTAATTTCATCGATTTTGCAACCAAAATTCATCTGGTAAAGGTTGATAGAAGTCATCAATCATTACCATAGCACCTAAATTTAATCCAGGTTGAGGTGTTTTTTCTAATGGCAATCTAGTTTCAGCAACTGGATTAAGTAGAGTCAATTTAGCAACCGAAATATTATCATTAGTAATGACTATTTCTTGCTCATTTTGAATCGAATATAGTAATTCAGTAATACTGATTGGTGGTTGTTTCAGGTCAAATGTTTTGTTTGACATAGCTTCGTATCTAAGAGTCTGTTTTACAGAAGATAGCAAAATTTGAGGCTAAGTTGCGGGATTTGGGTATTGAGCTAAATTAAGTCAAAGGTCAAAAGAAATGTAGGTTCGGTTGAGGAACCGAAACCCAACAAAGCTTTATACCAAATTCAAAAGAGGTTGTTACAGCATTAATTCCTAACTTCCCACCAGCAGATAAAACCACTGCGGTAATATTTTATGAAATTGGTATTATTGGTGTTGGGTTTCGCGGACTAATTATAGCCTCGTTGGTGTTGGGTTTATCCTAACGGATAAGCTGGCGCTAACGTCCCTCAACCCAACCTACGCTTATTGCTTCCCACTTCAGCAGTTACCAACTATTTGTGACATTTTTTAAGTGAATTGGTATCCCTCAAACGGAATCTGCTGTATAATATAAATGCGACCGTCTTGCTCGCTGACGCGAAGAAGTCAAACGTGCAAACCAGGAGAAAGCTGAATATGATATCTAAAATCACAACAGATGAAACAACAGTAGAAATAGAAGAAATAGCTGCTCCCGATATTAGCCATTTAATCATAGAGGATGATACTCCAGTAGATAATTTTCAATCGGAAAAACAACAACGTCTGGTGACAACCTGTTTATCTGATTCATGGTTGGGTGTAGATGGCAGTAGTCGGTTCTTGGCGGCGGCGAATATAGGAGTATTTTATGCTGTCAACAAACCAGCTTTAGTGCCTGATGTTTTCCTGAGTCTAGATGTGACAATACCTGAGGACTGGCGAGAAAGAGAAAACCGCAGCTATTATACTTGGGAATTTGGTAAAGCACCAGATGTGGTAGTGGAAATAGTTTCTAACAAAGTGGGGAACGAGTTGGGTAGTAAACTTGCAGGTTATGCACGAATAGGAGTCTGGTATTATGTGGTTTTCGATCCATTGCAAAAGTTAGGAGAGTCTCTGCTGCAAGTATATGAGTTGAGGGCAAACGGTTATCAGCAAATGACGGAAACTTGGTTAGAAAAAGTCGGGTTGGGGTTAACTTTATGGTCAGGAGAATTTGAAGGCAAGCAGGATGTTTGGTTGCGTTGGTGCGATGTTGAGGGAAATGTGATTCCTACTGGTGGCGAACGTGCGAACCAAGAGAAACTGGAAAAGGAGTTAGCTTTACAACGTGCTGAAAAAGCGGAGCAGAAGTTGGCAGAACTTGAGACCAGGTTGCGGGAATTGGGTATCGATCCCAATTAACTTTAAGGGCGAATGCCATTCGCCCCTACAACAGATATTTGTGGTATATTACATACGTTTACACTTAATCTGTGCATCCGTGCCATAATCTGTGTGAGCGCCCCATTTGCCTACTATCAACCTTACCTAAGTACTTATTTCACTTATATCTCAGTAATATGTTATTAACAGAAGTTGAAATTCAAGAGGCAATTGAACAAGCAAAAACAGCTTTTCCCAATTTCTCTGATTGGGAATACAATAACGAAATAAATGGAGAATATTTCGGGTTTTCTGTGTGGGGGAAATTTGTTCTAAAACCGGAAGATATTACGTCAAGAAACTTTTTTATTACGCTTGATACATACAACGAAAAGTGGAGAGGAAGTTTAACTATTGGATTACCTGTCTATTTGTGGTCAAGTGCTGATTTTGGTGATGCTCATTTACTTGATACAGATGATTGTGATTCTTTAGAAGATGCAATTACAGGACTTAAAGCTGAAATGAAACAACTTTTTCAAGCTTTTAGTGTTGTTTAAGTGCATTAGATTATTGGGGCGAGGGCGGGTTTATCTGAATCATTTGTAACACCTATTAACTTAACGCGGAACCCACCCCTACTATTGCAACATTTTAGGTGTGTCATGCCAAAAACGCACTTACATTTAATCTGTGCATCCATGCCATAATCTGTGTGAGCGTTGCATTTGCCTACCATCAACCTTGCCTAAGTTTATTTCATTAGTCCAGTAGGGTGCATGAATGAAATGTAACGCACCTCAGTCCAAATAACAATCAATTCAAAACTTGCAGAAAAAACGGACGAAATAACTCACAAGACAGACTTGCCCGATCGCCTTCCAAATGAACCAACCCCATCTGTTGCAACTTATAACCAAGGGAGAGTTTTATTTCTATCGGTTTGGGGTTGTTCACAATTTCAGTAAAGATAGGCAATAATTTATCATAGCGTTGCAGATTCCACCATTGTTGTTGTAAATGTTCTGCATAAAGAGCAGTTGCTCTCTCAGAATTTTCTGAAAGTTCTTCTAGGGTTATGGTCTGTTGCTGTAGGTAATAAAATGCTAACTGCAAACGATAGGGATGTCCACCCAGAAGAGTCATCAGTTGCTTGATTTGTGGTTCAGTTATTTCTTGTTCCCACCGCTGTGCTAGGTCTTGCACTTGAGCTGGGGTAAATTCAGGTAAATTGATGACTAACCCAGTATTCAACAGGGAGGGATTAATTGAGGGTGGTATCATAGTTTCAGTAGAATGAACTGTCACCAGTCGCAGCTTCTGCCAAACATTCCTCTTTGCTGCCCTTGCTTTAGCTTGCTCAGAGCAGGTTCGCAGAAATTGGAGAAATTCACTAGCAATATTGGGATAGGCAAAAAGCTGATTGAGTTCATCGATAGCTATTACCAGAGGAGAATCTAGGTTGGCTAAGATAATATCATTGAAGTAGTCGGTGGCAGTTGATTTGCTACCCAAGGAGTTATCCCAAAAGTCGGCGCTATGGTTGGGCAATTCTAACTCCTTGCTAACTCCAGCACAAAACCATTGTAGAAAGCTTTCTAGGTCTTGTAAAATCTTGGCATCGGCTAGTTGTAAGTTCAGAGAAACGGTTTGATAACCCATAGATTTAGCGAAAACCAGGATGCGACTCATTAGGGAGGTTTTACCCATTTGCTTGGGAGCGCGGATGTTTAGTGGTGTACCTGGTTGTTGGATGCCTTCGTAACACAGGGATTCAATAATGGGACGGTCTATGTAAAAGACAGAATCTAGGGGCATCTGTCCTCCCGGTGCAGTTGGGGGTCGAGGTTGCAGATCGTCTTGTGGTTGAACCATTTTTTTTGTTTGGGGGGTATTGTTGCGATCGCGAAGCAGATCGAAAGGAGAATCCCAGACTGGTTCGAGTTCGGAGCAAGTTTCATCGGACTTCCGGTAGAGATAATCGTCCGTTAACAAAGTTAGATTAAAGGCATCGAAGCAGCACTTCAAGCTTCGCTTATCAACTCCTGATGAGCCGATAAAGACTTTGCTGAGAGTGTTGGGTGTTAAGCCTGTTTCTTCACTGAGAAATTCGAGGGTGTATCGTTTATTTTGCTCAATTTCTGCCTCGGTTTTGGCTTGAATGAGTTTCCTTGAGCCTTTTTCCGTCAGTGTTACACCACGTCGCCGTGTATAATTGCTCATTGTATCTAGTTAAAAAAAAAGGTTAATAAAAGGTTGTTTGCGACTCAACTAAATTGTATTTTTATATAGGGATGATAGATGGCCATCAAATCCCTACTATACTGTTACTGAAATAATTACAATGCACCGTTACTCTCTATATTCCTTGATATTAGATACTCAACCGTAAATTCCGAAAATATCAGAACTGAGATTGTACAGACTCAACTGTAAATTCCCGACAATAGTGGAATTCAGATTGTCTGAAGATTTGTTAAGGTTACGGAACCTGAAGTAGAGTAGAGGTGATTGTGCATAAAGAAAATGTAGGAGTTTTTTTGCTTGCTTGAGTGTTGTTTTTTGTCTTCTTAACATATTATTATCAGTTGATTTCTGGATGAATAGCGATAATGTGCATGAATTGCCACAAGAAATTCTGCTGCTGTTATGGACGTGCAAAAAAATACAAATTTGATTCATAATGCCCATGTTCATGCATATCGAAACCTAGCATAGCTACATCGCTCCTTGGAGTTGGAACGACTTGATTACTTATCCCACACTTTACTGATACACTACCGTAGAGTTTATAACTTTTGAGTTTTTCCAAAGTTAAGCAATTTCCTCCCCAATGATGGCGAAGCTCTTAAGTTTTCGATTCCTGAAATCGATATGGGGAAAGACTTTGAAACTATATCCTTAACTTTTTTCTTAAAATTGTAAACTTTGGTGGTGTTTGCGGGAGAAATTGCGCATTATTGAGTTAACGGAGGACAGGTAATAAAATTTTTTCCGTCCAAAGTCAAAAATGTAGCTAAATAAACGAAAGACAAAACATCATGAATGAATTAACTAGTCAATTCCCCACGATGTGGTGTGTTGGAACTGATTCCAACGTCGGCAAATGGAATGAGCAATTAAAACAATGGGAAGATCTAGGTGGTGGAGGATGGACTCTAAAGATGCTGGCTTTTGATAAGGACAATACGATGTGGTGTGTTGGAACTGATTCCAACATCGGGAGATGGAATGAGTCATTACAACAGTGGGAAGATCTAGGTGGTGGAGGATGGACAATAAAGATGCTGGCTTTTGATAAGAACAATACGATGTGGTGTGTTGGAACTGATTCCAACGTCGGGAGATGGAATGAGTCATTACAACAGTGGGAAGATCTAGGTGGTGGAGGATGGACAATAAAGATGCTGGCTTTTGATAAGAACAATACGATGTGGTGTGTTGGAACTGATTCCAACGTCGGCAAATGGAATGAGACATTAAAACAATGGGAAGATCAAGGCTACCTTGGAGGATGGACACTTGATTGGCTAGCTTTCGACCCTTCCGACCCCTTGAATGAAGTGTATTGTGTTGGCACAGGCAAAAATCTCGGCAAGTACGAATTTAACAGTGGGCAAATGCTTGATGTTAACCAAAACTGGGATCTTAAAATGATTACGTTTAAGTTGAATATTGAAGCGTCAGTGACTTATAAAACTATTACTCATCTAGAGATTCTCAAAATAGCGTCCAGCAACCAAACGGTTCTTGAGATGATCGAAAAGATCACAACCAATGGAGATCTCAATGAACAATACGAATATCTGTATAGTGACCTATTTGTTGTATTTAACCGAATTTACAATAATGGCGCGGGCCTAGACAGTTCTATTAATAACGCCCTCAGGAATGAGATTAATCACGATTTCGACCGAATGCACTATCATATTAGTGTAGCAGAGGGTTTAGCTGCTGGAATAATAACCAGCCCGGGAGTTAGTTTTGAGGTTGATCATGCTAAAGATTGGTCGAATAAGGCGCAGAGCAATATTCAAAAATTGAACGATCATGCATCGGGAATAATCATAAACGACGAGACAAGGCGCTATGTAGAAGGACTCCAAAAAGCCACAAATGATAAGGCGCTAAATGTAGATCAGTTAATAAAAAGTCTATTCTGGACTATTATTGTAAATCTAAATAAATTAATCGTTACCAAAAAAGATTTTGAAGGTAAGGTAGCGGAAATCCACTTGGATTTGCTGAAATTAAAGGATGCCAAGTGGCAAGGCTTATTTGATCTAGAGGGTCTAAAGATAAATTTGGATAAGCCTGGAGAAAACGATGATTTGGATAAAGTGCAGACAACGCTAGCTAATGTGGGAGAATTTGTTGGCGTACTGGACCTTTTGGTCATATCGCATAACTGGGCAGTTAGTGGTGTAAGACCAGGAAGATTTATTAAAGCAGCTTTCCAGAAACTTACATCGTCCACTCCTGTAGAAGCTGCAGAAATGACTGCCACAGGGGAGGCAATTGAAGTGGAAACTGTCGAAATCTCTGCCTCGGAAGCCTTTGCAGACGTTCTCGGAGTCATAGGAGTCTTGCTGTTGGTAATTGGAAGTATCATCGAAGCCGTGCAATTAGATAAGGAGTTGGATAAAATTAATTCCGCTAAAAAAGATTTCAACAATAACTATAATGAACTAGTTCATAATGTGGAAAGTGTCGTGCGAGCAAGCGAAGCGATACGAAAACACAGTTGAGAATCTATCCTCCCAAGCGCTTAGTGCGATCTTGTAGGGTGCGAAGCATGAAATGTAACGCACCTTATTTATGGGTATTTGTTTGAAAATGGGAGCCTTAACCCACCATCACCATATTCGGTGCGTTACGCTATCGCTAACACACCCTACGTTTTATTCATCCCAAATTCCTTGGGGTATTTCTGGACTCCCATCCCTTCCCCAATTTGCCGGATAAATTCTCTGAGCTATAAACCGATGAATACTGGAAAATTGCCAATCTTGGGGATTTGTACATAACCCATGCCGAACAGGATTATAATGAATATAATCACAATGGTTGACAAAATCTTGTTCATCTCGAATCAAATGCTCCCAAAAACGACGCTGCCAAAGATTGCTTTCTTTTCGCTTTTGTCGTGACAGAGAAATTTCTCGATTAATAGCTAATTCTTGCTTATAATGTTTGGTAACATAAGTTTTAATTAGTCGCAATCTCATTGAAAAATCTCCATCATTGGCAGGCAAAGTCCACAGACAATGAAAATGCTCTGGTAGCAAAACAAAAGCATCAATAGAAAAAGGATGTTTATCCCTTACTCTTTCGATCGCTTCTCTGAGAGCTTTTCTACCAACTTCGCCACACAGCCAAGTTTCTCTTTGATAAGTTACTTGAGTGATAAAATATGTTCCACCAGAAATATTAGGTCTTCTATAATTAGGCATTCCAATAAGTGATCAAAAAAGCTTTTGTTTGTAGTCTAGTAGGGTGCGAAGCATGAAATGTAACGCACCTTGATTTATTATGCCAGATTTTCGGTGCGTTACGCTTCGCTAACACACCCTACTGGACTTGAGTGATAAAATACGTTCCACCAGAAATATTAGGTCTTCTATAATTAGGCATTCCAATAAGTGATCAAAAAAGCTTTTGTTTGTAGTCCAGTAGGGTGCGAAGCATGAAATGTAACGCACCTTGATTTATTATGCCAGTCCAGTAGGGTGCGAAGCATGAAATGTAACGCACCTTATTTATGAGTATTTGTTTGAAAATAGAAAATTGAACGCACCGCCTATCCCTGATGTTTCGGTGCGTTACGCTTCGCTAACACACCCTACTAGACTACTAGACTACTCTTAATTCTGAATTCTAACCACTGCATCATAATCATTCTGCGCTCTATTTTCATAATTAACCCTCGCTTCTGCCTCCTTATCCCCATAGAAAAAATTCAAAAGTACAAACCTTAAACCAGATGTCACCGGAGTAGCTTCGTGCATCAAAGAAGAAGAAAAAATTACCGCACTACCAGTATCAGGTTTATAAAAATGAGGTCCGTATTCTGGAAATCTTAAAAATCCTCCCTCATATTCACCCACATTCAAATTTAATGTCATTGCAAATATTCGATGTATTGTACCTGGCGTAGTATTATCTCGATGTGCATTAAAAAAACCACCAAGACTGCCATCATAACGAGCTATTCTATACCTTTCTTGTCTAGTAACATTAAAATTAAAAGCTTTTTTAATCTCCGGAAATACCCTTGACATCATAATTTTATCTAAACTGGTAATAATTTCCTCATCTTTCACAAAATGGTCTCTTCTAATCTTATGAGTGTGGTCAATATATGGCACAGTTTTCTCACCTTTTTTACGCATAAAACCTGATTCATCATTACCTTTTGTATGCCAAATATCAATCAAATAATTACAATATTCTAGAGAAAAAACATTAGGAATTAACAGTACCGGAGCCTGCATCTGAATATGACGAGGTTCCTCTTTAGGCAGTATATCTTTAATATCTTTTAATATTGCTTCAATACTACTTGATAAATATTTGAGATGATAAATTTTAACTATTCTTTAGTTAGGAGCGAGTAAAAAAGCTACCCGGCTATATTGCATATTTTTCCGGTCATTATCTACAGGAAAACAAACACCATACTTACGACTGATTTTATGCTTAGAATCTGACAGCAATGGAAAAGGAATATTATATTCTCCAGCAAATTTTTGACAACTGCTGATGAGTCAGAGCTAATTAGATAAACTTGTAAATTAAATTTATTAAAAGTAGGTATTAAGTCTCGAAATGCACAAGCTATCTCTCGACAAGCAGGAATTTCATCAGAGGCATAAAAAATTAGAATTGATGGCTTACCAGCTTCATCTCTGAAATATAATAATTCTTCTGACTGGTCTGGTAAAATAAAAGGAGGAGCAGGATCTCCTAAACTTAATGTTTTTGTCGATTTAATCATTTTTTCAGTTATCAGTTATCAGTTACAGCAGATTCTAACTATATGAAGTACAGATATTAATAATTAAGTGTTATGAGTGCGAGCATCTTGCTCGCGCGGGTGTATCTCACTTAGATGAACAGGAATGCATAACCACTATATTAACATTTACCGCTGACTGCTGAATGCTAACCGCTGACCGCTTTTTTAACAAATAGGTTGCTTTCCTGGTTTCACAGCATGAATATACTCACTTCCAGAATTAGGCCAGCCGCGACGATAAGCTGCTAACTCTGGTTTTCCCCATCCTAACTGTAGTAGCATCTCCAGAAAATTTGATTTTTCCCACTTCAACATATTTGCCCATTCTGTACGTTGAGCGATCGCTTCTACTTCTTGTATCTCTATTTTACGAAAGTCTCGACCACTACCCACACTTAAATATAAGTCCATCCCCACTGTCACCTGACTCCAGAAATTTAATACAGAAACCTTTGCTGCCTGCAAAATTTCTAGATCGCTCAATAACGCAATTAATTGTTCATGCACTACGGGAAAACTAATAATCTTATCATTAACTGTCACCTGTCGCCACACAATACCAGAGACCAAATATTCTGTTTGATAGCGATGAACAGCAGCTTTAAAATCTTGATATGCAGTAAACTTTTGGAAAGCTTCTGGTTTGAGAAAATGGTCAACTACTGGGTTTCCCGTGCGGGGAGTTGCTGCCAAATTCAGGCGTTGGCCTTGCAGACAAGCTTGGCGCTCTTCAGCTAGGATATCTATTAGCTCGATAGTGCTGTAGACCTTTGACATGAGGACATATTATAGTCAGGGTGGGATAAAATATCTTCATTGTGACATATTTTGGGCTAAAGAGGGAGTAGGGGAGTGGGGGAGTAGGGGAGATGGGAGATGGGAGCATTTTTCGGTGGTAGTGCTGTCATGATTTTTGTTATGTATGGCAGTGGGAGCATCTTGCTCCTGTTCCAGACGTCCCTTGTTCTTGTATACCATTACCCGAAGAGGACTAACTATTTTTCTACACCTAAAATGTTGCAATAGTAGGGGCGGGTTCCGGGTTAAGTTAATGGTGTGACAAATTATTCAGATAAACCCGCCCCGACCCATTAACGAAGTCAGAAGTCAGAAGTCAGAAGTCAGAAGTTATTTTTGTAACGGAGATTTGAGCTTCGCTCCAAAAATATTTCGCCAGTCAAGGCGGGGTGGCGCGACCTAATTATTGCTCTGCTGATTAAATCTAAAAGCATTGACATATAAAGACAAGTGCCTTTTTGGGGCTTTTCAAAAGTGCCTGGTTTTCAGCTCTTTATGCTCAAAAAGGAGCGTATTTTAGGCGCATAGTTGGGCAGAAAAATCCCAAATTAACAATTCTTGCTCCTATCTCCTCGCTCATTCCCATTTCTCCTGTCTCCTGTCTCCTGTCTCCTGTCTCCTGTCTCCTATTGACTCTCGACCATTTGATTTTCCTGTCGCAGATAAGCTTCAATGAATGAGTCTAGCTCGCCATTCATCACATCTGTAATAGCAGTAGTTTCTTTCTGAGTCCGTAAGTCTTTTACCATCTGATAAGGATGGAATACATAGTTACGAATTTGATTACCCCATGCTGCCTCTACCATATCACCCCGAATTTCACCAATTTCTTGAGCGCGTTGCTCTTTGGCAATTATCAGTAACCTAGCTTTGAGTAATGCTAAGGCTTTTTCCTTATTTTGTAACTGACTGCGCTCTTGAGTACAACGCACAGCTAAACCTGTAGGAATATGAACAATGCGCACTGCGGTTTCAACCTTGTTGACGTTTTGACCTCCCTTGCCGCCAGACCGAGAAGTAGTAATTTCCAAATCTTTTTCTGGAATTTCCAACTCTACAGAATGATCTAGCACAGGCATCACTTCAACTCCTGCAAAACTGGTTTGCCGTTTGCCATTGGCATTAAAAGGTGAAATTCTGACCAAGCGATGAGTACCTTTTTCTGCTTTCAGATAACCGTAAGCATAGCGCCCGATAATTTCCAGAGTTGCAGACTTAATACCTGCTTCATCTCCTTCAGAAATTTCTGCTAACTGTACTTTATAGTTATGGCTTTCTCCCCACCGAGTATACATCCGCAACAACATCTCTGCCCAGTCTTGAGCGTCTGTACCTCCAGCACCAGCATTAATAGTAATAACTGCACCATTTTGGTCATAGAGACCAGATAATAATTGCTGTAGTTCCCACCGGTCTAACTCCTGGTTGAGACCAGAGATAGTTGCTTGAGCTTCCTCTAATAAAGACTCATCTGTCTCTAGCTCCAATAACTCAAAGATTGCTCTAGTATCTTCCAGATTATTTTGCCATTGCTGATATTGCTGTAGATGAGATTTGAGGTCATTAAGCTCTTGCAGAGTATTTTGTGCCGTTGTTTGGTCATCCCAAAATTCCGGTTGAGCTGCAACTTGCTCTAAATCTTGGATTTTTGCTTTTAGTGCCGGAACGTCAAAGATAGTCCTGGGTTTTTCCCAGACGAGAGGACAAATTTTCAATTTCTCGTTTAATGTCTAATACTTCCATGGCGATCGCCTCCTTTCAATAATCAGTTCAGTAGTAGACTGACACAGCTAAAATGGTGCAATAAGTGTAGGTTGGGTTGAGAGAAGTTAGCGCTAGCTTATCCGTTAGGATTAACCCAACAGTAGTAAGCTTTTGTTGGGTTTCCCTTCGGGAAGCTCCGCTAACACTGCCGTACCGCTACTTGGTGTGCAAGCTACAACCCAACCTACATTTTTAGGCGTGTCAGTTCAGTAGGGTGTGTTAGCGGTAGCGTAACACACCAAAACCCTATATCTATTGTCAGTGCGTAAGTCCTGTTACACACAAACCACTATAAAAATAAACTATACAATAAAACCCGGTTTATTTCAGTGCTGGGTTTAGCACTAATACCGGGTTTGGCAAATTTTGGTATCGCTCTTGCTTGCTTTTCGTCCATCAAAAGATGACTATAACCTAAACTTACTGAAAAGCTGATAGCTATAGAAAGGGAAAGAGTTGCTTAGGACTTATGGGGATGATAAACCTCAGACATGGAAATGTTTTTCCCACCGTTCCCTATTCCCTATTCCCTATTCTCTGATGTATAAATTAGTCGCGACTATTAATAGCTATCAAAAGTCGCAGAATAAAAATGAATAGGTTGATGTAAGTTAAGTACATTGAGAGAGCTGCGGGAATATACTGATCGTCGCGATAAGTACGAGGCAAGATGTAAAAATCTACCACTGCAGCGCCAGCAAATAGAAATACACCTATGCCAGATATACCTATTTCTAGCCAACTTGGAGTATAAACACCGAAAAAGCTAAAAATAACTTGGCCCACAACTGCTACTAATAAAGCAATTATTCCCAAGCTGACAGTTTTAGTCAAGGCCATGCCATCTTCTTCAGATAGATTTGAGCCTATTTGACGAGCTGCTATAAAGGTGACACCACAACCGAGGGCAGCAAAACCTACTCCCCCAATACCTACTCCTTGGGTACTTAAAGCCACAAATACTAAACCACTCAGAGTATAGCCGGATAACAAGCTGTAAGTAGCTAATAAAGGTAGGGCTACGTTATTATTGCCTTTTTCCGCAATTCCACGGGCAATAAAAAATAATGCTAATTCGCCGATAAGTGCTACCCAGAATGTGGTCATAAATAGACCAGGGTTAGACTGCAGCACTTGTAGGCCACCAAAAGTACCTACTGCTGTGAGAATTAGGCCACCACCTACAAAAGGTAGAGCATTAGAAATCACGTTAGGGCCAACTAGGTTTTGACTTTGAGCCTCACGAATTGCTTGACGAAAATTGCTGGTATTAGCCATAAGAGTTTTCCTTAATTACAAAAAAGGACTTTTATCAAGAAAGGAGTCAGGAACTAGGAGTCAGGAGTCAGAGTTGAATTTCAGATCCTCACTCATTAATTTTGTGCCCTGGTATTGTACGTTGCCAATTCCAAGCCTCCTCTACTTTGACCTGACTTTTTATATCTACATATTATTGTGACATTTTAGTTAGATTTTTGCATATAGCATATTATATTTATTTATGTCAGTGATATGACGCACACTTCACAATAAATTGTTATTTTTTATGAAAATACAATTTAGCTTAGTAAAAAATACTTAGTAACATCACTCAGTTGTGTAGACTAATTACTTATAATTGGCTTGAAATCTATATAAGGCTTTTTTTGATCATTTTCCATATATATGAAATAGGTAAAATCAATTAACTACATATATCTACGACTATTGTTCTAATTGTTAATACTGTTATATATATGATAAAAAATACTTTAATTCCGTAAATATCTCTGGTGAAATAACATTGAATAGGGTGAAATTAGTAGTAGAGTTTTTTCAAGATTCAGTAAAGTCTTGCAAAAAGGCTTGCAACACTTAAGTAGGATTAGTTAGATTATATTTGTGAGGGCAAGAGAGGTTCACAAACCGCTAAAACTACTGAGAAGTATCAATCTTCAAGTTAAAGTAAACTAATTATTAAACTCATACTCACACCATCAACTCATATAGTATCCGGATAATTAGTTATTGTATGATGAAAGGAGTCAGGAGTCAGGAGTCAGGAGTCAGGAGGAAGAAAGGATGAGAGTTGGAATTATCTGTGGATATTCCGGCATTTTATGTCTGCATTGAATGGAAGTAGAAAGTGTGATAACTGTATAACCTGATTTTATATTAAATATTGAAGTGTGGATAGAATTATAAACATATACTACATAACCGGATTCTATATCACACACATAAATTATGAATTACTAGGTGTTTTAACCATGAAAAATCTATTAAAGTACGCATTCGCATTGTCCGCAGCTACTGTTTTCGGTAGACCTAACTCCTAAGTAATTAGGATTAATATCATACACCTGCTTCAGCAACGCCAAAAAAAATATCTGTGAAATAAACTCTCAGAGCGATCGCTAGTTCATTAGCGGTCGTTGATCATTTGTAGGAGCGTTGTATGCAATGCTCCTACTATGTATAGCAGAAATAAGAAGGAAGAAGGAAAAATCTTGGATTGTCTAAGTTTTAAGCTTTTAATATTTCCTCACCTTTCTTTCGACTGCTATATTACAGGACTTACGCATAAGGTAGGAAAGACTAAAATTTGAGATTGCTTTCCGTTCCGGACTGCTGCGCAAACCCTGTCGGTCGCTTCGGACGAAAATACGTTCCAGGTGCGTAAGTCCTATTTATTAATTAACTGCGATCGCTCGACTGTCTGTTAATTGTTGGTAACATCTTCCATAGACGACCAATCATCAAAAAACTAGCCAGGATAATTAAAGAAGTAGGTCCGCCATCGTTAATGTTAGGCACAGGAGTAGTAGAAGTACTCACAAAGAACACATTTTCAGAAATATTTTCAATTCCAGTGTTCGACTTGATAATATCCGACAACTGAAGACCACCTAACCAATCTGAAACCAAAACACCATCGCCTAACTCCCACTCAGCAAAGTGAGTATCATTTTCATACCAGAAGCGATCGCCATCTCGCAATCTTTCAAACTGGTCTTCTAAAATCGCTTCATTCAACTCCCCAATACTAGAATTTTGTAAATTATCTTCTGCCAACATTCCCACCCATAGGTCAATTTCGTCAACATTGCTATAAACCGCCTCTAGTGATGCCACCAATTCTGGGTCAGATGAAATGTCACTAAAATTATCTTTCCTAGGTAAACCCAATGCTTCCCTAACATCATTGTAGCGGGCCAAACCATGATCCCTCCCGCGCTGAATATTCAGAGCTGCCAAATCTGTTCCATTTACTACTGGCCCTTCACTAGGAGGACCAAATAATTGATTCCGCAAATCATCAATTACTTTCGCGTCTGTTTTCTGCTGTACCTGAGAAGCTAAACCACGCAATATCGGATCTATTCCTCCTTTTTCAGTAATACTATCTGGCCGGAAGAAAACTTCAGATAAGTTTAGTGGGCCAAATTCTGTAGAGCTACCATCTTCATTCAAATGTTGTAGAGTAGGACTAACCATAGTATGTCCCAAACGAAAACCTGCTGTAGAAAATTCTGTACTGATATTAGGATTAACAGTTGAATCATAACCAGTATAAGGGTCGAGAGTCACGCCCAAAGCAGGCAAGAATTCGTCATAAGTAATTTTCTGGATTTGAGCCCCCACTATTTTACGCGCCCGTTGATAAATCTCTTCATCCCGAGCAATAGGGTCTAAAGGTAAGTCTGTATGAGTAGCTTCAATAATTTCAGCGATACGGTTATGCTCTCGTACAAAAAGAGTGTGTATTGAGGTTAAAGCTGAGTTTTCATTTGCTCGTACATCCCCTGCCAAAAAAGTGTTTGCACCCATTGCTTCTTCCATTGCCATGTGAGGTGCATCTTCATCGTCACCTCTAGTTAGCAGTAAATCTCCTGTGGAGTGAGCAGTCACCTTCAATTTTCCACCGTCAAAGCTGCGTAAGAAGTCAGCACGTTCTTGGTCGCTACCATATACATTGCTGCCATCTATCCAAGCTGTAATTTCATTAAATTGGTGGCGGGGGTTAGTGAGGTCAGTGCCAGTATTTTCATCAAAGAGCGATCTAGTAACAGGAATCAATGAACCTTTTACAAAAACAGGGTCGTCGTTAGGAATGGGAATGCTAATAGTTTCTGCTGTTGGTCCTGACTGTAACTCACTCAAAGTGATATCATGGTCAAGAAATTGTCCCCATAACCATGTATAATCACTTAAATTTCGGGGGTTTAGAATAGATTCTGATTGGTTAAACACAGTGTTACTAATAAATCTAGCATTCGGACCGTCAACTAATTCAGAGATGCCATCTTCATAATTTGCTGGTGCTAAACGAAGCAAATTTTCACCAGTTCCACCATATTGAGGATGATCTAAGTTATTGTTACTACCGTCAAATGTACGAAAATTCATAGTTTCCACCTGTATTTTTCTCAACTACATCCTGATCCTTATACTTCTACTTCTACTTTTCCCAAGCTTATGCAGTTTTTCCCAGTATTTTGATTAAGATCTGCTGAATTACTTATATTAAGTTTTACTGATCGCTTTGTATAATGAATTTATCTGTAGAATTATATAGATTATTTCCTAAACTTTTGGTTATATGGCTTCTTATTTGGGTTGTATAGACAATATTTAGGTAATAAGGTCATATGCAATGCCATGTCCATAAGTTACTATTGCTAGAGATGAGGAAATTTTTGGAATTCTCCACAAAGGTTCCACTGGCAATCACATAGAACCCATTTAGTATCTTTGTCAGCGACCCGCATTTTTTTTGCTAGGAGTCAGGAGGGTTTAATCAGGAGTCAAGAGATGGACGGAAGGCATAAGGGAAAAGGTTAAAAAATATTCCCTATCTCCTTACCTCCCCATCTGATTTTTAACATAGGCTCAAATGGATTATATCCGCAAAATAATGTAAATATGTAGAAAGTCTGCTTCATAAAACCGACATAAAACTTCACATAGTGTGATATTTTAATGTTTACTTCCTGCTTCCACCGGAACTGTCGGCAGCACTCCGTCCACAGGCATCAACGGTCAAGCCGACCGCATTTCTTAAATTAATACTTGCGTTCAAATCGCGGTCTATAGATATGCCACAATCAGGGCAATCAAAAGTTCTTAGATTTAATGGCATATCTTGTACATGACCACAACTAGAGCAAGTCTTTGACGATGGAAAAAATCTGTCTACTACTACTAATTCACAGCCGTACCATTGACACTTATACTCTAGCTGTCGTCTAAACTCATAAAAGCCCTGGTCTGCTATAGACTTGGCTAGCTTGTGGTTAGCTAACATTCCACTGACGTTCAAATCTTCAATTACTGCACTGCCGTGGTTTTTGGCTAAGTATGTTGTTAATTTATGAAGTGCATCTTTGCGGATGTTGGCTACTCGTCGAAGCAGCCTAGCTATCTTTAATTGTGCTGCCCTCCAGTTAGCTGAACCAATATTTTTATTGCGGTTAAGGTATTGTAGTCTCGAAAGCTTCGCTTCAAATTTACGGTATGACTTTACACTTTCAAAGACTTTCCCATCACTTAAAGTTGCTAATGTTTTTACTCCTAAATCTACACCTACGACATTAGTTGTTTTGGGTGTGGAAGTAGGAGTACATTCAAAAGCTAAACTCAAGTACCAATCACCAGCTTGTCTGCTAATAGTGATTTTTTGAGTAGTGGCTTCAATTGGTTCATAAGTTTTTACCCAGCCAATAAAAGGTAATTTATGACACCAACCATTTAATTCTATTGGTTTTCCACAATTATCTATTGTGAATGAATCAGACCTACCTTTCTTCTTAAATCTTGGATATTTACCCAACCCTTGAAAGAACCTCTTAAATGCTTCACCTAAGTTGATGAAAGCATATTGATAAACTCTAGACGACAAGCTTTTCATCCAGGGATAAAGAGGTTTTGTGTGATTAGTAAAAACCTCTCTCAACTTACGTTTGCGCAGCATTCCGAAGGAAACATTTGGTTTGTCACCATCTTTGTAAGCAGCATTCCACAGACTTAAACCCCAGTTATAGCACCATCTAGAGTAGCCCGCGTGTTGAGCCATCAAAGTTTTCTGTTTATTATTAAGTTTGAGCTTTGTTCTAATGGATTTCATGTATGCGTGAGCGCAGCCAGTCTAAATAGTATGCTTAAATACGTATTATATCGTTATTCGTTGATTAAGTCAATGCTCTACTAGAGTCTCTGAGCTAAAATGATTAGTAAAAAAGACCTAACCTTCTAACTTTCTAGGGGGAAAAGTCTGTATAGCAGTCGAAGCAAAGATATAAAGTTCATCCACACTGAGAAAGTTAGACTTACTACTGTTATAACTAAAGAGAACTTCAACAAGCGATCGCTAACTACAATAAAACTAAGGATGCAAATGCTTTGCTGAGAATGGAGTTATAGTTAAGCATCATTAAGAAAAATATTACAATATTAGGCGTTGCTGAAGCGCGTGTATGATATTAATTCTAATTACTTAGGAGTCAACCCACCCGCGCGCCTCTTCTAGGAGGGGAAGTCAGGAGGACTGAGTCAGGAGGGAAGAAAGAATAAGAAACTCCGAGTAGAAGGAGAAAGTTTTTTGCTCGCCCTCTTATCCTGAATGATATCATACCTATTTCTTCCTATTTAGTTACCGAAAAACTCCTTTCTATTTACTAACTCCTAACTCCTGTGAACTCATAAATTTATTCCGCAACGCCAAATAAAGAATGCGATAGAGACATATAACCGAGCAAAAATAGCTTAACCAAAATAACTTTTCACAATCTTCATAATTCTTTCTGAGGCATGACCGTCACCGAAAGGATTAATTGCCATTGCCATTTTTTCATACTTAGCAGCATCACTCAATAATTCCGCAGTAGCAGCCATAATATTAGTTGAATCAGTACCTACAAGTTTAGCAGTTCCTGCCATGATTGCTTCCGGCCTTTCTGTAGTTTCTCGTAATACTAAAACAGGCTTTCCTAAGCTCGGAGCTTCTTCTTGTAAACCACCAGAATCAGTTAATACTAAATAACAGTTATGAATTGCTCCTACTAATTGATTATAATCAAAAGGTTCTTCTAAAAAAACTCTGGGATGACTTTCTAAAATAGCTTTTAAAGGTTCTCTAACTGTAGGGTTTTTATGAAGAGGTAAAACTAAAGCTGTATCAGGAAACTTGTCTAAAATTTTGATAAATCCTTGAGCAATTTCTGTCAAAGGTTCTCCCCAATTTTCGCGTCGATGAACAGTTGCTAATATTACTCGGTATTTGTGCCAATCTAAACCATAAATATAACATTGAGGCTGAGTTTTCGCTACTTTTAACAAAGCATCAATGACCGTATTTCCTGTTTGATGAATTTCCCCTACTACTCCAGATTTGTGCAAGTTTTCTACAGCTAAATTGGTAGGAGCAAAATGTAATTGAGCTATCTGAGAAATTAAACGGCGGTTTGCTTCTTCAGGATAGGGATTCAATAAATCATTGGTTCGTAAACCTGCTTCTATGTGACCAACAGGAATTTTTTGATAAAATGCAGCTAGGGTAGCCGCAAAAGCGGTGCTAGTATCTCCCTGGACTAATACTAATTGAGGCTGCAGTTGCAGAAATAACGCTTCTAATCCTTGCAAACTTCGACACATAATATCTGTCAATGTTTGCCGAGTTTGCATAATTGCTAAATCCCGATCTGGACTAATTTCAAATAATTTCATTACCTGTTTTACCATTTCTCGATGTTGTCCAGTTAAAATTACCTGGGTTTTAAAATCTGGAGAACTTTGAAAAAGTTGGATAACTGGTGCTAATTTTATAGCTTCGGGGCGAGTTCCTAAAGTAATTGCTATTTGGATTGGAGTACTAAGCATTTTGGCTTAATTTTAGATTTTTTTCTAGACAGTCATCAAAATTATATAGTGTTTCTTGGTTGACTGAAGTACAGTAATTAGCCTTAAAAGAAAGACTTAAATCAGGGAGATAAAAAAGCTGTTTGCTGATGGCTATTTGCGTTTCGGCTGTCGCCGTACGCAGCATGACTTAGAAAGTTATAATTGCAACTACAGCTTAGGATTTGATTAAATAATAATATCTAGTATATCAGGAGGGGTATTATATGTCATGGTTATTTCTAACAACTATTAGTTCGAGTATCTTGCTGATGAATGTAATTTATTACCTACTACAACCAAGGTTAATGTTATTTAATTTAACATCAGATTTATTGATGGCACTGGCCTATTATTTGATCGCACTAATACTTACCTACTGTTTGATTAAACGACCAAATATGCCATTCAATTTAACTTTTTGGATGTTGGCAATTTTGATGATTTTTAGTGGTATTTATTACAGTCAAAAAATTTGGAATCTACAGTCTCCTCATCATGGTCTATTAGGGTTAGTTAAAGGTACTACAGTAATAGTTGCTATTGTCACAATAATATTTTTAATTCGTTTAGCTCGAAAACTTTTAAAAAGACCTGATTTAATACAACTAGAAGCAACTAATGAGGAACTAGAAAAACAAATCAGAGAACGTATTTTAGCTGAAGAAAAAATATGCCTCCTGAATGCCAATTTGGAAGCTAGAGTACACAAGCGAACAGCAGATTTAAATCTTTTAAATCAAAAGCTAGAAAATGAAATCAATGAACGTATAGCATTTTCTGAAGCTTTAAAAAAATCTGAGGCTCGTTTAGCAGGTATTTTAGATATGGCGGAAGATGCAATTATTTCAGTAGATAGAAATAGAATTATTCAAATGTTTAACCAAGGAGCAGAAAAAATATTTGGTTATACAAATCAGGAAGCTGTGGGGCAATCACTTGGTAAATTAATTGTTTGGCAAGAGTCAAAATTCAACAACTCTCTAGAAGTAAAAAATCATCAAACAAAACATAGACTAGCTGTAGTTATTGCTAGGCGAAAAGATCGTACAGAATTTCCAGCAGAGGCATCAATTTCACAATTAGAATTAAAAGATGAAACTGTATTTACGATAATTTTGCGGGATATTAGCGAACAGCAAGCTGCACTTTACGAACGCAAACAAGCAGAACAAAAATTAGCTATTCAAGCTTCAGCAGCAGCAGCATTAGCAAAATTAGGTCAACGTGCTTTACAAAATATTTCTTTATTTGAGCTAATGTCAGAAGCAGTGTCCCTAGTTTGTCAGACTCTAAAACTAGACCATTGTCAAATTTGGGAATACTCATCAGATACTCAAACTTGGCAAATTAAAGCTAGTATGAATAAAGCAAAAACTTTAATCGCTCAACCAGTTGTTACTAAGGCTTTTGATTCTATTATTACTCACACTTTAGCTGCGGAAAAACCAGTTATTATTGAAGACCTCAACACTAAAATTTCAGAGTATCCAGACTTCAAACACTTGTTAAAGCAAGGTATTGTCAGTGGTATCAGTTTAATCATTCCGGGAAATTATCAACCAGCAGGAATATTAGCAGTTTATGCCACTAAAAAATATACTTTTACTCTTGATGATATTCACTTTTTACAGTCAGTGACAAATGTTCTCGCTAGTGCAATTGAACAAAATTTAACTCACTTAGCGCTACAACAACAATTACAACGTAGTCTTCTATTAAGACAAATTACTCAAGATATTCGCCAAAGTTTAGATACACAGAGAATATTTGATACTACTGCAAAACAAATAGGTCAAGCTTTTCTCGTCAACCGTTGCATTATTCATTCTTATCAAGCAGGGACAGTACCAAAAGTGCCATTTGTAGCTGAGTATTTAGAGGAAGGATATGAATCAATCATGGATTTAGAAATGCTGGTAGTAGATAATCCATATATAGGAAAGCTTTTAGAACAAGATAGAGCGATCGCCTCGAATAATGTTTATACAGAACCCCTGTTACAAACAAATATTTCGGTATCAATATGTATTTCTATAGGATTAAAATCTATGTTAATGGTTCGTACCTCTTATCAGGGTGAACCCAATGGAATTATTTGCTTGCATCAATGCGATCGTTACCGTACTTGGACAAAAGATGAAATTGAACTACTAGAAGATGTTGCCCAACAAGTGGGAATTGCCCTGGCCCATGCTCATTTATTGGAGCAAGAAACTAGCCAAAGTCAACAACTTGTTGAACAAAATATTGCTCTTCAACAAGCAAGACAAGCAGCAGAAGTGGCTAATAAAGCTAAAAGTGAATTTTTGGCTACTATCAGCCATGAAATTCGGACTCCAATGAATGGAATAATTGGGATGACTTCTTTGTTATTTGATAGTGACTTAAATTTAGAACAGCAAGAATATTTGAATGATGTCCATGACTGTAGTATAGCTTTACTCGGAATTATTAATGATATTCTTGACTTTTCCAAAATTGAGTCTAATAAAATAGATTTGGAGCAAAGACCTTTTAATTTAGGATTATGTGTGGAAAAGTGTATTGATTTACTAGCTATTAAGGCAGTTAACAAAAATATTGAATTAGCTTATTTAGTTGAAGATGATACTCCAAGTATAATTTCAGGAGATGAAATAAGAGTACGCCAAATATTAGTTAATCTTATCTCTAATGCAATTAAATTTACACAAAAGGGAGAGGTCTTAGTTAATGTTTCAGCTCACAAAATAATAGATTCAAAAAAAAGCAATAATCAACAAAATATAGAGAATGATTTGTATCAAATAAAAATATTTGTTAAAGATACTGGAATTGGGGTTCCCCGAGACAAAATGCACAAATTATTTCAACCATTTAGTCAAGTAGATAGTTCTACAACTAGGGAATATGGAGGAACAGGATTAGGATTAGTCATTAGTAAACGTCTCTGCGAGATGATGGGTGGTAAAATGTGGTTTGAAAGTCGAGAAGGAATAGGATCTACCTTCTATTTTACCCTAATTGTAAAAGTTGATGAGAATGTGAAAAGTCAACTTAATTCTATACCAAAATTAGGTAAAAAACGATTATTGATTGTAGATGATAATCCTTCTTGCTTACAAATTTTAACTAAGCAGTTAAGTCAGTGGGGGATTTTAGCTCATGGTGTCGCATCAGGTGTCGAAGCAATAGATCTCCTTCAACATGAAAATGTTAACCAAAATCAAGTTTTTGACCTAATAATTATTGATATGCAAATGCCAGAAATGAATGGAGTGGCAACTGCTACTGCTATTAGGGAGCTACCTAAATATCAATCTTTACCATTAGTTATGTTAACTCCTATTGGTAAATCTCCAGAAAAAAATCAGCTCCAAAAACTAAATTTAGCAGCTTTATTAAATAAACCCATTAAGCAATCACAACTGCAAAATATATTGCAGAAAATATTTAGTCAAATTACAATTAACTCTTAGAACTGATTTATAAAGTAAATATTAAGAGGCTGAATTTCTGGCAATACAAGGGTTTTGGGAGTTATAGTTCAATAATGCCTAAATCCCTGAGAGTTAGATTAAATCAGGGTTTTAGCTAAGTTTACAAATCAGCTCTTAGTATTTTTTAATAAGATTTGTATGAATTCAATGCAGTCACAGAATAATGCTACTGTAATTATGATAGTCGATGATGAAAAATCGACCCGTTATTTACTTCATCAAGTATTACAAAAAGAAGGATATCAAATAATAGAAGCAAAAAATGGTAAGCAATGCCTAGAAATGTTTAGTATTCAAATACCAGACCTAATTCTACTAGATACAATGATGCCAGAAATAAATGGCTTTAATTACTATATCAAATTACAAGAACTTTTTAGTAAGGATTTATAAAATAATTTGTCTCTAGATCAAAAACTAGATAGCAACCCTTTACTCTATGGGACTTCAGTGTTAATGATTACTACTCTTGAAGATCAAGAATCTATCGATCTTGCCTTCGCTGTTGGTATCCTAGATTATATTACTAAACCTGTTCAATTCGCAGTTTTACGTCAGCGAGTCCGTCGAATTTTGCAAATTAATCAACTTGTTAAAGAGTTAAGAAAGCAAACAGAAAGATCGAGATTAATGACCCTCATTCAAGAACGAATACGTCAGTCACTAAACCTTAATGATATTCTCAAAAATACAGTAGATGAAGTCATAAAATTTCTTAAAAGTGACAGGGTATTGATATATAAATTTAATCCAGATGGAACTAGTGAAGTCTTGATGGAATCTATTGCTTCTGGTCTACAATCCGTTATAGAAAATATGAGTATAAATTCATATTATAACAATGATAATCTACAGCAAACAAATCTTACTAAAAATATAGCTATTGCTGATTTAATTCTATATCATATTGAATTTATGACTCGGTTTAAAGTAAAATCTAACTTAGTAGTACCAATATCAAAGATAAATAAAGAACAATTTTCTGAGCAAGATTTTGACTATTCTAGAGAATAATTATGGGGATTATTAATTGCCCACCACTGTTCAAAACTAAGAAAATGGCAATCTTCAGAAATTGAATCTATTGAACATTTAGCTAGACAATTAGCGATTGCCTTACAACAGTCAGAATTATATCAACAATTAGAAACTGTAAATGAAAAGTTACTTCAATTTGCTACTCTAGATGGTTTAACTAAGATTGCTAACCATTGTCTATTTGACGAATATATCCACAGGGAGTGGCGACTTATGGCAATTGAAAAACCTTACTTCAATAATTAAGCGGAAATGATCATATAGAAAAACTTGCTATACAATTTATCTCTTTTTGTCAAAACTTATCGATCTAATTGAACGAAAAAATATGTCAATTATTCATGATTATTACTTTTTTTCTTCCTTCTTACCTCTTCCTTACTTAGATTAATTAACCGAACTTGATATAATTTTACTCATGAGTTACAGGTACATTTTATTTAATAAACCTTACAATGTTTTAAGTCAATTCACTGACAATACTGATGAGTCTAACAGACGGCAAAACCTTAAAGATTACATTCCCGTGTCTTCAGTTTATCCTGTGGGTAGATTAGACCGAGATAGTGAAGGAGTTTTACTACTAACAAATCATGGACAACTCCAACACCGACTAACTGACCCTAAATTTGCTCATCCTCGTACTTATTGGGTGCAAGTAGAACGAATACCAGATGAGGCAGCATTAAGACAACTAAAACAAGGTGTAACGATCAAAAATTATCAGACTCGACCTGCAAAAGTAAGATTGTTATCTGTAGATCCCAATTTTCCACCCCGCAATCCACCAATTCGATTTCGTAAAACTGTACCCACCGCATGGTTAGAAATCATTCTCACAGAAGGCCGAAATCGTCAAGTGCGAAGAATGACAGCAGCAGTTGGTTTTCCCACACTACGGTTAGTTAGAGTAGCGATCGCAGACCTGTACATAAATGAACTTCAACCTGGTGAGTGGCGAGACCTCAATCAAACTGAAATTGAATCTCTCAAGCAGATGGTTTTTTAATTGAGGAAGTTGCTAGAAGGATAAATCAACCTACTATTTGTCTAATTTACCATTAATTATACCATTAAAACCATAAACTTCTCGTCTTCCAACAAATGGTACTAAAATTACTTCCCGTTCATCTCCCGGTTCAAATCTAATAGCAGTACCTGCCGGAATATCTAGACGCATTCCTTTGGCGAGTTCACGGTCAAAACTCAAAGCATTATTTGCTTCATAAAAGTGGAAATGAGAACCAACTTGAATTGGGCGATCGCCTGTATTTGCTATTAATAATTTTACTGTCGGGCGACCTGGGTTTAATTCGATTTCTCCCTCTTGAATAATCATTTCACCTGGAATCATAATAGTTATCTTTTTCCTATTTCTTCTGTCTTTCAACAATTCTAATTTCTAACGGATGGGATTATGCACAGTTACCAATTTTGTCCCATCAGGAAAAGTCCCTTCTACCTGAACTTCTTGTACCATTTCTGGGATACCTTCCATGACATCATTTCTTGTTAATAAAGTTGTACCAAAACTCATTAATTCAGACACCGTTTGACCTTCTCTAGCACCTTCTAAAATTGCCGCGGAAATATAGGCAACTGCTTCAGGATAATTCAATTTTAAGCCTTTTTCTTTACGACGTTCTGCTAATAAAGCAGCAGTAAAAATTAACAGTTTATCTTTTTCTTGGGGTGTTAACTGCATAGTATTTTTATATAGTTATCTCAGGGAAAATTTTATCATGTTTATCAATTTAATACTTGAATTGGTAGTGCATCAAGAAAGTGTGGGAATGGTAATATGAATATAGTCCCTAAATAGTTCAAACCATTATGGAATGTGCTCTGTGTGGTCATGGGCATTGTCCATAAGCACGAAAAAAACCAGTAAAGTAAGCCAACGGTACTATTGTCCCGAATGTCTACAAACTTTTCCTATGGGATGCTGCACAAACACGCTCTACTTTCTATACCCTACAGTATCGTCGGCAAATTGAACCAGAAACAATACCTATGGTTCTGCAAGGTCATATTGAGGGTAGTAGTTTAAGAGGAATTAGCCGTACAGTAAATCTGTCCTATAATACGGTAGTCAGTTTGGTGAGAACTGCCTCTCAAAAAGCGAGTGGCTAATTCTGGGGAGACCCCAGAATGTAAGAGGCACTCAAGACAAGGACAAATGATTCATCATGCTCATGTACGCGCATATCGAAACCTCACAAATCAGTGGAGATGAATTTTGGTATGAATGTCCACAAAAACAGGCATCACTGCCAGTCGAATGAACTGAGGGCAGGTGATTGTGGGATTGGGATAAATCAAGCATTCTCAAGTGGATTGATTCTCACAGGGATAGTTGGTAAACATACTCAGGACTTACGCAAAGACACTATAATATAGTGTTGACCCATAAAGGTTTATCTATTTGGCGATCGCTTGAAAAACAAAATATAGCAATCCTATTTTATTTGTGTATGAAAATCTTACCGCTTTTAGGGAACAGGGAACAGGGAACAGGGAACAGGGAACAGGGAACAGGGAACAGGTAAGAGTTTCGGTTTTTTTATCTACTTTTTGATTACCCGCAACCTATTTAGGATTGCTATATCAAAAATTTCAAAGCTTAACTCAAGTTACTTGATATTATTTGGTATACTTTTTGAGTATAAAAACAATTGTTTGTCAACATATTTAAGATGAATTTTAATTATTTAAAATAATTTCAGTATTTAATTAAGTAGCCAGAAAAATTATACTCTGACAAATCTTCCTGACCATCTGGAAGAAGTTAGCCACGATTAAAAAGGAATCGCGCAGGTAGACGATACCGGATGTATAAAAAAATATCAAAAACTGGAATAATTAGGATGGAATGAGTGAGAATTAGTATCAGGAAAAATCATTAAAATTAAAGGTTTTCCTAGAGATAAAAAAAAGCGATTGCTAATTGGCGAGGTCTGCTCAGAATGTAATACGCACTCAAGACAGTCAAATTATTCTGGGTTACTATTTTCACAAAAAGAACAGAATATATTGCTACTAACGACCTGAATCAATCCTGTAATGATGAGGTAGAGTTGGAAATCCAAACTAGATGGAAAATCATCTTGATAGTATGTAACTATTTGCAGCTAGTCTGCCAGGGAAAACGCATCTAATTTTTTTGACAAATGACTAAAAACCCAATAATGCCCTTGACCTCACAGGGTTACAAGCAGCTCAAAACCATTATTGGATAAGAGTTCAAAGGACATTTAGCTGGGTCTT